>CAMLSD010000021.1 GCA_946482595.1 uncultured Comamonadaceae bacterium
GGGGGATATGACCGCTTGGGGCGGCCCTGCGCTTGGTCATGCTGCACTCCTCAGTGCCGGGAAGGTCTTCACGTCGACGATCTTCAGCGTGGCCGCGACGCTGCCGCTGCGGCCGTCCTCGAACTTGACGGCCGTCTCGATGAACTGCTCGGGCTTGCCGCCGTACAGTGCATCGACCAGCACCTGGTACTTGTCGGCGATGGTGCCGCGGCGCACCTTGCGCGTGCGGGTCAGCTCGCCGTCGTCGGCGTCCAGTTCCTTGTGCAGGATCAGGAAGCGGCTGATCTGGCTGCCCGCCAGCTTTTCGTCCGCGGCCAGGTCGGCGTTGACCTTCTCGACGCAGTCGCGCACCAGCTCGTACACCTCGGGCTTGCCGGCGAGGTCGGTGTAGCCGGCGTAGGGCAGGTTGCGTTTCTCGGCCCAGTTGCCCACGGCCTCGAAGTCGATGTTGATGAAGGCGCAGACCGAGCTGCGCTTGTCGCCGAAGGCCACCGCTTCCTTGATCTGCGGGAAGAACTTCAGCTTGTTCTCGACGTACTTGGGCGCGAACATCGCGCCGTCGTTCGGGCCGCCGGCGATGCGGCCGACGTCCTTCGCGCGGTCGATGATCTTCAGGTGGCCGCCGGCATCGAGGAAGCCGGCGTCGCCGGTGTGGTACCAGCCGTCGGCGGTCAGCACCTCGGCGGTGGCGGCGGGGTTCTTGTAGTACTCCTTCAGCAGGCCGGGCGACTTCACCAGGATCTCGCCCGAGTCGGCGAGGCGGATCTGCACGCCCTCGACCGGCACGCCAACGGTGTCGGCCTTGGCTTCGTTGTCGGGCTGCAGGCAGACGAAGACCGCGGTCTCGGTGGAGCCGTACAGCTGCTTCAGGTTGATGCCGATCGAGCGGTAGAAGGTGAAGAGGTCCGGCCCGATGGCCTCGCCCGCCGTGTAGGCCACCCGCACGCGCGAGAAGCCCAGCGTGTTGCGCAGCGGGCCGAAGACGGCCAGGTCGCCGAGCTTCCACTTCAGCCGGTCCAGCGCCGCGACCGGCTTGCCGTCCATGCGCGCCGGGCCCACGCGGCGCGCCACCGCCATGCAGGTGTGGAACAGCCAGCGCTTGAAGCGCGAGGCGTCCTCCATGCGGATCATCACGCTGGTGAGCAGGCCCTCGAAGATGCGCGGCGGCGCGAAGTAATAGGTCGGGCCGATCTCCTTCAGGTCGATCATGACCGTCGAGGCCGACTCCGGGCAGTTCACCACATAACCGCACACCAGCCACTGCGCATAGCTGAAGCAGTTCTGCCCGATCCATGCCGGCGGCAGGTAGGCCAGCACTTCCTCGCGGGCGGTGAGCTTGTCGAAGCGCGCACCGGCCTGGGCCCGGTCGATCAGCGCGAAGTGGGTGTGAACCACGCCCTTCGGATTGCCGGTCGTGCCTGAGGTGAAGAACATCGAGGCGACGTCTTCGGGGCGGGCCTGGTCCACCTCGGCCTGGAACCAGCCGGGGTGCTGCTGGTTGTGGGCCTGTCCGGCCTCGATCAGGTCGTCGAGCGAGGCCAGACCCGGCTCGCGATACTTGCGCAGACCACGGGGGTCGTCGTACCAGATGTGCGTGAGCCCGGGGCACTGTTCGCGCACCTCGAGCATCTTGTCGACCTGCTCCTGGTCCTCGACCACGGCAAATGCCACCTCGGCATTGGTGACCGGAAACACGAACTCGGCAGCCACCGCGTCCTGGTAAAGCGGCACCGGGATCGCGCCGACCGACTGGGCTGCCAGCATCGTGGCGTACAGGCGCGGGCGGTTTTCGCCGACCACCACGATGTGCTGGCCGCGCTGCAGGCCGGCGCGCGACAGGCCGCCGGCCAGTGCACGCACCATGGCGGCCAGCTCGGCCCAGGTCAAGGTCTGCCAGATGCCGTATTCCTTCTCGCGCAGCGCCGGCGCGTCGGGCTGGCGGCTGGCATGTTCGAGCAGCAGACGGGGGAACGTCGTTTGCACCGTCGGTCTCCTGGTGGGGCGCTCCGGACAGGGCCGGAGCACGGGGTTGGAGTTGTTGGATCCGATGCTAGGCACAAGTTTGACGTCAGGTTGTCGTTGTGACGACAATCCTAGGGTCCGCCCTCAGGGGACTTACCCGGGTTGGCATGCGCAGGCCGCAGCGAGCATGCTTGCGCGCCCGATTTCACGCCGTTCCATGTCCGACCCTGCCGGCTTTTCCACCCTGCGCCGACGCGCGCGCATGCCCACCGACCGCGAACTGGCCGACGTGCCCTGGCTGCAGGTGCTCGATGGCCCCGACCGGGAGCGGGTGGCGCGCAGCATCCAGGTCGCACCGGCCGATCCGGGCGACCTGGTCTGCCGCCTGGGGCGCGCGCCGACCTACTGGTTCGGGGTGATCGACGGCCTGCTGAAGATGAGCAACGACGGCTCCACCCGGGCCGCCGTGACCTTTGCCGGCCTGCCGCCCGGCGCCTGGTTCGGCGAGGGCACCCTGCTCAAGCGTGAGCCCTATCGCTACAACGTGCAGGCCCTGCGCCGCAGCGTGGTGGCGGGCCTGCCGATCGAGACCTTCCACTGGCTGCTGGACAACAGCATTCCGTTCAACCGGTTCGTGATGCGCCAGCTCAACGAGCGGCTCGGCCAGTTCATCGCCGCGCGCGAGATCGACCGCCTGAACGACCCGGACGTTCGTGTGGCCCGCAGCCTGGCGGCCCTGTTCCACCCCATCCTCTATCCGGGTGTGGGCACGATGCTGCGCATCACCCAGCAGGAGCTGGGCGCCCTGGTCGGCCTGTCGCGCCAGCGCGTGAACCAGGCCCTGCATGCCTTGCAGGGGCACGGCCTGATCCGCATCGAATACGGTGGTGTGCGAGTGCTTGACCTCGACGGCCTGCAACGCCGGATGTTCAGCGAATGATGCGGGCGCGAGCGGTGCGCTGGGGCGTGCTCAGGCGCGCGCCTTGAGGTTGGTCACGCCGGCCGAGACATGACCGGCCGGCACGTGCGGGGCGGCATTCTCGACATGGCGCACCTGGTCGTCGAAGAAGAAGTCGGGCTCGAACTCCCGCAGGAACTCACCCTTGGGCAGCCCGCCCAGGAACATGGCTTCGTCGACCTCGATCTGCCAGTCCATCAGTGTGCGGATCGCCCGCTCATGCGCCGGTGCGCTGCGCGCGGTGACCAGCGCAGTGCGCACCCGCATCGCCGGCGTGGCGTTGCGCTGCAGCCGGTGCAGGGCCTCCAGCAGCGGCTTGAACGGGCCGGCCTGCAGCGGGCTGGCCGCACGGCTGCTTTCGTGGGCCTGGAAGGCGTCCAGCCCGTCGGCCTGGAACACCTGCTCGGCCTCGTCGGAGAACAGCACCGCGTCGCCGTCGAAGGCGATGCGCACCTCGTTCGGGTGGGCATCCGAGGCGCGGGCCGACAGTGGGTAGACCCGCGCGGCCGGAAACCCTGCGTCGAGAGCTGAGCGCACATCGGCCTCATTGGCCGACAGGAACAGGTGCGCATTGAGCGGGCGCAGGTAGCGGTAGGGGGACTCGCCCCGGGTGAACACCCCGCGCTGGATCGGCAGCCCGTAGTGCTGGGCCGAGCGGAACACCCGCATGCCCGAGACCGGATCGTTGCGCGACAGGATCACCACTTCGACCGACGGCAGCACCGCGTTGAAGGCCAGCAGCTTGTTGACCAGTGAAAACGCCACGCCCGGCTTGGCTGGCGCCTCCAGGCGCGCCAGTTGCAGATGCATGTAGGCGCGGTCGTCCTGCGCCTCGAACAGCTGGTTTTCTTCCTCGAAGTCGAACAGGGCGCGCGACGAGATCGCCACGACGAGGTGGTCGGCAAGGGTGATGGGCATGAGGCCGGATGATACGGCCCGGTGCCCGGCCCGTACCGATCTCAGTGCACGAAGCCGATGCCCTGCTTGCGCACCCCGGCGTCGGGCAGGTCGCGCACCTCGATGCGGTCGCGGTGCTCCAGCTTGGCATTGCCGAAGGCCGTCATCCAGGCGCGGCGCATCTCGCGCGGGGCCATGTCGGCAAAGCGTTCCAGCACGGCCTCCTGCGGCTGCGGGTCGAAGCGCGAGCCCCAGTCGTGTTCGCCGCGGATGCCGGTGTACAGCCGCAGCGCGATGCGCCGTGCCGCGTCACGGTCGGGCGCCGGCACGCTGTAGACATTCATGCGGTTCAGGATCGGCTCCGGGATCGCACGCTCGTCGTTGGCCGTGGCCACCCAGATCACCTGGCTGGCATCGATGGGCACTTCGGCGAACTCGTCGGTGAAGGTGCCGGCGGTGTCGTGCTCGAGCAGGCTGTAGAGCGCGCCCAGCGGGTCGTAGGCCGAATCGGTGCTGGCCTTGTCGATCTCGTCGACCACGATGACCGGGTTGGCGTACTGCCCGTCCACGAGGGTTTCGAAGACCTTGCCCGGTCGGGCGCCCTTCCATTGCGAGGACGCTCCGGACAGCACCCAGCCGGCGGTCAGCGAGCTCATCGCCATGAAGCCCATGCCGGTGCCCAGCAGCTGGGACAGGCGGCGCGCGAAGTGGGTCTTGCCGATGCCGGGCGGGCCCAGCAGCAGCATCGGCGTGATCTCCAGCGCGTCGCGGCTGTCCTCGCACAGCGCGAGCTGGCGCTTCACGTCGTCCAGCGCGTCGCCGAAGTTGGGCAGTTCGTCATACAGCGAGTCCATCGCTGGCAGGCCCGAGGGCTTGACCTGGAAGCGCTCGGGGCCGCGTTCGAGCATGCGCTCGTACGTGGCACGCAGGTTCTCGTGTTCCTTGTGGGGGAGCTTGTCGAGCCGGCGCTCGACGTCGGTCATGCGATAGACCGAGCGCATGTGTGCGATCGGGATGTGGGCGCCGCGAACCGGGACCAGATCATGGGAACTCATGACAAACCTCCACGAGAAGACCACTGATGGAAACCATTGAAGCAAAAGCCTATCGGCCTGCAGCCCCGGAACAACGGGGCAAACCCCGGTCTGTTGCATGCAAGCGCCGTGCCCGTGCACACTGCGCGTGACACAGGTCACATCTTCTGACCTGAAGGCTTGGAGGGGCGGTGATGCGAGGTGTTCCGTGGCAGGGGTGGCGCGCTGCCGGGCTGGCGGCGTGGCTGCTGGTGGGGGTCTGCGCGGTGCCGGCGCAACCGACGCCCGGGTTCGAGGCCTTCCTGAAGCGCTTTCGCACGGCCATGGCGGCCAACGATGCCCAGGCCGTGGCCGACCTGACCGCCTTGCCCTTCCTGTTCGACAGCCGGCCGCGCGACCGGGCCGGATTCGTGCGGATCTACCCCGAGCTGTTCACGGCCGCGGTGCGGCGGTGCCTGCAGCGCGCGACCCCGGTGGCCGAAGACGGCCGGCAGGTGATGTTCTGTGCGCCCTACGGCTTCTACTTCGGGGTGCACGACGGGGCGTGGCGACTCATCGAGTTCGGCGCCGACGGCGGGTGAACGCGGGGGCGTGTCCCCAGTTCTTGGTCTTTTCGGCGGCCGCGGGCTGTGCGAGCATGCGCGCTTGTTTCGAACACGACCTGAAAGTCAGCTGGCATGAGCCTCGAACCCCCGACCCTGCTGGTGGTCGACGACGAACCTGAACTGCGCGACCTGCTGGCCGAGTATTTCGTTCGCCAGGGTTACCGTGTCGAGCTGGCGGCTGATGCGACTGCCGCGCGCAGCCGGGTCGAAGCCGGTGCGCCACATGCCGCCATCCTCGACGTCCACCTGCCGGGCGAAGACGGCCTGAGCATCGCGCGCTGGCTGCGTGAGCGTCACCCTGGTGTGGCCATCGTGATGCTCACGACGGCGGCCGACACCGTGGACCGCATCGTGGGCCTGGAGATGGGGGCCGACGACTACGTGCCCAAGCCCTTCGACCTGCGCGAACTGCATGCACGCATCAAGAGCGTGCTGCGCCGCCTGCAGTCGCCCATCGCCAGCGCGCCGGCGCCGCTCAATGCGCTGGCGGCAGGCCACCGCGTGGCCTTTGGCCAGTGCCAGCTCGACCTCGAAACCCGCCTGCTGCGCGGCCCCGACGGGCAGGACATCGACATCACCGCGGCCGAGTTCGACCTGCTGGCGCTGTTTGCGCGCCATCCGAACCGGCCGCTCAACCGGGACCAGATCATGGAACAGGCCCACCATCGCGGCTGGGATGTCTTCGACCGCTCGATCGACCTGCGCATCATGCGCCTGCGGCGCAAGATCGAGCGCAACCCCGACAAGCCCGAGGTGATCAAGACCGTGCGCGGTGTGGGTTATGTGTTCGTGAGCCAGCCTGGAGCCGAACGTTGAAGCCCGACCTGCCGGCTCTGCCGCCCGGGTTTGCGCCGGCCGATCCGCCGGGCATCACCGCCCCCGCGGCCCTGCCGCCACCCGACCTGGCCACGCTGCAGACCCTGTTCGATGCCGTGCCCGCGCGTGTGTCGATGATCGATGCCGCACACCGCTTCGTCTACCTGAACCATGAGGCCCTGGCCTTCGTGCGCCTGCCGATCGAGCAGGTGGTCGGGCGCCATCTGTCCGAGGTGCTGGGCGAGGCCGCCTACCAGTCCTATCTGCCGGTGGCCGAGCGGCTGTTTGCCGGGCAGTCGCTGCAGCGTGAGGGCTGGATCGAGTACCGTGGCCACATCCGCCGTTACGTCAAGGAAAGCCTGGTCCCCTATGCCCCGGGCGGCGGCCCGGTGCTGGGCGTGGTGGCCTTCGTGCGCGACCTCACCGAGCTGCGCCAGCGCGAGATCGACCTGGCCGCCCGTCTGGCCGACCTGCAGACCACCGAGGCGCTGAAGGCGGCCATCGTCGACAACGCGCTGTCGGCCATCGTGCTGGCAGACGAAGACGGCCGTATCGTCGAGTTCAACCCCGCGGCCGAACAGGCGTTCGGCTTCCGGCGCGAGGAGGCGGTCGGCCGGCTGGTGAGCGACGTGATCATTCCGCATCACTACCGCGAGGCCCACCTGGACGGCATGGCCCGCATGAAGTCCGGCGGGCCGGCGCGCGTGATCGGCAAACGTGTCGAGATGAATGCCTTGCGGGCCGACGGCAGCGAATTCCCGGTCGAGATGGTGCTGTCGCGCACCGTGGTGGACGGGCGCACCTTCTACAGCGCCTTCCTGGTCGACCTGAGCGAACGGCGTCGTGCCGAGGACGAGATCAACCGCCAGCGCGAGGCCCTGCGTCAGAGCGAAAAGCTCACCGCGATGGGCAGTCTGCTGGCCGGGGTCGCGCATGAGCTGAACAATCCGCTGGCCATCGTGATGGGCCGCGCCAGCCTGCTGGAGGCCAAGTGCACTGACCCGCGCCTGCAGGCCGACGTGGTGCGCATCCGCGAGGCGGCCGAGCGCTGCGGGCGCATCGTGCGCACCTTCCTGAGCATGGCGCGCAAGAAGCCGAGCGAACGCACCGATGTCTGCCTGAACGACCTGGTCCGCGGGGCGGTCGACCTGCTGCAGTACAACCTGCGCACCAGCGGCATCGAGGTGACGCTGCAACTCGCGCCACAACTGCCGACGGTGCGGGCCGACGCCGACCAGCTCGGCCAGGTCGTGCTCAACCTGCTGGTCAATGCACAGCAGGCCCTGACGCAGCCGAACGCGCCGGTGCGCCCGCCCTTGCGTGTGCGGGTCGAGTCGGGTGTGCTGCCGGGCAGCGGCGGCGCGACCGGCCAGGTGTGGCTGCGGGTGTGCGACAACGGGCCGGGTGTGGCCGAAGTGCATCGTCAGCGCATCTTCGATCCGTTCTTCACGACCAAACCCGAAGGCGCAGGTACGGGTCTGGGCCTGGCCGTGTCCCGCTCGGTGGCGCGTGAACATGCCGGTGAGCTGGCGCTGGACACCGCGCCCAGCCCGCTGGGCGGCGCCTGCTTCCTGCTCAGCCTGCCGATCACCGCGGCCGCACCGGCCACGCCCGAACCGCGCGAGGCGCCTGCGCCGGCCGATGTGCTGACGGCCCGGGTGCTGGTGGTCGACGATGAAGCGGAGCTGGCCGACGTGATCCGCGAGATGCTCGAGGTGGCGCAGTTCGAGGTGGCCACCGCTGAATCCGGCGAAGTGGCGCTCGAGCTGTTGTCCGAGGCCCGGTTCGATGCGGTGGTGTCCGACCTGCGCATGCCGGGCATGGACGGGCCCGGCCTGTGGCGTGCCATCCAGGCCCAGCACCCTCAGCTGGCCCGCCGCATCGTGTTCGTCACCGGCGACACCCTGTCGGCCGGCGCGCGCGAATTCTTGCGGCAGACCGGCTGCGCCTGCATCGAGAAGCCGTTCACCGCCGAGGAGCTGACCTCCCGGGTGTCGGCCATCGTGGAGGGGCGACTGTAGGGCCCGGTGCGGCGGTCTCAGACCAGTGCCACCGGCTCCTCGCGGGCGGCCTGCTGCATGGTCTGCGCGACCACGCCGTACATCGCCATCCAGGCCTGGCGCACCTCGTCGGTGAAGGCGGCACCCAGGCCCAGCGCCAGGGTGTCGAGCAGGGCGGCGCCCACCGTGGCGTAGTGGCTGTCCTGCACGCCGTAGCCTGCATGGCGACGCCCCAGGCCCTTCAGGGCCGGCAGCAGCACGTCGGGCTGGCGCAGGCGTTGCACCGCCCAGCCGATCATCTGCATCAGCTTGGCACCCTGGTCGGTCATGTCACCCTTGAACAGGCGACGCAGCCCCGGATCGCGGGTGAACAGCTGCTCATAGAAGATGGCGGCGGCCTGCGGGGCGATGGGCTGCACCAGGCTGAAACTGGCTTGCACGAGGTCGATCTGCTGTGGGGTCATGGTGCGCTCCTGTGGGGCGTTGAACGATGACCTCAGTGTCGGCCGCGGCCGTATCGGTGCGATGTCGCGCCGGTTTCATTCGTTTCAGGCGGCGGTGCACCGCCTGGGTCGGGCCTTGACCCGGGTGTCAGTTCACCCAGGTGTTGAGCTGGATGATCGGCAGCAGCACCGCCAGCACGATCAGCATCACCACCACCCCCATCACCACGATCAGCAGCGGCTCGAGGATCGTGGCCATCTGCAGCGCGCGGCGCTGCACCTCCTGGCCGAGCTGGTTGGCGGCTCGCTGCAGCATCGACGGCAAGGTGCCGGTCTGCTCGCCCAGGCGGGAGAACATCGCCAGCAGGCCCGGGAAACGCTTCTTGCCGGCCAGGGCGGACGCCAGCGGTGCGCCTTCGCGCACCTGCACCAGCGCATCCATCGCATCGGCGCGCATGGCCTGGTTCGACAGGGTTTCCGCGGCGGCCTGCAAGGCCTTCAGGATGGGCACGCCGGCACCGGCCAGCATCGCCAGCGTGCCGGCAAAACGGGCCGCGTTGTAGCCGCGCGCCAGCCGCCCAACCAGCGGCACCGTCAGCCAGGCCGCATCGAAGCGCTCTCGGAAGGCGGCATTGCGCAGGCTGACGGCCAGCAGGCCGCCGCCGACCACCAGGCCCAGCGCCGCCAGCCAACCCCAGTTGCGCACGAAGTCGCTGATCGCCAGCATCGCCACCGTCAGGAAGGGCAAGGTGCGCTTGCTGCCGGTGAACACCGAGGCCACCTGCGGCACCACATAGGTCACCAGAAAGATCACGATGACCACGGCCACCATCGAGACGATGGCCGGGTACAGCGCGGCGCCGATCAGCTTGGCCTTCAGCGCCTGCCGCTCCTCGAGGTCGTCGGCGAGCTTCTCCAGCACGATGCCCAGCCCGCCGCTTTGTTCACCGGCGGCGATCACCGCGCGGTAGATGTCGTCGAACTCCCTCGGCGCGGTACCCAGCGCCTTGGCGAACGAGGCCCCGGCGTTGACCTCGCTGCGCAGATGGGCCACCAGCTCACGCTGGCGTTCGTCGTCGGCCTCGTCGGCCAGGGCGGTCAGGGCCCGCTCCAGCGGCAGGCCCGAACTCACCAGCCCGGCGAGCTGGCGTGTCCAGATCGCCAGCGCCGTGGCACTGAACACCCGCCCGCGCATCCGCAATGCCACGCCGCTGCCAGCCTCGGCACTGGCCGACCCGACCGCCTGCACCTCGATCGGCACGAGCTTTTGCGCCCGCAGCTGCGCCCGCGCCGCCTTGGCATTGTCGGCATCGATCAGGCCGCTGCTGCTGCGCCCCGTCGCATCCAGCGCCTCAAACCGGTAAGCAGGCATCGACCGCGCCCCTCACACGAACAAGCCGGAGCCAACGGCGACGCGGCCCCATTGCCCGCGCACCTCGATCCCCATCCAGCGACCACCGTGGATCCGGCTCCGCCGGTCCACCGGTGGTGCCCCCTCGCAGGGGGCGCGCGCAGCGCGTAGGGGGTGGTCCCCTTCAATCCCGCGTGACACGCAACACCTCCTCGAGTGACGTGATGCCGGCCTGGACCAGGCGTTCGCCGTCGTCGCGCATCGGCCGCATGCCGCCCTGTTCGGCCGCCACGAAGATCTGCGACTCGGCGGCACGGCTGTGGATCAGCGCGCGGATCTTGTCGTCGGCCGTCAGCAGTTCGTAGACGCCGGTGCGGCCCTTGTAGCCGGTGTTGCCGCATTCCTTGCAGCCCACCGGGTGGTATCGGACGGCCGCCGTGGGGCTGTCACCGCTGCCGGGCAGGGCCTCGGGGCGCTTGCAGTGAGGGCACAGCTTGCGCACCAGCCGCTGCGCCAGAACGCCCAGCAGGCTGGAGCTGAGCAGGAAGGGCTCGACGCCCATGTCGGTCAGGCGGGTGATCGCGCTGGGGGCATCGTTCGTATGCAGTGTGGCCAGCACCAGGTGACCGGTCAGCGAAGCCTGGATCGCGATCTGCGCGGTCTCGAAGTCGCGGATTTCACCGATCATGATGACGTCCGGGTCCTGGCGCAGGATCGCGCGCAGCGCCTTGGCGAAGGTCAGGTCGATCTTGGGGTTGACCTGGGTCTGACCGATGCCGGCCAGTTCGTACTCGACCGGGTCTTCGACCGTCAGCACATTGGTCGTGGCCGTGTCCAGGCGGCCCAGTGCCGCATACAGCGTGGTCGTCTTGCCCGAGCCGGTGGGCCCGGTGACCAGCACGATGCCGTGCGGCTGCTGCACCAGGCGATTGAAACGCTCCAGCGTGGCGCCCGACATGCCCAGGCTTTCCAGCGTGAAGCGTGTGTCGCCCTTGTCCAGCAGGCGCAGCACGGCGCGCTCGCCGTGGGCCGACGGCAGGGTCGACACCCGCACGTCCACCCCGCGTCCGCCGATGCGCAGCGAGATGCGGCCATCCTGCGGCAGGCGCTTTTCGGCGATGTCGAGCTCGGCCATGATCTTCAGGCGCGAGATAAGCGCGGCATGCAGTGCCTTGTTGGGCTGCACCACCTCGCGCAAGGTGCCGTCCACCCGGAAGCGCACCGACGAGCTGCGCTCATAGGGCTCGATGTGGATGTCCGAGGCACCGTCCTTCGCGGCCTGGGTCAGCAGCGCATTGAGCATGCGGATGATGGGCGCATCGTTGGCGGCCTCGAGCAGGTCCTCGACGGCCGGCAGGTCCTGCATCATGCGCGAGAGGTCCACCGCACTTTCGACCTCACCGACCACGGCCGCGGCGCTGGACTCGCCGCCCGCATAGGCCACCGCAATGCGCTGGGCCAGCGTGTGGGAGGACTCGCGTTCGAAGGCGTCGACCTCGAACTGGCGCAGCACCTCGGACACCGCCTGGGGCGACACCCCCTCGTCAGCCCACAGCGTGAGTCGTTCGCCGTCGTCCTCGAGCAGCAGGGTATGCGCCTTGGCAAAGGCGTAGGGCAGGGGGTGGCGGGCTCCCATGGGGTGCGGGTCTCGTCGGGATCAGTTGGGCGAGGCCGTCGACGCCGGCAGCGTGGCGGGCGGCGTGGCGCTGTCGGTGGCCTGGGGTGCGCGCATCGGCGGCAGCACCGGCGCCTCGTTGATCGGCAGCAGTGTGCGCGGCTGGGGCTGATTGTCCTTCTGCTGGGCGCGGATCATGTCGTAGCGGTCGAGCGACACCTTGTTCGAGGCCTCCTGGTCGCGCATCACCACCGGCCGCAGGAAGACCATCAGGTTGGTCTTCACCCGGGTGCGGTTCTCGCTGCGGAACAGGCCGCCGACCACCGGCGCGTCGCCGAGCAGCGGCACCTTGTCGCGGTTGTTCTGGAACTGGTCCTGCATCAGGCCGCCGAGCACGATGATCTGGCCGTCGTCGACCACCACACTGGACTCGATCGAGCGCTTGTTGGTCACCAGGCCCGCGGTCGCGTCGGCCACGCCCTGCGACACGTTCTGGTTCACCACACTCGATACCTCCTGGTAGATCGCCAGGCGCACGGTGCCGTTCTCGCCGATCTGCGGCTTGACCCGCAGCGTGATGCCCACGTCCTTGCGCTCGATGGTCTGGAACGGGTTCACGCTGCCCGAGCCCGAACTGGTGTTGGTGAACTGGCCGGTCACGAAGGGCACGTTCTGGCCGATGGTGATCTTGGCCTCTTCGTTGTCGAGCGTGACGAGGTTGGGCGTCGACAGGATGTTGCCGTCGGCATTGGTCTCGAGGAAGCGCGCCAGCGCCCCCAGGGTGTACACACCGGCAAAGTTGCGCACCAGGCCGATGTTCAGGCCGGCCGAGGGCGCGGTGATGCTGGTCGTGCCGCCGGCGGCAGCCAGCGACAGGTTGATGATGTTGTTGGCACCGCTGCCAAAGTTGGTGCCGCCGATCAGGCCGGTCTTGTCGCCGTCCTTGCCGATCAGGCCCTGCCACTGGAAGCCCACGTCGGCCGCCTTGTTGGCATTGACCTCGACGATCATCGTCTCGACATACACCTGGGCACGCCGGGAGTCGAGCTGATCGATCACGGCGCGCAGTTGCCGGTACAGCGGCTCGGGTGCCGTGATGATCAGCGAATTGGTCGCCGGATCGGCCTGGATGAAGCCACCGGTGGACGGCTGCGCGGCACCACTGACCGGCGCGGTGGCCTGCGGCGAGCTGCCATTGCTTGCCGCACCATTGGTGCCCATCACGCCGGCCGTGGTGGCTGCGCCTGCGCCCAGCCCGCCGGGGCTGCTGGAGCCGCCGGCCGACGCACCGCCGCCAGACCGGCCATCACTGCTGAAGGCCGCACGCAGCACCTGGGCCAGCCGGGTGGCGTCAGCATTCTTGAGGTAGACGACGTGGATGTTGGTGCCGGCCACACCGCCGGCGCCAGGCACATCGAGCTTGGCCACCAGCGACTTCACCATCGCCAGGCGGGTCGGGTTGGCCGCTCGCACCAGCAGGCTGTTGGTCCGCGCGTCGGCCATCACCGAGCCACTGCCTGCGGCAGCGGCCGGTGCGGCACCGGGCACGGCGGCCACCGCGGGCTGCTGGTCGGTCAGGCGCTGGATCATCACCGCCAGGTCGGCGGCCACGGCATGACGCACCGGGATGACCTCGACGTCGGTGGCGTTGGGAATGTCCAGCGCCGCGATGATGCGCGACAGGCGCCGCAGGTTGTCGGCGTAGTCGGTGATCACCAGCGAGTTGTTGCCCGGGTTGACGTTGATCGTGTTGTTCGGGCTGATCAGCGGGCGCAGGATCGTGACCAGGTTGTTCGCGTTCTCGTGCTGCACCCGGAAGATCTGGGTGAGGATGGTGTCGCCACGGGTGGTGGTGGTTTCGGCCGAGACGGTGCCGGTCTGCAGCTTGGCATCGGCCTCGGGCACGATCTTGTAGAGGCCCTCGACCTGCACCACCGCAAACCCCAGCCCGCGCAAGGACGCGAGGAAGCTCAGGTAGGCGTCCGAGCGGCTGATCGGCTGCTCGCTGTACAGCGTCATCGTGCCCTTCACCCGCGGGTCGATCACGAACTGCCGTTTCAGGATCACGCCCATGGCCCGCGCCACACCGTCGATCTCCGCGTTGACGAAGTTCAGGGTCACCTGGTTGGCGGCGTCGCCCTGCGACCACACCGGCGCGGGTGCACTGGTGGCCAGGAGGAGGGCTCCGAGGGCCGTCACCAGGCCCGAGCGCAGGGCCCGGACCGGCTGTCGGTCGCGCAGTTTCTTCATGCTCATCCGATCGAGATGATCGAGCGCGCGCCGTCGCGTCGCCCGATGATGTTCAGCAGGTTGTTCAAGGCCGCCTCGTTGCCCTCGCTCGCGCGGGCCTCGCCCCGGAAGCGTACGCCACCTGCCCCCCAAAGGCCATCGCCGCTGAGCTGCAGGGCGCCTTCGCGGGTGGACAGCACGGTCTGGACCTGGCCGTCATCGTTGCTGAACAGCCGCAGCTGGTAGCTGCCGAGCTGCTCCAGCGTGGCCAGCGGCGACGAGGCATTGAGGATGTCGATGTTGGCGCTGCCCTGCATCTGCCAGCGCCCGGCGGCCTGCTCGAGCACCAGCCCGGGAGAGCTCAGCCGCACCGAGCCGCCGAGCTGCAGGGTGTTCCAGGGGGTGCCCAGGCCGCCGAGCAGGCTGCTGGGCCACTGGGCAAGCCAGCCCGGCTGCGGCAGCAGCGTCACGCGCAGACGGCCCAGGCCGGGCTGCACCTGCATGCCGACCGAGCCGTTGAGGCAGCAGTCCTGCTGCAGGTTCACGCGCGCGCCGCTGAAGTTGGGCCGGATCGACCAGGACAGCTTGCCCGGCAGGGCGGCAGCGTCACGGCTGCCGGGGCCGCCGGTCAGCACGATCACCGCCTGGCCGCTCCAGACGGTGCCCTGGGCCTGCGCCAGGATCACCCGCTCGCCACTGGCGCGGGCCACCAGTGCGGCCAGCCAGCTCGCCGGGGCATACAGCACGGTGGCGACCAGGGCGCCGAACACGGCCCCACCCACCGCCCAGCGCCGCGCCGAGGCCTGACGTTGGCGGATCACCACCGAACGCGAGCCCTCGAAGCGCGACGCACCAAAACGCGAGCCACCGAACTGCGATGGACTGAACTGGGACGGCGCATGGCGGCTGGCCGCCGCGCCCGGGCGGGCGGTTCGCCACGACTCGGTCCGTCGCACCGGGAGCCACTTCATGGTGCACCCCCGGGCAGTTGCAGCACGACCGTGCCGCTGTAGGCGCCTGCGCCCAGGGTCAGCTGGGCTTCGACCGGGCGGGCGCGGGCGGCCGAGCGCATTTCGCTCAACCAGGCCCACAACGCATCCCCCTTGATGCCTTGCAGCGTCACCGTGGCCCGGTCGCCGAGCACGTTCACGCGGGCGCCAGAACCCAGGCGCTCGACCCCGGCCTGCAGTGCCCGCCCGGCCTGGGCCGGCGTCACGCCTGGGGCGGCCTGCAGCGCCTGGGATTCGGCCGCCCAGCGCTGCATCTGCTGCAGCTGGGCCTCGATTTCGGCCAGGCGCGGCGGGGTGTCGCGCAGCGTGCGCAGCGCGGGCGCCATGCCGACCCACCAGACGAGCGCCAGCACGATCAGCACGCCGGCGGCAAGCACCAGCCGCCGCTCGCGGCCATCGAGACTGCGCCAGCGGTTCAGGGCCTGTGTGCGCAGGGCCTGCAGATTCATCGGTGCGGTGCCGTTCATGAGGGCGCTCCCGGCCGGGCCCGGGTCACGGTGAGCTGCGTGCCTTCCTGGGTCACGCGCCAGCCGGCCGGCTCCAGGGTGTCGCGCAGGCGGTTGACGTCGTCGTCGGTCCAGGACGAGACCGACACCATCAGCAGGCCGGGTTCGAAACGCAGTCCCTCGACCGGCCGGGTCTCGGGCCAGGCGCTGGCCACCGCCTGCAGCATGGGCTCAAGGTCGGTGTCCCCGGGTTTGCCTGCGCGGGTGCGCAGTTGTTCGGTCTCGCGCTGCATCTGCACCGGGGCGTCGAGCACGGCCCGCACCTGCGGGAAGGTCGACTGCAGCAGCTGCACCTGGGCGCGCTGCATCTCGTTCAGTGTGCGGCGCTGCTGCCAGGCCCAGGCGTTCAGCCCCACGAGGTGGGCGATGACGAGGAACACCAGGCCAAAACGCACCGGCCGCCACGCCGGGCTGCCGAATTCGCGCCACAGATGGCGCACGGCACGCACGCCGCGGGTGCGGCTGGCGAATTCGAACTGCCGCAGGTTCCAGGCCGACTGGCTGGCGATCAGCAGCGCCTCGGCCCGCGGCAGCACGTTCACCCGGTGGCCCAGCACCTGCTCGGCCATCGCCACGGCAGCCGGCTCGGCACTCCAGTCGACGTCCGGCAGTTCGGTCTGGAAAGGGGCCACCCACTGGCGCGCCAGCGTGCCCTGCGGACGCAGCACCAGCACCCCGTCCGGGCGGCTGAGGACAACGCGCATGTCGCGCTCACCCTCGGCTTCCGGGTCGTGCTCGAAATGGCCGCGTGGCGGATCGCTGGGTTCGTACTGCGGCACCACCCGCTCGATGCTCAGGCCGGCTGATTCCAGCGCGGCCAGCTGCAGTTGCAGCCAGGGGCGGTGCATCGCCGCCACCCACGTCGGCTGCCCGGCGGCAGCGTCCGGCCCGACGGCCAGGTGCACATCGGCCGGGTCTTCCAGCAGCGCCTCTTCCAGCAGGCCGGCCAGCGCCGCCTTCAGCTTGGCCGCCGGCGCCTTCGGCAGGGCCGGACGGTGCCAAGCTAGGTCAGCCCCATCGGCCACCGCGATGATCGAGTCCGCCCGTGGCATCAGCGCCGGCGCCGCCCGCCCCTGAGCGGCCACCACGGTGCCGTCCTTCGACAGCACGTAGTCGAACTCTGCCGGCGCCCGCAGGTTGGCCTCGGCGCCGCCATGCCCGGCACGCGGCCCCAGATGCGGCCGCGGGGCAAGGAGAATCACCAACACAGTCACTTGAGCCCCTCGGCCGATGAGTACATCGACCGATCCCCCAAGGGAATCGGGCCTTGCTTGGGGCGGCCCGGCGCGGCGACCCGGATGAGCCCCTCGGCTGACGAGTACATCGACCGATCAGAGTCGAACGCCGGGCCGCACTCGGCCCGACCTGCGGAGGCGGCCCGAGCCTTTGGACGTGAAACAACGGGGCTCATGCGGAGGGTGGCAGGTCGGTCGTTGGGGTCATTGCCAAAGCCAGATGACGATGATGTGACACCGGATTCGACAAGGAGTGATAAGAATCAACGCATTATGCGCGGAACTTCATCTGTTCAGTGAGCTTGAAGCATCGCATCAGGGGGTGTTGCCGGGCAGGGTCAGGCTGACGCGCTCTCGCTGCAGCGCCACGATCTGCAGGCCGCGGCGTTCGACGAGCGAGCGTTCCTCGATGATGCGGTGGTCCAGGCGCAGGCGGCCCTGCACTTCGAAAAAGTCCGAGCCGATCTCCAGCAGGTTGCTGGGCGGGATGGTGCCGCCGGGCAGGTGGGCGGCCAGATCGTTGACAGTACGAAACGGCGTGCGCTGGCGGGCCTGGATGATGCGGTCGGCGCTGCCCAGGTCGATCTGCAGCACGGCGGCCAGCACCTCGCGCGAGGCGGTATTGATGTTCACCGGCGTGGCCCGGGGCAGGATCGTGAGGTAGGGCGCCAGCACCGCCGCCGACTTCTCGTCCACCCCCAGCCAGGTGAGCTGCCCCACGGTGGGCGGCATGATGGCCAGGTCCTCGACGCTGGTGGGCGCGCTTGCGGCCGCGCTGCGTTCCAGGCGCTGCAGGGCTTCGGCCAGCTGGGTCGAGACGCTGGCGTCGATGTTGAGGTTCTCGCACAGACGCTTGAGCGCGGCCTGCGCCGGGCCGGCGGCCTGGCCGGGCTGGGTCAGGTTGGTCAGGTTGAAGCGCGCCTGGGCGTCACTGATGCGGCCGGACAGAAAGGCTTCGGGTCCGTCGTCGGTGTTGTCCTTGTCGGCGGCGAGAAAGGTCGACAGACGGGCTTCGGCCAGTGGCGTGGCCCAGGGCTCGGCCAGGTGATCCGGGCCGCCGACACGACGGTCTTCGCGCAGGATCAGCCGCGCCCAGTCGAGCGCGCCCATCAGGATCCAGGTGCTCTGGGCGCGACTGCGCTCGGCGGCCTCGATCTCGACCGAACGCCACTGGCGCCACAGCATGCCCGAGGCCAGCGTGGCCACCAGCGTCACGATGATCATGGCGGTGAGCAGCGCCGCGCCGCGCTGAGGCCTCAGGGTCTGTCGTGCGGGCCTCATCGTCAGTCTCCCCTCACGCGCAGCACGGTGTCGCGTGTGTAGGTGCCGGAGAGCCCGCTGCCCGGCGCCACCACCAGCGTCAGGCGCACCCCCTGCGGCAGTTGCTGGCGTTGCGCGGCAATGGCATTGGGGTCGGTGTCACCGGTGGACTGCGGGTTGGTCCAGGCATTGTTGCGCCAGAAATACACCTGCCATTGCTCGGTGCCGGGCAGGGCGGCCAGGTCGCCCCGTTCATTGCCGAGCAGTTGCTGGGAGTTCAGCCAGATTTCCTGCAGGTCGGCGGCCCGGGTGGCCACCGCCGGGCTGGCCCAGCGGTGCCACACGGTGCCGCGCAGCGTCCAGACCACCATCTGCACGCCGGCGTCGGTGCGCCGGGTCAGGCGCAGCGAGGCGCCGTCGAAATGCAGGGCCGGTACCACCTTGGTGTCGTGCAGCGCGGCGAGGTCGGCCTCCCATTGCGCCAGCACGCTGTTGACACGCAACAGCGCGTCCAGGCGCGACTCGGCCACCTCCTTGGATCGCACGATGCCGTCGATGCCGCGCCAGGCCATGCCGGCCACGACGGCCAGGATGGCGATGGTCACCAGCACCTCGATCAGCGTGAAACCAACGGCCCGGCCGCTCCGTGGACGCGGTGGTCGGGTGAGTGCATGCAGCGGCCGCGTCATCAGTACCTCGGCACCACGGTGGACAGCGTCATCAGCGGCTCGCCGGCCTCGTTGAACATGTTGGCGTCCACCCGGCGGAAATTCGGATTGGGGGTGGGGCGCACCACCAGCAGCCCCTCGTACTGGCGCCCCCCCTGGGCACAACTGAAGCTGTTGTCGCCCACCGGCGGGAACTGCCGCGCCAGTGCGATGCCGGCCAGGTGGTTCTCGGCGCACCATTGCGCGGCCATGGTGTCGCCCAGTCGCTCCGCATTGCGGGTGAGCGCACCGGCCGCCTTGATCCCGGCCGACAGCGCCAGCGCCACCACGGCCAGCGCCACCAGCACTTCGATCAGCGTGAAGCCACGATCAGGGCGCACGGGGGGCCTCGGGCACGATGGCAAACGGTTGCAGGCCGTCGGTGGCCAGGCTCACCCGGCGATCGTCGAGCGACAGGGTGATGCGCTGTGCGCCGATGATCGGCTCGGGCCCGAGCGTGATCAGCGGCGATCCGATGATGTCTGCGCGAACGCCCTCGTTCAGCCAGCGTGTGGGCAGCGCCACGGCATCGGGCAGGCCCACAAAGCGGAACTGGTCACCGCCCTCCTCGGGGTTGCGCACCGGTTGCCACCGCACGACCACGCCGGAGGTGCGCGACTCGGCCCGCCCGGCCTCGAGCAGGGCCGAGAGCCGCTCGGCCTCGCGTTCAAGCTGGGTGGCGGACGGATCGCGGATCGACAGCGTCACGGTGGCCACCACCACGGCCAGCAGGCTCATCACGATCATCAGCTCCAGCAGCGTGAAACCACGCGCCGCGGCGCGCCGCGGCGCGCGCTGCCGGGTCAGCGCGTCATTGCCAGGAGCCCACGTCGGCATTGTTGCCGTCGCCACCGGTCTGGCCGTCACCGCCATAGCTGAAGACATCGACTTCACCCTTGACCCCGGGGTTCACATATTGATAAGGGCGGCCCCAGGGGTCGTTGGGCAGCTTGTCGAGGTAGGGCTTCCAGTTCGGAGGGGCTGGCGCGGCGGTGGGTTTGGCCACCAGGGCCTGCAGGCCCTGCTCGGCCGTCGGGAAGCGCTGGTTGTCGAGCTTGTAGAGCTTGAGCGCCTGCATCAGGTTGTTCACATCGGTGCGTGCGGCGGTCACCCGGGCGTCGTCGGCACGATCGAGCACGTTGGGCACGATCAGCGCGGCCAGGATGCCGATGATGACCAGCACCACCATCAGTTCGATCAGCGTGAAGCCTCGCGCGAGGCGCCGGGCGGTCGAAGGCAGGTGTCGTTGCAGTGATGGCAGCATGGCAGGCAGGTGGGTGCGAAACGGGTACGGGACGGATGCGGGTCGGACACGTCACGGGCCGTGCGGGGCCCGCGGGGCCGGCTCGTTTGAGGGAAGCCGGCAACGCAGGCTACGCCCGGCATCGCCCTTGAATCATAATCGCCCCATGGTCGTGCGACTCATTGCCTTTTGTGTCTGGGCCCTGGCTGCCGGCAGCGCCGTCTTCTGGGCGCTGCGTGTGGGCGTGCAGCCGGGCGGCCTGCCGGCCCATGCCCTGCCGGTGGCCGCCGAGGTGGCCAACAGTGCGGCGGTCGTGCGCATGCTCGGCGGCAGCAGCAACCCGGTCGCCACGGCCGCGGCGCCCGAACCCGCCCTGGCCGGGCGCTTCCGCCTGATCGGCGTGATGGCACCGGCCAGCGCGTCGGGTGGCTCCGGCGTGGCGCTCATCTCGGTCGACGGCAAGAATGCCAAGCCGGTCGCACTGGGCGGCACCGTCGACGGCGAACTGGTCCTGCAGTCGCTGTCGCAGCGCACCGCCGAACTGGGGCCCTCGGGGGCTGCCCCCGCCGTCACGCTTGAACTGCCCTTGCTGCCCCCGCCGCAGACCGGTTCGCTGCCGCCGGTGGGCGGGCCCTCCACGGCGGCGCCCGCCGCGGCGCCACCGCCTGCGCCGCCCGTGCCGTCGCCACCTCCCCCGCCACCGCCGCCCGTGCAGCAGTCCACTGCGGTGCCGCCCGCCGTCCCCGTGAGCATGCGGGTGCCGGGTGTGGTGATGCCCAACGGCACGGTCCTGGGGGCCCACCGGCAGTGACCGGCGGCATCAGGCGGCACTGACACCCGGACAGATCGAGCCGCCATGCCCACGCGATCGATCCCGGCGTCAGACCTCAGGGCCGAGATGCTGCGGCATCCGCCGTTCTCGCACATGGAGCCGGCCGATGTCGACCGCCTGATCGAGGGCAGCCGACAGGTCCGTCACGGTGCGGGCGAAACCCTGCTCGATCCCGCCGCCGGTGTGGTGCGGCATCTGCGCTACCTGTGCCGGGGCGCGGTGACGGGGCGGCGCGGCATGGCCGACATGGCGGCGGCCGGTTTCCAGTACGAGGCCGGCGACATCTTTCCGGTGGGGGCCCTGCTTGGGCAACGGGCGGTCACCGCGGTCTATCAGGCCACCGAGGACACCCTGGTGGTCCTGATCGACGCGCCGCGGGTGCTGGCCGTGGCCGAGCGCAGCCCGGTGTTTGCCGACTTCCTGAACCGCCGGGTGCTGCGCTTTCTCGAGTTGTCACGCCGTGCGGTGCAGGCGGCGTATTCGTCGCAGACCCTGGCCGAACAATCGCTCGAGGCGCCGTTGTCCAGCGTGGCGCGCAAGCTGCCCGTCACCTGCACGCCCGACACGCCCCTGTCCCAGGCGCTGGCCCGCATGCATCAGCAGCGCATCGGCTCGATGCTCGTGGCCGATGCGCACGGGGCGCTGCAGGGCATCCTGACCCGGCACGACATCCTGGGGCGTGTCACCCTGCCCCAGGTGCCCCTGTCCACCCCGGTCGAGGCGGTGATGACCCGCCCGGTGCATACACTGACGCTCCATGACACGGCACAGGACGCGGCCCTGCTCATGTCACGCCACGGCATCCGCCATGTGCCGGTCACCGACGGTGGCCGTGTGGTGAGTCTGGTCAGCGAGCGTGACCTGTTCGTGATGCAGCGCCTGTCGCTCAAGCAGGTCAGCACGGCCATTCGCGCCGCCCAGGACAAGGCCACGCTGCAGGTGGTCGCGCAGGACATCCGCCGCCTGGCGCACAACCTGCTCGGCCAGGGCGTGCATGCGCGCCAGTTGACCGAACTGGTGAGCCACCTCAACGACGTGCTGACGATGCGCCTGGTGGAACTGGTGGCGCAGGCCCACGGTCGTGACCTGCGCCGTGCCTGCTGGATCGCGCTCGGCTCGGAGGGCCGCAGCGAGCAGACCATCGCCACCGACCAGGACAACGGCCTGGTCTTCGACAGCGACCAGCCCGAGCTGGACCGTCCGGCCTGGCTGGCCTTTGCCCGCGAGGTCAATGAGGGGCTGGCCGCGTGCGGTTTTCCGCTGTGTCGCGGCGAAGTGATGGCGATGAACCCGTCCTGGTGCCTCACCAGCCGCGAATGGTGCGAGCGCTTCGACGACTGGATCGAGCATGGCGGGCCGCAGGACCTGCTGCATGCCAGCATCTTCTTCGACTTCCGTGCATTGGCAGGCCAGGCCGATCTGGTGCGGCCGATGCGCGAGCTGGTGACGCGCCGGGCGCGCGCCGTGCCGCGTTTCCTGCGGCAGATGGCCGAGGTGGCGCTGCAGCACCGCCCGCCGCTGAACTGGCTGGGTGGCATCGAGACCACGCCCGATGGCGACCGTCAGGTCGTCGACCTGAAGCTTCAGGGCGCGGCAGTGTTTGTCGAGACCGCCCGCATCTATGCACTGGCCCATGGGGTCGAGGCCTTGTCGACCCGCCTGCGTTTTGAAAGCGTGGCCCGCGCGATGGGTGTGGAACGCAACGAGAGCGAGGCCTGGGTGGAGGGCTTCGAGTTCCTGCAGATGCTGCGCCTGCGCGTGCAGATGGCGTCCGACGTGGTGGCCGAACGGCCCAACCTGATCGATGTGAAGTCGCTCAACGACATCGACCGGCGCATCCTGAAGGAAACCTTCCGGGTGGCCCGGCGGTTGCAACAGCGGCTGGAACTGGACTACATGCGTTGAGTCGGCCCCGGCGCTCAGAGTTCGCCCGGGCGCGACGGGCCGGGCTCTTCGCCCTCGGCCACTTCGGTCAGCAAGGCGGCGGCGCTGTGCACCAGCGGCCAGGCCAGTGCCGCGCCGGTGCCATCGACACTCTCCAGGCCCAGTTCCAGCAGCGGCCCGCCCCTGAAGTGTTCCAGCGCCACGCTCAGGCCCTGGCGGCTGTGGCTGCGGGCAAAAACAGCGTAGTCGCCCACCGTGGCGGCGATCTTCGCGGCGACCGACAGGGCAGCACAGGCGCCCAGGCCATCGACGATGATCAAGCGGCGCTTGCCGGCCGCCACCAGCATGGCGCCCACCATCATCGCGAGTTCGAATCCGCCCACGGCGGCCAGGCTCTCGACCGGATCGCCGTGCTGACGATGGCGCTCCAGCGTGGCACCCAGCACCGTCATCAGGTGGTCGCGGCGCTCGGCCGGCATCGCCGGGTCCAGGGCGAGGTCCTGGATCGACAGGCCGGTCACGCGGGACAGCACCAGGGCGGCACTTTCCTCGGTCCCCACCCCCACGCTGGCGCAGGCCAGCACATTGCCGGGCAGCGCATCCGCGATCTCCATGCCGGCGCGGATGGCCGCCTGGGCCTGGTCGACCGTCATGGCTGAACCGACCCGTGCATTGCGGGTGCCGTGAGCGATCTTGCGCGACAGCAGCAGCGGGTGCCGCGCCATCGACTCGGACAGGCCGCTGTCAACGACCGTCAGGCCCACGCCATGGATGCGGGCGAACACGGCCAGCGGCGTGCGCGCGGTGACGATGGCGTGCACCTGATCGGCGCTGGATGCACCGCTGCGCTGCGCAATACCGTCGACCGCCAGGCCGTGGTCGGCGGCAAACACCACCAGTTGAGGGTTGTGCAGACGAGGCTTGAGCGTGTTCTGCATCAGCCCGAGGCGCACGGCCAGGGGTTCCAGGTCACCCAGGCTACCGGCCGCGGCGCTGCGCCGCGCCAGCTTCTGGCGCAGGGCCTGTTCCAGCGGCGGGTGCGCCGTGGGGGCGATCAGCGAGCGGTTGTGCGACATGGTGGCCGGTGCGAGTGAGGGGCAGGGCAGGCGAATGCCCCCACCCCGGATTCAGGATTGTTTCAGCCGCCGGGCCGATGCGCAATCGCCGCCGGTCCCCATGATGGGGGACGTGCCGCCGTCCGGCCCAGATCAGGCCGAGCGCAGGAACAGCTTGTAGACCGGGTTGTCGGTTTCCTCGACATAGGGATAGGCCAGGGTGTCGAGGAATTCCTTGAACGCCTTCTTGTCGCCCTTGGGCACCTGGATGCCGACCAGGATGCGGCCATAGTCGGCGCCCTGGTTGCGGTAGTGGAACAGACTGATGTTCCAGCCCGGGTGCATGCTCGACAGGAAGCGCATCAGCGCGCCCGGCCGCTCCGGGAAGATGAAGCGGTACAGGCGTTCATCGCGCGCCAGCTCGGAGTGGCCGCCCACCAGGTGGCGGATGTGCTGCTTGGCCAGTTCGTCGTGGGTGAGGTCGAGCGCATCGAAGCCATGCTTCTTGAAGTTGGCGGCGATCCGGGCCGACTCGCCCCGGCTGGTCGTGCTCAGGCCCACGAACACATGGGCGACCCGGGCATCCGAGATGCGGTAGTTGAACTCGGTCACGCTGCGCTGGCCCAGCAGCTCGCAGAAGCGGCGGAAGCTGCCGCGCTCCTCGGGGATGGTCACGGCCAGCAGCGCCTCGCGTTCCTCGCCCACCTCGGCGCGTTCGGCCACGAAGCGCAGGCGGTCGAAGTTCATGTTCGCGCCGCAGGTGATCGCCACGAAGGTCTTGCCCTTGCAGCGGTGCGTGTCCACGTACTGCTTGATGGCCGCCACGCTCATCGCGCCCGAGGGCTCCAGGATGCTGCGAGTGTCCTGGAAGACGTCCTTGATGGCCGCACACACCGCATCGGTGTCGACCACGATGAACTCGTCGACCAGCTTGCGCGCGATGCGGAAGGTCTCTTCACCCACCAGCTTCACGGCGGTGCCGTCGGCAAACAGCCCCACGTCATGCAGCTGCACCCGCTTGCCGGCGCGCACCGAGCGCACCATGGCGTCGGAATCCTCGGTCTGCACGCCGATCACCTTGATCTCCGGACGCACGGCCTTGATGTAGTTGGCCACGCCCGAGATCAGCCCGCCGCCACCGATGGCTACAAACACCGCGTCGACGGCGCCCTGCACCTGGCGCAGGATCTCCATGGCGATCGTGCCCTGGCCCGCGATCACGTCCGGATCGTCGAACGGATGCACGAAGGTCAGGCCCTTTTTCTTCTCGAGCGCGATGGCGTGCTGGTAGGCGTCGGTGTAGCTTTCACCGTGCAGCACGACCTCGCCGCCCAGCGATTGAACGGCGTCGACCTTCACCTGTGGTGTGGTCACCGGCATCACGATCACGGCCTTGCACCCCAGGCGTGCGGCACTGAGCGCTACGCCCTGGGCATGGTTGCCCGCCGACGCACAGATCACCCCGCGCTTGAGCTGTTCCGGGCTCAGGTGGGCCATCTTGTTGTACGCGCCTCGCAGCTTGAAGCTGAACACCGGCTGGTTGTCCTCGCGCTTGAGCAGCACCCGGTTGCCCAGGCGTTCGCTCAGATGGCGGGCCGGCTCCAGCTCGGTCTCGATGGCCACGTCGTACACCCGTGCATTCAGGATCTTCTGGAGATAGTCCGCCGGCGTCAGGTGGCGGCGGGCCGCTGCCGCAGGGGCGGCCTTGCGCGCGGCGCCTGGCTTGGCAGCCGCCTTCGAGGCGGTGCGGGTCGGGTGGGTTGTACGAGTGGTGGCGCGTGCCATGAATGTCCTCCAGCAGGGCGAAGGATGATACGCGAGGTGCCAAGACTGCCCGACCGACCCGGAGCACAAAGAAAAAGGCCCGAAACCGTGAGGCTTCGGGCCCAATCCACCAAAGGAGGAGGTGGAGGAGACAACTGGTTCGATGAATCGCTGGCACCGTGGCAGCCTCTGGCGGCTGTTACATGTTCACCGTGCCGTGTCAATCGGCGCTTTCATCAGATGGCTGCAGTTTAGTCGATCGGATGGTGCGTTGCAACAAGAAATACAGGTTGCAACCGGGGCTGCCTGGGGGAATCGCATGCCAGAATTTGGATGCGCCGCACAATGTTGCGACTTTCTTCACACCTTCAGTCAAAGTCCAGGATCACCATGGAATGCACCATCAACTGGATGCCCGCCTCGGGCATGGCCTTTTCGGCGGAAACCGGCAGCGGTCATGTGCTGACGATGGACGGCGCGCCGGACGGCGGCGGGCGCAACCTGGCGCCGCGCCCCATGGAAACCGTGCTGGCAGGCTCGGGCGGTTGCACCGCCTATGACGTGGTGCTGATCCTCAAGCGGGGCCGCCACGACGTGCGGGGCTGCCAGGTGCAGGTCACGGCCGAGCGGGCCGACACCGATCCCAAGGTCTTCACCTCGATCCACATGCACTTCGTCGTGACCGGCAAGGGGCTGGCCGAGGCCGCCGTGCAGCGGGCGATCCAGATGTCGCACGAGAAGTACTGCTCGGCCAGCATCATGCTGGGCAAGACAGCCGAGATCACCACCAGCTTCGAACTGGTCGAGGGCTGAGACGGCACCTCGCCGGCGTCCACGGTGCCCGCCTGCGTGCAGGTTCAGAGATAGTGCGCGGTGGTCGTCATGACCTTGGCGGCGGCCCGCATGCCCAGGCGCACCGGCAGGGGCAGCGGCACGGCGCCGGCCTGCTCGGCCTGCAGCGCATGACGCGCCTCGTCGTCCTTCATCTGGTGCACGATCACCCGTGAGCTTGCGTCCTGGGCTGGCAGGCGGTCGAGGTGGCTTTCAAGGTGCTGTTCGACCTGGCGCTCGGTTTCAACCACAAATCCCAGGCTCACGCGGTCGCCTCCCAGCCGGCCGGCCACCAGGCCGATGCCGAAGGCGCCCGCATACCACAGCGGGTTCAGCAGGCTGGTGCGGTCGCCCAGTTCGTCCAGGCGTTGTTCGGTCCAAGCCAGGTGGTCGGTTTCCTCGCGGGCGGCCGCCTCGAAGTGTTCGCGCAGCTCCGGGCTGCGAGTGGTCAGGGCCTGCGCGGTGTAGAGCGCCTGGGCGCAGACCTCGCCCACATGGTTGACCCGCATCAACGAGGCCGACAATTTGCGCTCCGCCTCGTCCATCAGCGGCAGCTCGCGGCTGTCCGGGCGGGGGCAGGGGCGCGAGGCGCGATGTACCCCGAACACGGTACGCAATGCGTTGTCAGCCGTACCGAGGGCGATGTCGACAAATGATCGAGGTTGGCGGCTCATGACGTTCCTGTCGATGCTGGCAAGAGGTGAGTTCAAGCATAACGCGCCGAAGGCCATCGGGGAAAGCCACTAGGGCCGCCAGCTCGTCGGGGTCGCATGACCGGGCTCGTTGTGATTAGGCAACAAACCCCGCAGTTCACGGCGATTAGTTCTGGCCTCAGCCGCGGGCCTCTGGTGGAATAGCGCCAGCTTCCGCTGAGGAGGTTGGCCTGGGCTGCCACGAAGCACGTTCAGGACCTCTTGTTCAACCTAGGAGATAGTTGCAATGAAAAAATCTCTTCTCGCTCTCGCCGTGCTGGGTGCTTTTGCTGGCGCTGCGTCTGCGCAGTCTTCCGTGACCCTGTATGGTCGCGTTGACTTGAGCCTGGCTCGTAACGTCGGCTCTGATGATCTGGTCATGCAGAACGGCTCCGGCAGCCGTCTGGGCGTGCGTGGTGTGGAAGACCTCGGTGGCGGTCTGAAGGCCTTCTTCAACATCGAGCATCGTTTCAATGCCGACACCGGCACCAACCCCAATGCCCGCTTCTGGCACGGCCGTTCGCTGGTCGGTCTGGAAGGTGGCTTCGGCAAGGTCAGCCTGGGTCGTGAATACACCCCGGCGTTCCTGAAGTCGCAACTGGTGGCTGATCCGTGGGGCTGGGATACCGTGGCTGCCAACAACATCGCTACCGGCGGCCTGATCGCTCCGGTGCGTGCCGACAACTCCATCACCTATGACTTCGCCGCTGCTGGTTTCAGCCTGGGCGCTCAAGTCGCGCTGAAGGAAGCTGGCGACAAGAACGGCTTCTCGCTGGGTGCTCAGTACGCTGCTGGCCCGCTGGTGGTTGGTTTCGGCCATGACCGTCCGGTCAACACCGAAGACACCAACTGGACCACGCTGAACGGTTCGTTCGACCTGGGCATGGTCAAGCTCGGCGCCCTGTTCGGTACCGGCAAGCTGGCTGGCTCCAAGCACCGTTCGTGGCTGCTGTCGGCTGTCGCTCCTCTGGGCGGCGGCGAACTGCGCGCTTCCTACTCGCAGCTGCGCAACACCACCGCTGACGTGACCGCTTCGCGCCAGTTCGGCATCGGCTACCACTACGCCATGTCCAAGCGCACCACCGTGTACGCCGACCTCGTCAACGACAGCAAGCGCGTCGACGACAACAAGACCGGCTTCGACGTCGGTATCAAGCACAACTTCTGATCCGGCGCTTGCCTTGCGCAAGCCCGACCATCAGACAGTGTGAAAAGGCCGCCTTCGGGCGGCCTTTTTCGTGAGAGCGCATCAGGTTCGGCAGCAGTACAAGGTGAATCATGCGGTGGTGGTGGATCGTGAGTGTCGGGGTGTTCGGTCTGGCCGGTTGTGCCGGCACGGGACATGCGCCCAGTGCCAGTCTGCCCGCGCCTCCTGACGGAGCGCCGATGCTCGAGACACCGCTGACTCAGCGCACCTGGTCGGAGCAACGCCTGCCGGGCAAGCGCCCCACGGTCTACCGGCATGCACGCAAAGGGACCACCACCCTGGTGCACGCGCGCTCCGAGAAGTCGGCCAGTTTGTGGCGCCATACCCTCATCGAGCGCACCCAGGCACCGCGTCAGTTGAGCTTTTCATGGTGGGTGCCAGCCCTGATGCATGAGGCCACGGTCGGCGAACGCGATCTGGACGATGCACCCGCGCGCGTCGTGCTGGCTTTCGATGGCGACCATGCGCGGTTGTCGCCACGCAACAACATGCTGTTCGAATTGGCCCACACCCTGTCGGGTGAAAGGCCACCATTTGCCACGCTGATGTACGTCTGGGATGCCAAGGCCCCAGTCGGCAGCGTGATCGTCAATGGCCGCACCGACCGCATCCGCAAGATCGTCGTCGACTCCGGTCCGTCGAAACTGCGCCAATGGCGGGTGCACCAGCGCAATGTGGCCGAGGACTTTCGGCGCGCTTTCGGTGAGGACCCCGGCCCCTTGATGGCCGTGGCCTACATGACCGACAGCGACAACACACAAAGCGCAAGCGAGGCCTGGTACGGGCCGCTGGCCCTCGACTGAGGCGCCGCTATTGCACCGCCAATGCGCTGTTTGTCCTGCAGCGCAGAAATCTCCAGCTTTTTGCATCTGCATAGAGGGTTTGCACCAGATCGGTGATTCGGGCTTCCCCCTTTGACGAGCGGCACGCGTTTTGCTGATCATTCACACTTTCAATATTTCCCCGAGGTTCACCTCATGTTCAAGCGCTATGCCCTGACGGCCGTTGCGGCCGCGACCGTGGCCCTGTCGGGCCTGATGGCTCCCCTTGCTGCCCAGGCCAAACCCTTCAAGTGGGCGAGCCAGGGCGAAATCGCCACCTGGGACATCCATTCGCAGAACAACGCTCTGCAGAACGGTTTGCATGCCAATGTGTATGAGTCGCTCGTGTACTACAACAGCCGCACTTTCCAGGTCGAGCCGGTGCTGGCCACCTCGTGGCGTGAAGTGAGCCCCACGCAATGGCGCTTCACCCTGCGCCGGGGCGTGAAGTTCCATGACGGCAGCACGATGACGGCCGACGACGTGGTGTTCTCGCTGCAGCGCGCGATGGCCAAGACCTCGAACTTCACGATCTATGCCCAGGGCATCGACAAGGTCGTGAAGGTCGACGACGGCACGGTCGACGTGATGCTGAAGTCGCCCAACCCGGTGCTGCTGCGCCAGCTCACCGAGCTGCGCATCATGAACAAGGCCTGGGCCGAGAAGAACAACTCGGTCGACCCCAAGGACATCAAGACCAAGGACGAGAATTTCGCCCACCGCAATGCCAATGGCACCGGCCCGTACAAGCTGAAGTCGTGGCAAGCCGATGTGCGCATGGTCATGGAGCGCAATCCCGACTGGTGGGGCACGATGGACGGCAACGTCACCGAGATCATCTACACCCCGATCAAGTCCGACGCAACCCGCATTGCGGCGCTCCTGTCGGGTGAGGTCGACCTGGTGCTCGACCCGACACCCCAGGATCTGGCACGCCTGCGCAGCAATGCGGCGCTGAAGGTGATCGATGGCGTCGAGAACCGCACCATCTTCCTGGGCATGGACCAGTTCCGCGACGAGCTCCCGGGCTCGAACGTGAAGGGCAAGAACCCGCTGAAGGACCGCCGCGTGCGCATGGCCCTCTACCAGGCCATCGACGCCGAGGCGATCACCAAAAACATCATGCGTGGCCTGGGCCAGGCCACGGGTGCTCTGGTGGCGCCCCAGGTGGCGGGCTGGACCGAGGCGGTGCACAAGCGCCACCCGTACGACCCGGAGGCCTCGAAGAAGCTGCTGGCCGAAGCGGGTTACCCCGGCGGGTTCGAAGTCGATTTCGCCTGCCCGAACAATCGCTACATCAACGACGAGGAAATCTGCCAGGCCGTCACGGCCATGTGGGCCCGCATCGGCGTGAAGGCCAAGCTGCGCACGATGCCGCTGGTCACCTACTTCCCGATGATCCAGCGCTACGAAGCCAGCATCTACATGCTGGGCTGGGGCGTGCCGACCTTCGATTCGCTCTACAGCCTGCAGTCGCTCGTACGCACCGTGGGGACCGGCGGTGACGGCAACTACAACGTGGGCCGGTTCTCGAACCAGCGCATGGACTACCTGGTCGACCGCATCAAGAGCGAGACCGATGCGCCGGTGCGCTCGCGCATGCTGACCGAGGCCCTGCAGTTGCAGAACACCGAGGTCGCCCACATTCCGCTGCACAACCAGGTCATCCCCTGGGCGATGAAGAAGAACATCGAGGTCGTTCATCGCGCGGACAACCGCATCGACATGCGCACCGTCAAGGTGAACTGATCATGTCGACGGCACGCTGCCTGCCCAGCCGGCAGGCGTGCCTGTTTCCTGCCGCAGGCCCCGATACGGTGGCCTGCGGGCCCCGCCTTTCCGGGACGCCCCGGGCCACAAGCCCGGCGGCGTCTTCACAGCCTGGATAACGTCTCCATGCTCGTCTTCATTCTTCGTCGCCTCGTGCAGGCCGTGGTCGTCATGCTGTCCGTGGCGTTCATTGCCTTCATGCTGTTCCAGTACGTGGGCGATCCGGTCACCAACATCCTGGGCCAGGACGCCACACCCGAGCAGCGCGACCAGATGCGTGCCGACCTGGGTCTGGACCAGCCCTTCCCGGTGCAGTTCGGCCGGTTTGTCTTCAATGCGGTGCAGGGCGAGTTCGGCCTGAGCCTGCGCCAGGGCCAGAAGGTCTCGACACTGATCGTCGAGCGCTTCCCGGCCACGCTGGAGTTGTCGCTGGTGGCAGCGGCGCTGGCCCTGATCGTCGGCATCCCGATGGGGGTCTACACGGCCCTGCGACGCGGCAGCTTCATGTCGCAGGTGATGCTGACCTTCTCGCTGCTGGGGGTGTCGTTGCCGACCTTCCTGATCGGCATCCTGCTGATCCTGGTGTTTGCCGTCACCCTGAAGGTGCTGCCGAGTTTCGGCCGCGGCGAGGTCGTGGCGCTTGGTGCCTGGACCACCGGCCTGCTCACGCCCACCGGCTGGAAGCACCTGATCCTGCCGTCGGTCACGCTGGCGGTGTTCCAGCTCACGCTGATCATGCGCCTGGTGCGTGCCGAGATGCTGGAGGTGCTGCGCACCGACTACATCAAGTTCGCGCGCGCCCGGGGCCTGTCGAACCGTGCCGTGCACTTCGGCCATGCGCTGAAGAACACCCTGGTGCCCGTCATCACCATCACCGGCCTGCAGCTGGGTTCGCTGATCGCCTTTGCGATCATCACCGAGACGGTGTTCCAGTGGCCGGGCATGGGGCTGCTGTTCATCCAGGCGGTCACGTTTGCCGACATCCCGGTGATGGCGGCCTACCTGTGTCTGATCGCGCTGATCTTCGTGGTCATCAACCTGATCGTCGACCTGCTGTACTTTGCGGTCGACCCGCGCCTGCGTGTCGATCGGGCGGGTGGGCACTGAGCGGGAGGCCGGCCATGCTGATGACCCATCCTGATGGCATCTTCAGCCGTATCGCCCAGTTCCACCCCGAGCTCACGGCGTTCCGGCGCGACCTGCATGCCCACCCCGAACTGGGCTTCGAGGAGGTGCGCACCGCCAACCGGGTGGTCGAGGCGCTGAAGCTCACCCGCGTGGACGAGATCCACACCGGCATCGCCCGCACTGGCGTGGTGGCGGTGATCCACGGGCGAGAGCGGCGTTCGGGGCGGATGATCGGGCTGCGCGCCGACATGGACGCGCTGCCCATGCGCGAGGAGAACGACTTTGCCTGGCGCTCGTCCAAGGTCGGCCTGATGCATGGCTGCGGCCATGACGGCCACACGACCATGCTGGTCGGCGCGGCGCGTTATCTCGCCGAAACCCGCCAGTTCGACGGTTCGGTGTGCTTGATCTTCCAGCCGGGCGAGGAGGGCTATGCCGGTGCCCGCGCGATGATCGACGACGGCCTGTTCGAGCGTTTCCCGGTCGACGAGGTGTATGCCATGCACAACTGGCCTCACCTCGACGCCGGCCGGGTGGGCGTGAGCCCGGGCCCGATGATGGCAGCGGCCGATCGCATCGAGATCACGGTCAACGGCAAGGGCGGGCATGGCGCCCACCCGCACCTGACGGTCGATCCGGTGCTGGTGGCGGCCCACATCATCACGGCCGCCCAGAGCCTGGTGTCGCGCAACGTGAGTCCGTTCGACAACGCGGTGGTCAGCATCTGCGCGGTGCAAGGGGGCGACACCGGGGCCATGAGTGTGGTGCCGCGCCAGGCCCGCCTGGTCGGCACGGTGCGCACCTTCAAGCCGCAGGTGCAGGACATGATCGAAGAGCGTCTGGGGCGCCTGGTGGAATCGGTGGCACTGGGTTTCGGTGCGTCGGCCTCGCTGAAGTACGAGCGCATCTACCCGGCCACCATCAACTCCGAACGCGAAGCGCAGTTCGCGGCGGACGTGGCCGCGCGCCTGGTGGGCGAAGACCGTGTCGTGCGCGACCTGCCGCCCAGCATGGGCGCCGAGGACTTCTCCTTCATGCTGCAGGTCAAGCCAGGTGCCTACCTGCGGCTGGGGCAGGCCCGCGACGCCGCTGGCGACACCGGGTGTTTCCTGCACAACAGCCGCTACGACTTCAATGACGACATCCTGCCGCTCGGTTCGGCACTTCTCGCCTCGCTCGCAGAACGCGCGATGCCTCTCCAGCCCTCGACTTCAAACTAGGAGGACGATATGAAACTGAAACTCTCGCTGCTGTCCCTGGCCCTGGCTGCCGCTTGCGGCGTGGTGTCGGCCAAGACGGTGCGCATCGCCAACCAGGGCGATGCGCAGTCGATGGATCCGCATTCGCTGAACGAATCCCTGCAACTGAGCTTCACCGGCAATGTGTACGAGCCGCTGGTGGGGCGCGACAAGAACCTGCAGCTCACGCCGGCGCTGGCCACCTCGTGGACCCAGCCCAGCCCCACCGTGTGGCGCTTCGAGCTGCGCAAGGGCGTGCAGTTCCATGACGGCACGCCCTTCACCGCCGACGACGTGGTCTTCACCTTCAAGCGTGCGGCCGGCGACGGCTCGGACATGAAGAGCTACACCTCGTCGATCAAGGAAGTGCGCAAGGTCAACGACCATGTCGTCGAGATCGAGACGACCGCGCCTTTCCCCATCCTGCCCGACGTGATCTCGCTCGTGTACATCATGAGCAAGAAGTGGTGCGAAGAGAACAAGGCCCTCACGCCGGTCGACCGGCGCAAGGGCATCGAGAACACCGCCAGCTTCAAGACCAACGGCACCGGGCCGTTCCGCACCCGTGAGCGCCAGCCCAACACCCGCACGGTGCTGGTGCGCAACCTGAACTACTGGGACAAGGTCGAGAGCAATGTCGAGGAGGTGGTCTTCACCCCCATTGGCAACGATGCGACCCGCGTGGCCGCGCTGCTGTCGGGTGAGGTCGACGTGATGGAGCCGGTGCCGCTGCAGGACGTGGACCGCCTGAAGTCGGCGTCCAACCTCAAGGTGATGCAGGGCCCCGAGCTGCGCACCATCTTCCTGGGCATGGACCAGAAGCGTGACGAGCTGCTGTTCTCCAGCGTGAAGGGCAAGAATCCGTTCAAGGACGTGCGTGTGCGCCGCGCGTTCTACCAGGCCATCGACATCGAGACGATCAAGACACGGGTGATGCGCAATGCGGCCGCACCGACCGCGCTGATGATCGCTCCGGGCATCAAGGGTTTCGTGCCCGAGATGAACAAGCGTCTGCCCTATGACCCGGAAGCCTCGAAGAAGCTGCTGGCCGAGGCGGGCTATCCGAACGGTTTCGAGGTCGGGATGAACTGTCCGAACGACCGTTACGTCAATGACGGCGAGATCTGCCAGGCGATTGCGGCCAACCTCGCCCGCGTGGGTGTGAAGGTCAATCTGCAGGCCGAGACCAAGGTCACGTACTTCCCGAAGATCCTGTCGCGCAACACCAGCTTCTACCTGCTGGGCTGGACCCCGGGCACCTACGACTCGCACAACCCGCTGACCTCGCTGATGGCCACGCCGAACGACAAGGGCCAGGGCCAGTTCAACCTCGGCTCGTACAGCAACGCGAAGGTGGATGAACTGACGCTGAAGATCCAGTCCGAGACCGACCAGGCCAAGCGCAACGCGATGATCGCCGAAGCGTTCAAGATCCATGCCGATGAGGTGGGCCACATCCCCCTGCATCAGCAGGCGCTGGCGTGGGCGATGAAGCGCAACATCGACCTGGTCCAGCTGGGCGACAACTTCATGCCCTTCAAGTGGATCGTCGTGAAGTGACGCCTGCCACCCGCTGACATCCGCCGGCCCACGAGGCCGGCGTCATGACGCCCGCCCACACGGCGGGCGCGTCATGAAGCCGCCACCCGCGTCATTCGTGACCTTTCGAGAATTTATGCAAACCACGCTCCAACGCTTCTTTGACGGCGACGTCTGGTTCAGCTTCCGCAGCTCGCCGGTGGCGATCGTCGCGGCAGTCATCGCCTTCGTCTGCATCTTCTGTGCGCTGTTCGCCAATCTGGTTGCGCCGCACAACCCCTTCGACCTTGCATCGCTCGAGCTGAGTGACTCCCGGCTGCCGCCGGCCTGGATGGAAGGTGGCAGCAGCAAGTACCTGCTCGGCACCGACGACCAGGGCCGGGACATCCTCTCCGCGCTGATGTACGGCGCGCGCATCTCGCTGTTCGTGGGGCTGGCCTCGGTGCTGCTGTCCATGATCATCGGTGTGGGGCTGGGCCTGCTCTCGGGCTTCGTGGGGGGCAAGACCGACGCCTTCATCATGCGCGTGTGCGACGTGATGCTGTCCTTCCCGTCCATCCTGGTGGCTTTGCTGATCGACGGCGTCGGCCGCGCGCTGTTCCCGAATGCCCACGAAACGCTGGCCTTCGGCGTGCTGATCCTTGCCATCTCGCTGACCGGCTGGGTGCAGTACGCGCGCACCGTGCGCGGCTCGACGATGGTCGAGCGCAACAAGGAGTATGTCCAGGCCGCCCGGGTGATCGGTGTGGCGCCGCTGCGCATCATGCGCAAGCATGTGCTGCCCAACGTGCTCGGGCCGGTGCTGGTGCTGGCGACGATCCAGGTGGCCTCGGCCATCATCACCGAGGCCACGCTGTCCTTCCTGGGCGTGGGGGTGCCGCCGACCTCACCGTCGCTGGGCACGCTGATCCGCGTGGGCAACGACTTTCTGTTCTCCGGCGAATGGTGGATCACCATCTTCCCCGGCGTCATGCTGGTGCTGATCGCGCTCAGCGTGAACCTGCTGGGCGACTGGCTGCGCGATGCGCTCAACCCGCGCCTGCGCTGAGGTGACCTCCATGAATCAGAACGCCATGAATGCTCCCCTGCTGCAGGTGAAGAACCTGCGTGTCGAATTCCCGACCCGTCGCGGCACGCTGCTCGCACTCGATGACATCTCGTTCGACATCGCCGCCGGCGAAATCCTCGGGGTGGTCGGTGAATCAGGTGCCGGCAAGTCCCTCACCGGCGCGGCCATCATCGGCCTGCTCGAGCCGCCGGGCCGCGTGGCCGGCGGGCAGATCCTGCTCGAAGGCCGGCGCATCGACAACCTCGGCTACGAAGAGATGCGCCGCGTGCGCGGCCGCCAGATCGGTGCGATCTTCCAGGACCCGCTGACCTCGCTGAACCCGCTGTACACGGTGGGCCGCCAGCTCGTCGAGACCATCCAGACGCACCTGCCGGTCAGCGCTGCCGAGGCCCGTGAGCGGGCCATCCAGCTGCTGCGCGACACCGGCATCCCGGCCCCCGAGGCGCGGGTCGACCACTACCCGCACCAGTTTTCCGGCGGCATGCGCCAGCGGGTGGTGATCGCCCTGGCCCTGGCCGCCGAGCCCAAGCTGATCGTCGCCGACGAGCCGACCACCGCGCTGGACGTGTCCATCCAGGCCCAGATCATTGCGCTGCTCAAGCGGCTGTGCAAGGAAAAGGGCGCGGCGGTGATGCTGGTCACGCACGACATGGGCGTGATCGCCGAGACCTGTGACCGTGTGGCGGTGATGTACGCCGGGCGCGTGGCCGAGATCGGCCCGGTGCACGACGTGATCCACTCACCATCGCATCCCTACACGACCGGCCTGATGGGCTCCATCCCGTCCATCGAGGACGACCGCGAACGACTCACCCAGATCGACGGCTCGATGCCGCGACTCACGGCCATCCCCAGGGGGTGTGCCTTCAACCCGAGGTGTCCCAAGGTGTTTGAACGCTGCCGCCAGGAGCGGCCCGAACTGATGGAGGCCGGGCGCACCCGCGCGGCATGCTGGCTGGCCGATGCCACGCAGGGGAGGGCTGCAGCATGAGCGCACTGGTGCAGGTGAACGATCTGGCGAAGATCTTCGACGTGTCGGCCCCGTGGCTGAACCGTGTTGTCGAACGCAAGCCCAAGCAGTTCGTGCATGCCGTGGACGGCGTGAGCTTCTCGATCGAGAAGGGCAAGACGCTGGCGCTGGTGGGCGAGTCGGGCTGTGGCAAGAGCACCGTGGCCCGTCTGCTGGTCGGGCTGTACAACCCGTCGCGCGGCAACGTGAGCTTTGACGGGCAGAACACCACGCGCGCGCTGGAGAGTGCCGAAGGGCGCGTGCTGCGCCGGCGCATGCAGATGATCTTCCAGGACCCCTACGCCAGCCTGAACCCGCGCTGGAAGGTCGCCGACATCATCGCCGAGCCGATCCGCGAGCACGGCCTGCTGTCCGACAAGTCCCAGATCCGCACCCGTGTGGGTGAACTGCTGTCGTCGGTGGGCCTGGCCCCGGCCGACATGGAGAAGTTCCCGCACCAGTTCTCGGGCGGGCAGCGCCAGCGCATCTCGATCGCCCGGGCGCTGGCCACGCAGCCGGAGTTCCTGGTGTGCGACGAGCCGACCTCGGCATTGGACGTGTCGGTGCAGGCGCAGGTGCTCAACATCATGAAGGACCTGCAGCGCGAGCGGGGCCTGACCTACCTGTTCATCTCGCACAACCTCGCGGTGGTGCACCACGTGGCTGATGACGTCGGCGTGATGTACCTGGGGCGCCTGGTCGAGCTTGCGCCCAAGCGCGATCTGTTCGACCGTCCTCGCCATCCGTACACCCGCATGCTGCTCGACGCGATTCCGGACATCCACATGACTGGCCGCGCACGCACGCCGGTGCAGGGCGAGGTGCCCAATCCGCTCAACCCGCCCAGCGGCTGCGCCTTCCACCCGCGCTGCCCGCATGCCAATGCCCGGTGCTCCAGCGAGCGCCCGGTGCTCAAGGAGATCCAGGGCATCCGCATTGCCTGCCATGCCGTGGAGGAAGGCCGCATCTGACGCCGCCAGCGGCCAGGGGGTGCCCGCGCAGGGCGGCCGGGCCGGCCGCTCAGCGCGTGGCGTAGGGGTCGTCGAAACCCAGGCCGGCGAGCACGTCGGTTTCGCGCGCTTCCATGGCCTCGGCCTCTTCGGCATCGTCCTCGTGGTCGTAGCCCTGCGCATGCAGCGTGCCGTGCACGAGCAGGTGCGCATAGTGCGCCTCCAGCGACTTGCCGAGCTCCCGGGCCTCGCGTTCCACCACCGGGGCGCACAGGATGAGGTCGGCGCTGACCACCGGCTCGTGGCTGTAGTCGAAGGTCAGCACATTGGTGGCGTAGTCGCGCTGGCGGAACTCGCGGTTCAGGCGCTGGCCTTCCTCGGCGTCGACCACCCGCACGGTGATCTCGCCCGGGGCTTCCAGCGCGGCGCGGATCCAGCGCTGCACCTTGTGGCGCGGCAGCACGCTGCGGTGTGAAGGGTCGGCAAACTGCAGCGACAGGCTCAGCTCGGGGCGGCGTTTCATGCTCAACCCTGCTCCGGCTTGCGCGCCGCGTCATAGGCCTCGACGATGCGTGCGACCAGCGGGTGACGCACCACGTCGGCCGAGGTGAAGCGTGTCATCGCGATCCCGCGCACCCGGCGCAGCACCCGTTCGGCGTCGACCAGGCCGCTGGGCGTGCCGCGCGGCAGGTCGATCTGGCTCACGTCGCCGGTCACCACGGCCTTCGAGCCGAAGCCGATGCGGGTCAGGAACATCTTCATCTGCTCCGGCGTGGTGTTCTGGGCTTCGTCCAGGATCACGAAGGCGTGGTTCAGCGTGCGCCCGCGCATGAAGGCCAGCGGGGCGATCTCCAGCGAGGCCTTCTCGAAGGCCTTGGTCACCCGCTCGAACCCCATCAGGTCGTACAGCGCGTCATACAGCGGGCGCAGATAGGGGTCGACCTTCTGGGTCAGGTCACCCGGCAGGAACCCCAGGCGCTCGCCGGCCTCGACGGCCGGGCGGGTCAGGATGATGCGCTGCACCGCCGAGCGCTCCAGCGCATCGATCGCACAGGCCACGGCCAGGAAGGTCTTGCCGGTGCCGGCCGGGCCGATGCCGAAGGTGATGTCGTGGCTCAGGATGTTGCGCACGTACAGCTCCTGGTTGGGCGTGCGCCCCTGCAGGTCGGCGCGCCGTGTGCGCAGCACGATGTCTTCATGCGCGGCGGCCGGTTCGCCCGCCGGGGCGGCCGGGGCCGGTTGCAGGGCCTCGTGCACCGCGAGCTGGAACTCGTCGGCCGGAATCGGCTTGCGCGCCCGGTCATAGAGGGACTGCATCAGCACCACGGCCCGTTCGGCATTGCGTTTGGCCCCCTCGATGCGGAACGATTCGTTGCGCCGGGTGATGCTCACGTCGAAGGCGGCCTCCAGCGTGCGCAGGTGCTCGTCGAGCGTGCCGCACAGATGGGCCAGTCGGATGTTGTCCAGGGGAATGAAGGCGTGGCGAAGGATCACGGTGGAGGGTGGCCGCAGGGGCCGGCCAGGCAAAGGTCGTCGACGGTTGGAATTGTCACCCCGCGGGATGGGCAGGGTGGCGGCATTCTTGCAGAATGCACGCTCATGACTTTCAAACTCGGGGTGGAACCTGCGGTGGCGGGGCGGTGCCATGTGCGCCGCATCCGGCGCATGCCGCCGTGGCGGCCGCTGCTGCACGTCTGGTGCCTGGTGGTCCTGTTGACCCTGGCCTGCGGCTGGCCGGGGCCGGCCCGGGCGAGCGAACCGGTCCTTACGCTCGACCGGGCAGTGGTCGTCGAGGAGCAGCCGTTCGACGGGCCGCGCCGCTCGGTCAACCAGCCGGTGAGCCTGCCGGACGACTGGAACGTCACCCGGCCCGGGTTCGAAGGACGCATCACCTACCGATTGAGCGTTCCCGAAAGCGCCTTGCGCGCTCCGGATGCCAATACGCTGCAGGCGATCTACATCCAGCACGCCTGCGCCAACGTGGCGGTGCGGCTCAACGGCCATCTCATCGCCCAGGACGGGCGCCTGGAGCCGCCCGTCACACGCAACTGCTACCACCCGCAGCTGGTGAACATCCCGGCCGGGCTGGTGACCCCGGGCGACAACATGATCGAGCTGCAGGTGGCGGGTTTTGCGCTGGCGCACGTGGCCGCCCGCCAGCGGGCCGGCTGGCTGTCGACCGTTGTCGTGAGCACCCAGCCCCAGCTGCGGCCGGCCTACCAGCGTGCCCTGCTGTGGAACATCACGATGCCGCAACTGGCCAGCGCCACCGTGCTGGTGCTGGGCCTGTTCATGGCCTGCCTGGCCTGGGTGCGCCACCGCGACACAGCCTACGGCTACTTCGCGATGCTGCTGGTGGGCTGGGCCTTCATCGGCGGGCGGCTGTGGATGCGCGACCTGCCGTTCGACCACTGGGCGATCGAGGTGTTCTTCAGCTGCCTGCTCGCACCGGTGGTGGCCTGCGTGGTGTTCTTCCTGCAGCGGCATGCCGGGCAGCAGCGCCGCTGGGTCGACATCGCCCTGCTGGTGCAGTGTGTGGCCGTCCCGGTGACCGTGGCCCTGGCCGGCATGGATCGTTTCTTTATCGTGACGAGCAGCTGGGCCGTGGTCTACGTGATCGAGATCGGCTGGGCCTGTGTGCACTTCCTGCGCCATGCCTGGGTCGACAACCGCCACCAGTTCTGGCTGCTCCTTGCTGTGCTGGCCACGCTGCTGACGCTGGCGGCGGCCGAAGTGGCGGTGCAGCATCGCTGGCTGAACCTGCCGATGGTGCACTACATCCATTTCGCGATGCCGCTGCTGTTCGTGGTGGTCGGTGTACGCCTCGTCCAGCAGTTCGTGCGGGCCTTGCAGGCTGCGGAGTCGGTGCGCTCCGAACTCGAACAACGCGTGAACGAAAAGGCCGGCGAGATCGAGCGCAGTTATGCCCATCTGGCCGAGCTGCGCATCGAACAGGTGGCCGAAGCCGAGCGCAAGCGCATTGCCGGCGACCTGCACGACGACCTGGGCGCCAAGCTGCTCACCATCGTCCACACCAGTGGCGACGATCGCATCTCGACGCTGGCGCGCGAGGCGCTGGAGGAAATGCGCCTGTCGGTGCGCGGGCTCACCGGCAAGCCGGTGCGCATCTCCGATGCACTGGCCGACTGGCGGGCCGAAACCGTCTCCCGGCTGGGGCAGTCGGCGGTCGAGGTCGACTGGCTCAGTGCCCACGAGAATGACGAGCGCCACCTGTCGGCGCGAGCCTATGTGCAGACCACCCGCATCCTGCGCGAGGCCGTCAGCAACATCATCAAGCACAGTGGCGCCAGCGCCTGCACGATCCGCTGCGTGATCGACGACACCGACTTCAACCTGGTGATCCAGGACAACGGCCGCGGCATCCCGATGGAACTGGACGGCAAGCTCGACCGGGGGCACGGCATGGCCAGCATGAAGCGGCGCGCCAAGCAGCTGGCAGGACAGTGCCTGGTGGAGTCCGGCCCCGGCTATGGCACCGTGATCCGGCTGACGCTGCCGCTGTGAACGCGAGAGCGGCGGACGGAGATCACCCTCCTTTGGGCGTGGAGCTGCTGGTGGCACACTGGTAACATGCCTGTGGGTCGTGCCGCTGCGCCGGCCCCGCTGTAAACCCGGACATTCCCCATCATGCACATCCTGCTGCTCGAAGACCTGCCCGAGATTCGCCAGTGGCTGAAGGGGGTGGTGACGCAAGTCTTTCCCAACGCCCTGGTGTCCGAGAGTGCACGGGTGCACGATGCGCTGGAGCAGATCACCGCGGTGCGGTTCGATCTGGCCCTGATCGACCTCGGCCTGCCCGACGGATCGGGGGTCGACGTGGTCGAGGCCCTGCGCGAGTCGCAACCGGATGCCCAGTCGGTGGTCGTGACCATCCACGACGACGACGATCACCTCTTCCCTGCGTTGCAGGCGGGTGCCTTTGGCTACGTGCTGAAGGAGCAGTCGCGCGACCTGCTGGCCGAGCAGCTGCAGCGCATCACCCAGGGCGAACCGCCGCTGTCACCCTCGATCGCCCGCCGTGTCATCGCGTACTTCGCGTCACAGGCGCGGGCCCAGCCCGCCGAGTCGACGCCGCTGCTGCCGGCCGTGTCGCTGACCGACCGGGAGAACGAGGTGCTGCTGCGGGTGGCCAAGGGATTCACACTGCCCGAGATCGGCCAGCAGCTCAGCCTGTCGCGCCACACGATCGCCGACTATGTGAAGCAGATCTACCGCAAGCTCAACGTGTCCTCGCGCGCCGAAGCGGCCCTCGAGGCGCAGCGACTGGGCCTGTTCAAGAAATCGCCGCGCTGAGCCCTGGGGCGCGGGGCAGGCATTCTGCCTCGATAATCCGTCGATGATCGGTCGTCTGACGGGCGTGATCGCGGAGAAGGCCCCTCCGCAGGTGTTGATCGATGTCAACGGCGTCGGCTATGAAGTCGACGTGCCGATGAGCACCTTCTACAACCTTCCCAATCTCGGTGAGCGCGCCAGCCTGCTCACTCACTTTGTCGTGCGCGAAGACGCGCAGATCCTGTTCGGCTTCGGCACGGCCCAGGAGCGCGAGACCTTCCGGCAGCTCATCCGCATCTCGGGCGTCGGGCCCCGCATCGCGCTGGCCATTCTCTCGGGCCTGAGCGTGGGCGAACTGGCCCAGGCCGTGAGCCTGCAGGAAGCGGCGCGCCTGACGCGCATCCCGGGCATCGGCAAGAAGACCGCCGAGCGGCTCATGCTCGAACTCAAGGGCAAGCTCGGTGCCGACCTGGCCCTGCCCGCCAGCGTGGCGAGCGAGGCTCAGGCCGATGTGCTGCAGGCCCTGGTGGCCCTGGGCTACAGCGACAAGGAAGCCGCCGCCGCCCTGAAGGCCCTGCCTGCGGATGTGGGCGTGAGTGAAGGCATCAAGCTGGCGCTGAAGGCGCTGGCACGCTGAGGCGCACATGAGCATCCAGACCGACGACCTGTCCCCGCCGGCCCGCCCGCGTGTCGTGTCGGCCGCACCGGCCTCGCCCAACGAGGAGGCCATCGAGCGGGCGCTGCGGCCCAAGGGCCTGCGCGAGTATGTGGGCCAGGCCAAGGCGCGCGAGCAGCTCGAGATCTTCATCGGGGCCGCACGCAAGCGCCAGGAGGCGCTCGACCATGTGCTGCTGTTCGGGCCGCCCGGCCTGGGCAAGACCACGCTGTCGCACATCATCGCCCATGAGCTGGGGGTCAACCTGCGGCAGACCTCCGGGCCGGTGCTCGAAAAGCCCAAGGATCTGGCGGCGCTGCTGACCAACCTGGAGCGCAACGATGTGCTCTTCATCGACGAGATCCACCGCCTCAGCCCGGTCGTCGAGGAAATCCTCTATCCCGCACTCGAGGACTACCAGATCGACATCATGATCGGCGAGGGGCCGGCCGCCCGCTCGATCAAGCTCGACCTGCAGCCGTTCACGCTGGTGGGGGCGACCACGCGCGCGGGCATGCTGACCAACCCACTGCGCGACCGCTTCGGCATCGTCGCGCGACTTGAGTTTTATACCGCCGAGGAGCTGGCGCGCATCGTGACGCGCTCGGCCGGGCTGCTGGGCGCACCCATCGAGGCCGATGGCGCGCTCGAGATCGCGCGCCGTTCCCGCGGCACGCCACGCATTGCCAACCGGCTGCTGCGTCGGGTGCGCGACTATGCCGAGGTCAAGGGCACCGGGCAGATCACCGTGACGATGGCCGACAAGGCGCTGGCCATGCTCGACGTCGACCCCCAGGGCTTCGACGTGATGGACCGCAAGCTGCTCGACGCCATCATCCACAAGTTCGATGGCGGGCCGGTCGGCCTGGACAATCTCGCAGCCGCCATCGGCGAGGAGCGCGACACGATCGAGGACGTCATCGAGCCCTACCTGATCCAGCAGGGCTATCTGCAGCGCACACCGCGCGGGCGCATCGCGACACTGGCGGCCTATCGGCACCTGGGTCTGTCGGCACCCCGCCGGCCGGGCGACGACCCCTCAGGCGAGCTGTTCGGGCAGTGAGGCGGCGCGACGGCCGACACGCCCGCTGCTGATCACACCGACACCCCACAGGCCGGCGGTGATGCCCACGGCCCAGGCCAGCTGCACCGGCAGCCCCATCAGGTGCGCATGCCACAGGAACCAGGCCGTGGCGCCAAGCACCATCACGAACAGCACGGTGGCCACGAGCAGGGCGCCTCGTCCGGCGGGCGGATCGTAGCGCTGCACCTGGGCCAGGTCGAAGGCCGTTTTGGGAAAGCGCTCGGCCACGTCGGCCGGACGCCAGCCCGGTGGCTTGAGCCACACGCGCAGCTTGTCGCTCCAGCGGCGTGTGTGCCAGCTGTCCAGGGCCAGGTCCCGGTAGACCTGCAGGTTGGCCCACAGCGGGTTCCAGCTGCGCAGCGGGCTGCGGGTGCCATACACGCAGGGCTGACGGTCGTCTTCTTCCTCGAAGGTGCCGAACAGCCGGTCCCACAGGATCAGGATGCCGCCATAGTTGCGGTCCAGGTACTTGTCGTTGACGGCGTGGTGCACCCGGTGATTGCTGGGCGAGCAGAACACCCGGTCGAACCAGCCCAGCCGGCCGATCTGCTGCGTGTGCACCCAGTATTGGTAGAGCAGGTCGATCAGCGCGACCACGGCAAACACCAACGGCGGAAAGCCCAGCACGGCCAACGGCAGGTAGAAGATCCAGCCGGCGATCCAGCCGGTGCTGGTCTGGCGCAGCGCTGTCGACAGGTTGTAGTCCTCGCTCTGGTGGTGCACGACGTGAGCCGCCCAGAACAGCGCGCTTTCGTGGCCGGCGCGGTGCAGCCAGTAGTAGCAGAAGTCATACAGCACCAGGGCGGCCACCCAGACCCACAGGTCATCGGCACTCAGTTGCCACAACGCGGCGTGTTCATGCACCACCACATAGATGCCGATCGTCATCGCCTTGGCAAACACGCCGGAGATCTGGCTGAGGATGCCCAGGCCGATGCTGCTCAACGCGTCATTGAGCCGGTAGGTATTGCGCCCGCGCCAGACGCCGACCGCGTATTCGATCGCGATCAGCAGCAGGAAGACGGGCGTGGCGAGAACGATGACCTGGGCGCCTTGCATGGCCGCAACCGTGGAAGTGAGACTGAGGCGCATGGTCGTGCGAAAACCGCGCGCCGCAAATAGGGCCGACCCCGGGGGCAAGGGGGCCACGCCGAGTTCGTTCACACCTTCTCAGGCCGCGTGTCCGACGGTGTCCGGCGACCGCCCGTCGGCGAATTCGTCTCGCGCCGCCTGGTCGAGATGCTGGGTGTCGGACCAGCCGACGAGGGTGAAGCCGGTCGGGGTGAACAGCAGGCGGTTGATGGCGGCATTGCCCAGCTTCCAGGTGCGTGAAGCCTGCAGCTCCATGCGTGTGGCGGCGCGGTAAAGGCAGTCGAGCACACCGCCGTGGGCAACGATCACGATGGTCTGGCCCGGGTGCCGGGCGGCCACGCGGCTGGCCGCCTGCACCGAGCGGCTGAAGAATCCGGCCAGCGTCTCGCCCCCGCCCGGGCCGAAGTCGGGGTCGCGGCGCTTCCAGCGCAAGGCCTCGTCCGGCCACTGCTGCTCGATCTCCTGGAAGGTCAGGCCCTGGAACGAGCCGAATGCCCGCTCCCTGAGGCCTGGATCGAGCACCGGCGCCCGGCCCACGGTCGCGGCAATGGCCTGCGCGGTTTCGAGCGCACGGGAGAGGTCGCTCGAATAGATCGCATCGATGGGCTCGTCGGCCAGCGCAGCCGCGGCGCGTGCGGCCTGCCAGCGCCCGGTCTCGTTCAGCGGCACATCCAGCTGCCCCTGGATGCGGGTGTCGACATTCCAGGCGGTTTCACCGTGCCGGATCGCAATGACCCGGGTGGACTCGTCGTCCTGCATGCTCAGGCCGTCATCAGGCGACGGTTGAGGGTGTAGGTGCCGGAGATCGTCGCCTCGCCGAGCACATGACCGACCACTGCCTTGCGCACGTCGGCGCCGGTGAAGCTGCCTTCGACCGGACAGCGCTCGACGTCCAGTGCATACAGCGTGAACACGTAGTGGTGGATCAGCGAATCGTTGAAGGGCGGGAAGGGGCCGTCGTAGCCGAAATACTGGCCTGCCATGTCGGCGTTGCCGGCAAACCAGCCGGTGTAGTCGTTCAGACCATGGCGCGCGCCATGCAGCGTGTCGGGGCCCGCCTTGCCGCGGGGCGTGAAGCCCTGGCTGAACTCGCCCTCGCCCAGTTCGCGCAGCGAAGCGGGCAGGTCGACCATCACCCAATGGAAGAAGTCGACGCGCGGCAGGTCGGAGGGCACCTCGCGGTCGGGCTGGTTGACGTCGTCGCCCCGGCTGGGAACGTCGAAATCGTGGCAGATGAGCGCGAGGGACCGGGTCCCGGCGGGCAGGTCGTCCCAGGCCAGGTGCGGGCTGACGTTGTCGGAGAACGTCACCACGCTGGCGGGATCGGGCCGGCCTGCGGCAAAGCGGGCAGGAATCGGGTCACCGTTGACCCAGCTGCGACTCCACAACTTCATCTTCACTCCTGTCGTCCTATCGGGTGGGAAGGCACCCTGGCCGGCACCACGCCGGCGGCACCAGCGGCCAGGGATGCAAGCTTATACGCCCCAGACCACCTCGCGGTCAGCCGCGTGGCAGCGCCGAAGCATCTCGATGAGCGGCCACACGCGCTGGCGCAGGCTCACGCCCTCGCGGGGCGGCAGGGTCTCGCCCGCCGCGGCGGCCTCCTGTTCGGCCTGGCGGCGTGCATCCTCGTCGTCACGCACGGCCTGCTCCAGTGCGGCAATGGCCGCCGGCATGGCTTCGGGCAGGAGGATGCCCTGAGGGGTCGGCTCGCGGCCCAGCAGCCTCAGGATGTGGTCGCCGGTGACGCCAGTCATGATGACGTCGCCGGCCGCCTTGGACTTGAACTTGTAGATCATGCGCCGGTGCCCGCTTCGATCAGCGGTACATGTAGGTCCTGTTGAACGGGTAGTCCGATTGTGCCCCGCGCAGCGGGCCACAGGCCACATCTCCGTCAGGCCGTGTACACAGCAGCTGGAACAGCGAGATCCAGCCTCGCTCGAAACTCATCGCGCAGCCCGCGAGGTACAGCCGGTAGGCCCGCACCGTCTGCTCGTTCGTGAGCTGGCGCGCCCGATCGAGGCGGGCCTCCAGCCCGTCCGACCAGGCCCACAGCGTACGTGCGTAATGCGGACGCAGGTTCTCGGCATCCAGCAACTCCAGTCCGGCACCCGACAATGCTGCCGTGACCTCCGAGACGTGCTCGAGCTCGCCGCCCGGGAAGATGTAGCGCTCGATGAAGTCGCCCATGCCGCCGCCCAACTGAGGATTGTGCAGGCCACCGGCCGTGATGCCATGGTTCATCACCAGACCACCCGGGCGCAGCAGGCCGCGGATCTTCTGGAAGTAGCCGCGCAGGTTCGCGCGGCCGACATGCTCGAACATGCCCACCGAGGCGATGCAGTCGAACGCGGCGTCCTCGGGCAGGTCGCGGTAGTCCATCAGGTGCATGGTCACCCGCTCCTGCAGTCCGCGCTCGTGGATCAGCCCTGTCACATGGGCGTGCTGGTTGCGCGACAGCGTGATGCCTGTGGCGTGCACCCCGTAGCGTTCGGCTGCATGCATCAGCAGGCCCCCCCAGCCGGCGCCGATGTCCAGAAAGCGCTGGCCGGGCTGCAGCTGCAGCTTGCGGCAGATGTGATCGAGCTTGGCTTCCTGGGCCTGCGCCAGCGACATCGCCGGGTCGGCGAAGTAGGCGCATGAGTAGACGCGGCGCTCGTCGAGCCACAGCGCGTAGAAGTCGTCCGACACGTCGTAGTGGAACTGGATCTGGCGCGCATCACGCTCCGGCCGGTGGCGATGCGACGACATCCAGTGCAGCGCCCAGCGCCGCCAGGGGGAGACACTGCGTGGTTCGGTGGGGTCGCCGACCAGCTCGGCCGCCACGCTCATCAGCTCACGCATGTTGCCGTCGATGTCGACCTGGCCGCGCACGTAGGCATCAGCCAGGTCGCCGATCTGGCCGCGGGCCAGCGCGCCAAGCCAGCGGGGCTCGCTGAGCCTGAGCTTCAGCGCGGCCGAGTCGTTCCCCACCCGTCCGCCGGGCCATTCCAGCGCCACGGGCAGCGGCAGCGCGGCAAGTCGTTGTTCGATCAGGCCAGACAGTCCCGGCATGGTCATCCTTTCAGCACTGTGAGCGGACGCGACAACTACTGACGATGTCCAGAGCTTAGCGCCTGGTGGGCGCCGGGCCGAATGAATCAGGATAGAAATTGACAAACACTCACATTGAGTGCGCCCCCAGGGCCGGGCTGCGCCCAGCCCGCCCCCCGAGGGGGTCAAGGAAACTTGGGGCGGCCCGGCGTTTCCTTGGGAGCGCCCCCAGGGCCGGGCTGCGCCCAGTCCGCCCCCCGCGGGGGTCAAGGAAGCTTGGGGCGGCCCGGCGTTTCCTTGTGCACGCCCCCAGGGCCGGGCTGCGCCCAGTCCGCCCCCCGCGGGGGTCAAGGAAACTTGGGGCGGCCCGGCGTTTCCTTGTGGGGCTGGCACGTCCGCCGGTGGGCAAACCCCGCATGACGAGTGCCGCGACCCGCTGATACGATCCTGTCATGACACTGCAAGTCTTTGGATTGCCCGTGGCGCGCGGCGTGGCCATTGGCAAGGCGGTCCTGATCGCCTCGAGCCGGGTCGATGTGGACCACTACTTCATCACGTCCGATCGGGTCGAATCCGAGATTGCCCGGTTGCGCCAGGCGCGCGACCTGGTGGCCGGCGAACTGAGTGTGCTCAAGCGCGACATGCCGGCCGATGCGCCGAGCGAGCTGTCGGCGCTGCTCGACGTCCACCTGATGCTGCTGCACGACGAGGCCCTGACGGGCGCCACCAAACAATGGATCGCCGAGCGGCACTACAACGCCGAATGGGCCTTGTCCGCACAGCTCGAGGTGCTGGCGCGCCAGTTTGACGAGATGGAGGACGAATACCTGCGCGAGCGCAAGGCCGACATCGAGCAGGTCGTCGAACGCCTGCTGCGGGCGCTGGCCCGCGGTGCCTCGGGCCTCGCGCCGGCGCCGGACAAGGTGGCGGCCGACTGGGGTGGCGAGGATCCGCTGGTGCTGATCGCCAATGACATCGCGCCGGCGGACATGCTGCAGTTCAAGCGCAGCGTGTTCACCGGCTTCGTGACCGACGTGGGCGGCAAGACGTCGCACACGGCCATCGTCGCACGCAGCATGGACATCCCGGCGGTGGTCGGGGCGCGCGAGGCCAGCCGGCTGATCCGTCAGGACGACTGGGTGATCATCGATGGCGATGCCGGCGTGGTGATCGTCGACCCGTCGTCCATCGTGCTCGAGGAGTACCGCTTCCGGCAGCGCCAGAGTCAGCTGGAACGCGAGCGTCTGGCCAGGCTGCGCCACACGCCGGCCGTCACGCTCGACGGCGAACGGGTCGAGCTGCTGGCCAACATCGAGCTGCCGCAGGACGCGCCGGCCGCGCTGAACGCTGGTGCGGTGGGTGTGGGCCTGTTCCGCAGCGAGTTCCTGTTCATGAACCGCGCAGGCGAGCTGCCCGGCGAGGACGAGCAGTTCGAGGCCTACCGCGCCGCGGTGGAGGCCATGCAGGGTCTGCCGGTGACGATCCGCACGGTCGACATCGGGGCTGACAAACCGCTGGAACGGCTGTCCGCCAATGAACTGCGCCACGAGCACACGCTCAACCCGGCGCTGGGGCTGCGGGCGATCCGCTGGAGCCTGTCCGAGCCCAGCATGTTCCGCATGCAGCTGCGCGCGATCCTGCGCGCCAGCGCGTACGGCAAGGTTCGCCTGCTGGTGCCGATGCTGGCCCACCTGAGCGAGATCCGACAGACCTTCGACGCGCTGGCCCGGGCGAAGCAGCAGCTGCAGGACGCCGGCGTGCCGTTCAACGAGGTCGAAGTGGGCGCGATGATCGAGGTGCCGGCCGCCGCCTTGCAGATCCGCACCTTTGCGCGCCACTTCGATTTCGTCTCGCTCGGCACCAATGACCTCATCCAGTACACACTGGCAATCGACCGGGCCGACGAGGCGGTCGCTCATCTCTACGACCCATGGAACCCGGCGGTGCTGCGTCTGATTGCCGACACCATCACGCAGGCCCAGGCCCTGGGGCGTGGCGTGAGCGTGTGTGGCGAAATGGCGGGTGACCCGGCCTTCACGGCCTTGCTGCTGGCGCTGGGGCTGCGCAGCTTCTCGATGCATCCGTCCCAGGTGCTGCCGATCAAGCAGCGCATCCTGCGTTCGGACACCCGGGCCCTGAGCCAGCATGCCCAGGCGATCCTGGAGAGCGAGGACCCGCAGGCCACCTGCCAGGACCTCCTGGGCTCGCCACGTTGATCCAGATCGAACTTCAAGCGCCGCCGCTTGCGCGCCTCAAAACTTTGGTGCTATAGTCGCGGTCTTCGCTGATTGCAGCGCGTTGCAGGAAAG
>CAMLSD010000022.1 GCA_946482595.1 uncultured Comamonadaceae bacterium
CGGGCACACCGACGCTGATGACGGTGGGGGCGGTGGCGTCCACCGTGTAGGTCTGCCCGGCGGTGAAGCCGGTGGTGATGGTGTTGCCGGGCACATCGGCGATGCCGGTGCCGGCGTTGTTGAGGTCCAGCCTCAGGGTGCCTTCACCGCTGATGGTGTTGACGGTGACGGTGTAGGTGTTGGCGTCCACCGGGGTGACGCTGGCCACGCTGCCGGCGGCCGTGCCGGTGGCAGTGAGCGTGAAGTCGCTCGCATCCACCCCGCTGACGTCTTCGGCAAACTCCACCGTGTAGGCCACGGTGGTGGCGTTGGTGGGGTTGGTGTCGGCGCGGTTGATGCTGCTCACCGTGGGGGCGACGGCGTCGACCTGGACGTCGGTGGTGTCGCCGAAGTCCAGCCCGGTGAGGGTGGCGTTGTTGCCGATGGCGTCGCGCAGGGTGCCGCCGTTGGCCTCGATGCTGGTGCCGGCGGTGATGCCGCTGGCATCGAGGTTGCCGCTCACGACGGTGTAGCGGAAGACGAGGGTGCTGGTGCCGGTGCCGCTGAGGTAGTCGGCGTAGACGGTGCCGCCGGTGTCCAGGGTCAGGGCGATGCGGGGGGTGCCGCCGCCGGTGTTGACGGTGACGTTCTCGCTGAAGTTGACGGTGAAGTCGAGGTTCTCGCCGGACAGGTAGACGTCGTCGGCGGGGGCGCTGACGCTGGTGACTTCGGGGGCGACGGCGTCGACCAGGACGCCGGCGGTGGCGCCCACGCTGTTGAGGGTGAGCGTGGCGGCGTTGCCGGCGCTGTCTTCGAGGCTGCCGCCGTTGAGTTCAAGGGCGCCCACCGCGATGCCGTCGGCATCCAGCGCGCCGGGCTGCACGGTGTGGCGGAAGACCAAGGCGGTGGTGCCCGAGCCGCTTTGGTAGTCGGCGTAGACGGTGCTGGCGCCGATGGTCAGTGCAATGCGTGGGGTGCCGCCGCCGGTGTCGACGGTGACGGCCTCAGTGAAGTTGACGGTGAAGTCGAGGTTCTGGCCGCTGACGTAGGTGGCGTCGCCGGGCACCGTGACGGAGGTGACGCTGGGGGCGGTGGCGTCCACCGTGTAGGTCTGCCCGGCGGTGAAGCCGGTGGTGATGGTGTTGCCGGGCACATCGGCGATGCCGGTGCCGGCGTTGTTGAGGTCCAGCCTCAGGGTGCCTTCACCGCTGATGGTGTTGACGGTGACGGTGTAGGTGTTGGCGTCCACCGGGGTGACGCTGGCCACGCTGCCGGCGGCCGTGCCGGTGGCAGTGAGCGTGAAGTCGCTCGCATCCACCCCGCTGACGTCTTCGGCAAACTCCACCGTGTAGGCCACGGTGGTGGCGTTGGTGGGGTTGGTGTCGGCGCGGTTGATGCTGCTCACCGTGGGGGCGACGGCGTCGACCTGCACGTCGGCGGTGTCGCCCACGGCGTTGAGGGTCAGCGTGGCGTTGTTGCCGATGCCGTCCTGCAGGGTGCCGCCGTTGGCATCGATGCTGGCACCCACGCTGATGCCGTTGGCATCGAGGTTGCCGGCCACCACGGTGTAGCTGAACACCAGGGCGGTGGTGCCGCTGCCGCTGACGTAGTCGGCATAGACGGTGCCGCCGGTGTCCAGCGTGAGGGCGATGCGGGGGGTGCCACCGCCGGTGTCGACGGTGACGGCCTCGCTGAAGTTGACGGTGAAGTCCAGCGTCTGGCCGGTGATGTAGACGTCGTCGGCGGGAACACTCACGCCGGTGACTTCAGGGGCGACGGCATCAACCAGCACGCCGGTGGTGGCGCCCACGCTGTTCAGGGTGAGGTTCGCCGGGTTGCCGGCGCCGTCGCTGAGGCTGCCGCTGTTGAGTTCGAGGGCGCCGACCGCAATGCCGTCGGCGTCCAGGGCACCGGCCTGCACGGTGTGGCGGAAGACCAAGGCGCTGGTGCCCGAGCCGCTTTGGTAGTTGGCGTAGACGGTGCTGGCCCCGATGGTCAGTGCAATGCGCGGGGTGCCGCCGCCGGTGTCGACAGTGATGGCCTCGGTGAAGTTGACGATGAAGTCGAGGTTCTCACCGCTGATGTAGGTGGAGTTGGCAGGCACAACGACGGACGTGACCGTCGGGTCCGTGGTGTCGACAACGAGGTTCTTCTGTCCGCCCAGCGAACTGCCGCCCCCGACTGTCGGCAAGGTGAGCACGGCGTTGTTGCCCACGGCATCCTGGATGCTGCCGCCGGCCAGCGCAAGCGAATTGGTCGCGGCGTAGTCGAGGTCGGCGGCGTTGTCGCCGGCCTGCACGGTGTAGTTGAAGGTCAGCGTGTCGGTGCCCGAGCCACTCGCGTAGCTGGCCGTGCCACCGCTGTTGAGTGTCAGTGTGGGGGTGCCGGTAACCGTCACGGCCTCTGACAGCGTGACGGTGATGGCGATGGTGTCGCCGGCGTTGTAGCTGCCGTTGGCGGTGGGCGAGCTCACGTCGCCGACGATCGGCGCGGTCGTGTCCATCATGACGACGAAGCTGCTTGCACCCCCACTGGCCGCCACGAAGGCGCCGGCGTTGTCGGCCACCTGGCCACCGACGACATTGATGAACCAGCTCCCCATGTCGGCGTCGTCCCAACTGCCGCCGGGGGGCGTGACGGTGTAGGTGGCCGTGTTGGTGCCGGCATTCCACGCAGCCCCGGTGACCGTCAGGTTGGTGCCGCCGCGCACAACCTCCACATCGTTGACGTCGATGCTGCTCCCGTCGATCGTGCCGTCACCATCGGCATACGTGACGGTGAAGCTGTAGCTCGTTCCACCCGCGTTGGCTTGCAGCACATCGGTAGCCGTGATGGTGCCCAGGGTCGGGGCATCGTTGGCATCGACCACCGTGCCGCTGCCATTGGTGACCGCCGCCTGGCCACTGGCCATCTGCGTGCCGGAGCCAGACACCGTGACGTCGGTGTCGCCGTCGATCGACAACTGGTAGGTCTGGCCATCGGCCAGGCCGGTGGTGTTGTTGTAGTAGGCGTTGACGGTGTAATTCTCGTTGCCGCCGTTGGCCACCGAGATGCTCAGGCCCGAAAACGTGATCGTGTTGGTGCCACTGTTGTAGACACCGGTCACGTTGCTGGCGTCGGGGCCGTTGAGGCGCCACGTCACCTTGCTGAAGTCGCCGGTGCCCGAGGTGCGCAGCACGATGCTCGAGGCCTGCAAGGCCAGGCCGTCGGCGGTGCCGCCGTCTGCCAGATTGAAGTCGAAGACGTTGATGGCTTCGCCGACGGTGTCGATGGTCGACGGCAGGCCGATCGGTTCGGTCACGCCGGCCGCAGCCGTGACGGTGCCGTCCGAGTCGTTGAGCTGCAGGTCGTTGATGAAGATCCGCACCCGCGACGTGTAGGTAGAGGTCCCAAAATCGTACGCATAGAACAAGACGGCAAGGTCCAGATCACCGTCGCCATCCACGTCGCCCGCACCGATGATGGTGCCGTCCACCGGAGAGCCGTCATAGGTGATCGCCGGATCCTGGAACACGTTGCCCGCATCGGAGAACACGCCCGATCCGTTGTTCAGCAACAGCTTGTTGCCCATGCCGTCGACGTCGCCGTCAAGGTCGAGGTCGCCGAACGCACGCGGCGCTGGCAGTGTGCTGAACGCCTGCAGTTCCGTGCCCAGACCCCCGGTGCCGTCATTGCGATAAAGACGGATCGGGGCCCCCGGGCCGGTGACACCGCTGGTGAAGACGTCGCCGAAACCGTCACCCGTGACGTCAGCGGACTCCACGAAGCCGCCGTACAAGTCACCGTACGTGCTTGACGTTGCGAAGACACCCGACCCGTTGTTCAGCAGGATGCGGCCATTGTTTTCCTCATACGCGACGGCATCGAGGTCGTTGTCCTTGTCCAGGTCGACCAGGGTCACGCCCAGGATGCTCGACCCGCCGACGGGGCTCGAACTCAGTGTGAAGGCCCCCGCACCGTCGTTCTTGTAGACGTCGAATGTGCTCGACAGGTTGCGGCCGACGAAAAGGTCCAAATCGCCGTCGCCGTCCACGTCACCGACATCGACGTCGCTGGCGTTCCCGGTCGTGGTCGACGACTCCGAGAACGTGCCCGTACCGTTGTTGTCCCAGATCCGGACCGGCGAATCGAGGACGCGCATCACCATTTCCAGGTCTGCGTCCGCGTCGACGTTCACGAGCCAGGTTTCTGCCACGCGCATGGGGGTCAGGGTCTGGTGCAGCGTGAAGTTGCCTGCGCCGTCGTTCTTCCAGACCTGGCCTCCCTGGGAGCCCGCAGCCCGCTCGACACTGATGACGATGTCCTGATCGCCATCGCCATCGACGTCCCCAAACTGCACATTGCTCGGAGTGGAGTTGTCGCTACCGCTGGAGAAGTCCCACAGGATCTGGTCGGACGTGAAATCGAGTGCCATGTTGGGTTCTCCCTGAATCAGACTTTGGTCGGTTTGATCACGCTGGCCAGGCTGCGCGTGTCGGTGCGCCAGAAGGCCATGTCCTGGTACTTCTCGAAAATGTCGGGCGGCAGGATGGGCGTGCGCTCGATCGGTGCCACCTTGCGGTGGACCTGGTGCATGCCCGAGATACCCAGCGCCTCGTCGAATTCCGGCGCGTCGTATTCGACGTTGTCGAAGTCATGGCCGTCAAACCACGGTTCGCCAACAAACTGGTAGATCAGCTTGAGCACCTTTTCCGGGGCGCGCACCAGCAGGTCGTAGTCGACCAGCAGCAGGTCGGAGGCATGTGGCCCGTAGTAGGCTTCCTTGAGTGCCGCCCACGGGAAGCCGATCATGCGGTCGTGCCGGGCCAGCGTGGCCATGCGGCTGTAGATCGTCGCCCGTTCGGACTCGCTGCCGAACAGCTTGCTGTTCTCGAAGGGGTTCTTCTGCAGCAGCCGCTCGATGCTGTCCATGATCCAGGGCACGTCGCGCACACAGGCGATCGTCCGGGCCTTCGGAAACATCTCCTTGATCAGCGGCATCCGGGCGCACCACAGCCGGTTCGTGTCGAAGATCACTTCCCGCTCATTGCCCTGGTAGAAGGAATCGAACAGCCCGTGCAGGATCTGCCGGCGCTGCGCGGGCGAGACCATCAGACTCACCTCGCCGCCTGCACTCATCAGCTTGAGATTGGCTGCCACCAATGCCCCGACCGGGCTGGACATGCCCGCCGAAAACCGAGGGTTCTGACGCAACAGGGCGGACAGGAGCGTACTGCCGGAACGAGGCAGTCCGGAGATGAAGTGAAAGGTTGGCGGCATGTTGGCGTCAAAGGTGGTCAGGCAGCCGCTGCACGCAGCCGAGCAGTGCCGAGGCACAGGCGAACGCCCGTGACCCGGCACGGCGCAGCACAGGCAGCGTGGCTGAATGGATGTGTGGCATGAGTCCCGGCGAGTTTAGGGGCGCCGCGAGCGGCGCGGGCACAGAACAATGCACACATTCAGTGTCAACTTCCATTCACATGTTCATTGCGGTGCGTTAAACGCACAATCATCATGCGAACCGGCTGAATGCCAGTGGAAACCCTAGCCTCGTGGCAATGGTCAGGCAAGGAATCCTGTGCGTGCGATGCATCCGACGGGGCCCTTCGCACGCATTCCCGAACAACGGAGGCCCACATGCACCCCAACACCCCACCCGCCATGCGTCTGCACGTGATACTCGACTACCTGCTTGTCGCGGCCGGCCTGGCCGCGCCGTGGGCGCTCGGCTTCAGCCACCACACTGCGGCCACCGCCTATGCCTTGGGGCTGGCCGTGTTCGGACTGGGCTTGAACCTGATCACCGACTACCCGGGCGGGCTGTGGAAGCAGTTGCCGTTCACCTGGCACCGCTGGGTCGAATGGGCCGCGCCGCCGGCGTTCATCGTGGTGCCCTGGGGGTTCTTCAGCGATGCGGGCGCGATGCCGATGTTCCTGAGCCTGGTCGGACTGTCCATCGTGCTCAATGCCACCCTGAACGCGCCCCGCCGGGCCTGAAGGCATCAGGCCGCCGGCGGTGCGGCGGCGTGCGCCGCACGGGCTTCCTCGACCAGCGCAGCGCGCGCCTCGTCGAGCAGCGTGATCAGGGCCTGAGCGAGCGCCCGCTGGTCGCAGGTGGCGCAGGTGGCGCAGGTCGCGTGCAGCACCGCTGCGCGACACGGGCAACGGCGCACACCGTGCTCCAGCACCAGCGTCAACCGGTAGGCGTGCTCCATCAGGCGGGCTGCCCGGACCAGCCCGGTCGCGGGATGCTCGTCCATGCCTCACGCCGCCCGCCACAGCAGCGACCCGCCCAGCCCGACAAACACGGCCGCCACGGCCCGGCGGAAGCCGCCGGGAGACAGTCTCGAACGCAGCACGGACCCGAGCCACAGGCCTGCTGCGGCCGCACCGAGGCTCGCGGCAGTGCGCCAGGACCACCAAGCCGCCGCCGGCAGCGCGTCAGCCAGTTGCAGACGCAGTGCCAGTGCGAGTGTGGCCACGCAGAAGCTCAGGCCCAGCGCCTGCACCAGCGCGTCGCGTTCGAGGCGCAGCGCCTGCAGGTAGGGCACCAGGGGCATCACGAACACCGCGGTCAGGGCGGCCACGGCGCCTGTCATGGCCCCGGCCAGCAGGCCGATGCCGCTCAAGCGCGACACCGAGGCAGACAGACCGGGCAGCACCGGTCGCCACAGCCCCCAGGCGCCGTACAGCAACAGCACCACACCCAGGCCGACCTGGCTGTCGAGCAGCGTGCTGCCTGAACGCTGCTGCGGCAGCATGACCGTGACCACAAGCAGCGCCAGCCACACGGGCCACAGCCGCCTGCACAACGGCCTCAATGCCGGACCCCGGCACTGCGCGAGATTCGTGGCCAGCGAAGGCACCACCAGCATCGCGGCCGCCTGGGCCGGCGTGAACCACAGCGCCATCACGCTGACGGCCACCGTGGGCAGCCCCATGCCGGTGACACCTTTGACGACACCCCCCAGCGCGAAGGCCAGGGGTACGAGCAGGTCGGGTGCGGATTCCATGTGATCCATCTTGCGCCTGGGCGTGTGCGCAGACCATCGCGACATCACGCAGCTATCCTTCGCCTTTTTCGAAGGAAGCACGATGACCCCGCGCAGAGCACTGGACTACCGTGTGGACCCGTTCGACCTGCAGCTGTTCATGGCGGTGCTGGAGCACGGCACGATCACGGCGGCCGCCGAAGCCATGAATCTCTCGCTCGCTGCCGCCAGCGCGCGGCTCAAGGCGCTGGAACATCGGGTCGGGGCGGCCCTGCTCCTGCGTTCGAAGGCCGGCGCACAGCCCTCGGATGCCGGGCGGGCCCTGGCCCGGCAGGCCCGGCGCGTGCTGGCCGAGATCGACGCCTTGCATGCCGAGATGGCCTCGTTCGGCCACGGCCTGCGCGGCACGATCCGGCTGTCATGCAATACCGCGGCCGCCACTGAACTGGTGCCGCCGCGCCTGGCCCGCCACCTGAGCCGCCACCCCGACATCGACGTGCAGTTGCAGGACCTGTCCAGCGATGCGGTGCTGGAAGGCCTGCGCAACGGCTCGGTCGACCTGGGCGTCGTGGCCGACCATGTCGATACCGAGGGACTGGACACGCTGCCCTGGCTGCCCGACGAACTCGTGGCCCTGCTGCCGGCCACGGCACGCAACCCGGGCCGCACCACCAGCCTTGCCCGACTGCTGGACCGGCCTTTCGTCGGCCTCGGTGCCACGCGCGGGCTCAGCCGCTTCCTGCTGCAGCAGGCGGCGCGCTGTGGCCGCGTGCCGCACCACCGGGTGCGTGTGAGCAGCTTCGATGCCGTGGGACAGATGGTGGCGGCCGGCGTGGGCGTGGGCGTGGTGCCGCTCAGCGCGGCGCAGCGGATGGACTGCACCGGCGTGCGCGTCGTCAGACTCAGCGACGCGTGGGCCCGGCGCAGGCTGATCCTGTGCTGCACCAGCGCCTCACGTGCCCGGCCGGAAGTGCGCTCGCTGATCGAGACGCTGCTCGCGCCCCTGTGACACCCGGCACGGCAATCTCAGGCCGTTGCATCCCCGAGCAGAAAACGAGTCACCTCCGGCGAAAACCGCTGGCGCGCCCCGCCGATCAGCACCGCCTGCGCATCGTGCGGGTCGGGTTGTGCCATGGGCATGCCGTGCGCGACCAGCAGGCGGGCGCAGCCCAGCCAGTCGCCACCTTCACCGCGCACCGCGGGCCGGTTGCATGACGCCCAGGCCAGGGTGCCGCAGCCGTTGTCGCCGTAGCCGTGCGGCGCCTCCCAGCGTGCACCGTGCGACAGCAGCAGCTCGGCCATGCGCGGGTCACCGCGGAAGATCGCCTGGTTGAGCGCCGAGGCCTGCCAGTCGCCGCCTGCCACGTCCACCGGCCAGCCCAGCTTCACCATGCAGGCGACCGCCTCGGTACACCCGGATGCCGCCAGTTCAGGCAGCATGCGCAGCTGGTCAGGCTTCAGGGCAGCAGGCAGATCGGGGTGGGCCTGCTGCAGGGCGCGGGCCTGTGCCTCGTCGCCCAGGGCGCAGGCCGCGAGCCATTGCTCGTCGGGCGCCGTGCGCGGGGCCATCCCTGCCTCAAGCAGTCTGGCGGCCACCTCGGGCAGGCCGAAGCGCCGGGCGAGCGTTGCTGCGTCCACGCCGTCGGGCGTGCGGGCTGCGGGGTCGGCACCGGCTTTGAGCAGCAGGTCGATCGCCTCGGCCGAACAGCGGCGTCGGATCGCCCACAGCAGCGGCGCGCCCCAGTCGGAGACCGGCGGTCCCTGAGGCGGCTCGTTGGCGTCGGCACCGTGCTCGAGCAACAGGCGCAGCGTGGCCGGGTCGTCGAGGTCGAGCACACGGTACAGGGCGGGGCCCGGGCTGACACGGGCACCCGCCTCCAGCAGCAAACGGGTGCATGTGTGGTCGTCCAGGGCGTGGTACAGCGATTCGCCGTCATCAGGATCGGCCCCCGCCTCAAGCAGCATGCGCGTGAGCGCCGGGTCATGGTTGCGACCGGCTGCGCCGTACAGCGCGGACAACCGGTCATGTGCAGACGGCTGCGCGAGCGAAGCAGGTGGCCAGCGGCTCCCGATGCACTGATCGGGGTCCGCGCCGGCGTCGAGCAACCGGCGCGCACAGGCGTGCAGGCGGTCCCGGAAAAGCGGCAGCCGCAGCAGGCTGGAATGCGTCAACGCCACCAGCGGTGGCAGCTGCAGCGGGCCGCCCGGGCGGTTGACCCACCCCGGGTCCGAGGCGATGGCCCGTCGCACCGTGGCTTCGTCGCCCACGGCGCAGGCCAGCAGCGGATCGTCACCGACCAGCGCGGGGTTGTCGGCCAGCATCGCTGCGGCCTCATGCGGTGCCGCCGCCGCCGCGGCGCCGGTGACATCACCGGCGTACACCCGCAGCAGCCAGCGTGCCGATGCGTCGGCGCTGGATTCCATCACCTGTGCTCCCTGCGGGCCATCGGGTCGGGCCCGCGCCGGGATTCTAGTCAGCGGATGGCTGCGGTGAAGCTCCAGTTCTGGTTGGGTGCACCGTGGCACGACCAGGTGATCAGCTGCACATCCTGCACCGTCGACCCGCCGGGCACGTCCAGGCAGGCATTCGAGCCCCGGTTGCGCATCACCGCCCCCTGGACCGTCCACTGCGTGCTGGCCCCCGCGCTGCAGGGCAGCTGCACCACCGGACCGCCCGTGGCCGAACTGTCGGCCTGCGCCAGGCACAGGCCGCTGTGGCGGGCGACGAACTGGCGGTAGCCGTCGACGATGTTCACCGTGAACAGCTCATTGGCATCGGTGCCGCAAGGCCACTGGATGGCTGCCGCGCCGCTCGCGGTCGAGACGCCCCGGATGTTGATGCACAGGTTGCTGTGGCTGGACTGGATGCGCAGCTGTGCGCTGCTGATGTCGATCGAGCGAACGAAGTCCGCGAGTGCCGCCAGCTCGCTGGCCGGCAGGTTCTGCACGTTGCCGTGGCCCGACGCGAAGACCTGCTGCAGCGTGCTGGCCTGCCCGTTGTGGAAGTAGGAGGTATTGGCCCAGATGCCGAAAAGCGTCGGGGTGTCGAAACCCACGCCTGCCAGTGCCTGCCCGTTGCCCAGGCCGGACGAGGCCTGGAGGGTGCCCACGTCGTGACGCAGGCCGTCGCGCAGCGTGGCGCCGGCGTGGCAGGTCGCACATTGCGCATTCGCGAACACCTGGCGGCCAAGCACGGCGCTGGCCGAAAGGCTGCCGTCGGCCTGGCGTGCCGGGCTGCGAGCGTGGCGCGACAACGAGCCCAGGTAGGCGGCCAGGTCGTCGAGTGCCGCACTGCGGCCCGCCTTGGGGGTGCCCAGCGGGTTGGAGGTGGCCGCAAAGTCGGCATTGCTCATGAACCCGGTGCCGCCAAACGCATTGCGGATGTCGTTCTCGAAGTCCTGGATCTCGTCGAAGTTGGCACTCCAGTGCACGTTGCCATGCCCGGTGCCCTGGCGCCCGAGCAGGCTGATGGTGCGGCGCAGGCCTTCACCGCGCTGGCGGAAGTCCCAGACCATGCCGTCGTCGCCGCCATCGGCATGGCAGCTCGCGCACGACATGTAGTTGTCGCGGCTCATGCGGCGGTCGGCCGCGTTGTAGAAGAGCTGCTTGCCACGCAAGGCGGCGGCACTCATCGTTTCCTGCGCCACGGTCGGCACGGTCTGCACCAGGCGCGCCGCGCCGCTCTGGCCCGTCAGCACCTGTGCGACGTCATGGGCCGACACCGAGCGCCCGAGGAAGTTGTTGACGAACAGGCGCTTGCGGGCCACATCGAGGTACAGGCCGTGCGGTGCCAGGCCGACATCGGCGATCTCGCCGCGGATGGCCCGGCTGTAGGCGTCGACGATCGCGATGCGGTTGCCCTCCATCTGGGCCACGAAGATGTAGTCGCCGTCGGGGGCGAACACTGCGGCACGTGCGGGCGCACGGTCGTCGAAGTCGAGCTGTTCGGCAAACACCTCGGTGCCGTTGGACAGGTTCACCTGCGACAGGATGGACCGCACGGTGCGGTCATGCAGCAGGTCCTGGCCGTCGCGGTGCCGTCCGCGCAGGATGTTGTCCTTCTTGGATGGCAGCACCGCGCGCAGGCCGTCGGGCGACACCACCACCTGGCTCAGGTAGTTGGGCACGCCGCGGGCACGGCTTTCATCGTCGACGGTGGTGGTGTCCACCTGCAGCGCCACTGCGGGCGAGGCGGTCATCGTGCCGAGGTTCACGCGATGCAGCTGGCCGCCGGTGGCCGTCGAGCGAAAGCGCGTGACGTAGGCCATCTGCGAGCCGGCATTGACCGCGATGCCGCGCACGTCGCCCGCCAGCGTCACGCTGCTGCCGAGCGCCCCAGTGGTCGGGTTGAAGCTCTGCAGCGTGGACTTGCGTTCCAGCGTCAGCAGACCGCGCGTGCCATCCGGCGTGAAGACCACACCGTACGGGCCACTGCCGTACGGCAGGCTGACGTTCAGCGAGGTGCTCCCATCGGCGGCGTTCAGCGCCAGCAGGCGGTCTTCGTCCTGCACCGTGACCCAGATGCGGCCGTCCGGGCCGATGGCCAGTGTGCGCGGCTCGCTGCCCACCGTCACCTCCCAGCGCTTGGCCAGGGTCTGCGCGTCGAGCGCGCTCACCGTGCCGCTGTCAGGGTTGACGCTGTAGACGCTGGTCGCATCGCCGCTGATGTTTGTGGTGTGGGTCGGTGCCGTGGCCGTGACCGGCCGGATCACCGTGAGCTGATGCGTGTAGTAGACCTCCAGGCCGCTGGCATTGCGCACGGTCAGCGTGATCGTGTAGTGCCCGGGCGCACTGTAGGTGTGACTGGCCTGCGGCTGCCCGGCAAACGCGGTGCGGGTGCCGTCACCGAAGTTCCAGCTGTACTGTGCGCTGCCCCCCAGCACGGCCGGGTTGAAGCTCAGGGCGCCGTTCACCAGCTTCGGGTCGGCAGACAGGCCGTGGTGCCCCACCACGGGCAGGGCCGCCAGCTCGGCGACGTCGGTGTCGCTCAGCACACGGTGGTAGACGCGCACGTCGGCCAGCGTGCCGCGGAAGAAGTCGGCATTGCCCTGGATCTGCCCCAGCAGCTGGAAGCGGTTGCCCAGGCCGAGCGCACCCGTGCGCCCGGTGGTGGCCACCTTCACCCCGTCGACATAGACCGCCTGCGCCCCCGAGGCGGCGTCGCGCGTCATCACCACGTGATGCCAGTTGCCATCGTTGACCGGCTGGCTCGACCGTGTCCCCGGGTTGCCGCTGCCGGCGTTGCCCACCGACAGGTTGATGCGTCCGGTGTTGTCGATCCAGCCCCAGAACACGTCGTTGTCGCCGCCGATCTGGTCACGCCCGAACAGGCCGGGTGCCGTCCAGGCGTTGGCCGTGCCGGCCTGCGTGGTCTTCATGTAGAAGCTCAAGGAGGCCGTGCCGGACAGGACGGACGCGACGTTGTCGTCCGCCAGCGGCACGCCACCGCTGCGCTGGGCGAAGTTCAGGCCGATGCTGTCGTAGCTGTCACTGCCCGAGGCCGTGCCGTCGTTGCTGCCCACCGGATCGGCAAGCGTACGCGCCAGGCTCCAGTGGTGGGCCAGCGCGATGTTCACCGCATTGCCGGTGGTGAAGGTGCTGCGGTACTCGGCCGCGATGCCGTTGCCGGCGTAGTCGCGCAGCCCGCCGGCGGGCAGCACGACCTCATAGGTGGTGTTGGGCTGCAGCGGCTGGCTGGGCGAGAAGTTCACGATGCCCAGTTGCACGCTGTAGAAGCCCGCCAGTGCGGTGCCGCCGACCGGGCGCACGATGAAGGCGCTGGCGTTCACGCTTTCCGGCAGGATGCTGTCGGACAAGCCGATGCCTACCCGCGAGGTCAGCGGCTGCTGCAGCGCGGCGGGTGCCGGCGAGACCTGTCGCACCGCAGGCGGGGTGGTGTCGGGGGCGGTGTCGTGCACCATGAAGGCGCTGCCCGAGCCGTGGTCGTTGCCCACGAAGATCAGGTTGCCGAACGGTGCCACCTGGCCATGGTCGGAGCCGGCCTCCAGGCTGGAGCCGGGGGTGAACATGCCGCCCTGCCCGATCTCGACGTGCTGCATCGGGTTGCTCACGTCGACCTTGTGGATGCGGTACTGCGCCCCCTGGAACACATGGTGGTCCTGGGTCGCGCAGTAGAGCTGTTCGTTGATCACGAGCCGGTTGTCCTCGGCCACGAAACGGCTGCGGTCGGACAGGTCATAGCCCGTCATGCGTGCCCCGTTGCCGCGCACCGAGGTGTAGAGCTTGCGCCCGTCGAAGCAGGTGGCGTAGTAGAACGGGTGGGCGCCCACGGTGTCGAGCACCTTGGGATTGAGCGGGTCCGAGATGTCGAGGCTGGCGATGCCGTCGGTGGCCTCCATCGCGGTCAGCACCATCTGGTTGCCCATGGTGAAGATCGGCCCGACACGAAACCCGCCGAGTTCACCGATCGGCACCGGGTTGGGTCGGCCGCCGCCCCGGCTCGCGAGCGCCGCCGTGGCCGGGTTGCTGGCGTCGACGATGTACACCCCGTCGTTCGACGAGGCGACATAGACATAGGGCGCCTGCCACCACAGCTGCCAGCTCACGTTGGTGTAGTCGCCGGCATTGACCGTCGGCAGCGCCAGCTTCTTCACCTGCTGCGGGTTGTTCACGTCAGTGAAGTCCCAGAACTCGATACCCCGCGTCGTGGCGATGACGATGTAGTGGCGCCCGCCGATGGTGGACGCACCGAAGGCGTGGGCCTCGCGGAAGTCGGCGGTGCGGCCTTCGGGTTCGTAGATGCGCCGCACGAGCTGGATGGCGCGCGGATTGGACACGTCATAGACAAGAAAGCCGCCCGGCCCGAGCCCGCTGTCGGGCGCGAACAGCGTGAGGAAGTAGCCGTTGTGCATGATCCCGGCGTTCAGGCCGAAGGCCTTGCGGCCGGGGTAGGTCTCCGGTGTGCCCTGTGCATCGCGACGGATCCACGACACCGGCTTGAAGAGCTCGGCCGCGCTGTAGCTGAGGTTGCCCAGCCCCGGGCCCTGCACCGGTGTGGACTGCACCGCCAGGCGGCGCTCGGACGGCGCCGTGGTGGGCGGTGCCGTCTCGGAGCGAGCCGCGCCGGCATCGTCACCCGGTCCGCCGGCCCCACCGCAGCCGACCAGGGCTGTGGCTAGCAGGCTGGCCGCCAGGCCCGCGAGCGGGCGGCGGAACGTGGGCCGCAACCAGGCGGCAACGTGCATCAGGACGGAAGCCATCGATCACCTCATGGAGTCGGAGTGGTGCAGACAGGTGGTGCAGACGGGTGCTGCTCAGCGTCGGCGCAGGGCTCGCCGTCGTCAGCCGGCGCTCTGGTACAGGTCCCAGGCGGCCTGGGCCGTGGCACCGCGATGGATCATCGCCATCAGTGCCTGCACGACCGCCTGCGGGTTGCGGTGCTGGTAGACGTTGCGGCCGTACACCATGCCGTCGGCGCCCTGGTCGAGCAGCACGCGCGAACGTTCGAAGACCTGCAGCAGGTCTTCCTTGCCGCCGCCGCGCACAAGGACCGGGCAGCGCGCCGCCTGCACCACGCGGTGGAACTCGGCCGGGTCGGCGGTGGGGTCGGCCTTGATGATGTCGGCGCCCATCTCGCGGGCCAGTCGCACCAGCGTGACGATCTTCTCGGCGTCGCCGTCGACCATGTAGCCGCCGCGCTGGCTGTTCGGGGCCATCACCAGCGGCTCGATCATCAGCGGCATGCCATAGCGGTCACAGTCGGCGCGCACGCGTGCAATGTTGGCCACGCACTGGCGGAACAGGTCCGGCTCGCCCGGCAGCATGAAGAGGTTGACCACCGCGCAGGCCGCATCGAGCTGCACCGCGGGCAGCACCGGATCGTGCTCGTTCTGCAGCACCGCCCACATCACGCGGTGCGACACGGCGTTGTAGGGGTTGCCCATGTCCAGCCGCATCACCAGCGCGGGCTTGGTGCGGCCGGGGCGCTGCTGCAGCAGGTCGGCCTGGCCGTAGTTGAGCTGGATCGCATCCGGGCCTGCGGCCACCAGCTGGTCCATCACCTTCGGCATGTCTTCCAGGCCGTCCAGGAAGCTGGGTTCATTGCACACGCCGTGGTCCACGGCGATGTCCAGGCAACGCCCGTTCTGAAGCAGCCGGTTCAGCCGCGCCTGTTTTCTTTCCATCGTGTTGCTCCTCGTTGTCTTGTTCGGTCGGTTCAGGTTTCGTGAGGACGAGGTCACCCCGGCCACGACCGCAAGCGGTCGTGGCGCAGTGCGCCTGCGTCGTTCAGGGAAGGTGGAAGATCAGCTCATCAGGCTGCCCAGATGGCGGTCGGCCGCAGCGTCGATCGCCGCCAGCTCGGGGCCGGCCAGGGCCACACGCGCGGCACCGGCGTTCTCGATCGCCTGGCGCGCGGTGCGGGCCCCGCACAGCGCCACCGACACCTTGCCGCCGGTGGTGGTCCAGGCAATCATCAGTTGCGCAAACGAACACTGCAGCCGTGCACGCACCGGTTCGATGTCGGCAAAAAACGCACCGAGCCGGGCCCGGTTGGCCGCCGAGAAACGCGGGTTGTCCTTGCGCTGGTCATCACCGGTGAAGCTGCGCTGCGGGTCGATCGGACCGGCCAGCAGGCCCAGCGCCAGCGACGAATAGCCGAGCACGGCCACACCATGCTGCCGGCACAGCGGCAGCAGCGTGGACTCGATCTCACGGTCGATCAGGCTGTAGCGCTCCTGGATGGCATCGACCGGGCCGTGCTTCAGGTATTCAGCCAGTGTCTCGGCACTCACGTTGCTCACGCCGATGGCGCGGATCTTGCCGAGCCGCTTGAGCTCGAGCAGGGTGTCCATCGTCTCGGCCACCGGGGTGGTGGCGTCCTGCCAGTGGGTGATGTAGAGGTCGATGTAGTCGGTGCGCAGGCGCGTGAGGCTCTGGTCGACCTCGTGGAGGATCGAGTCCCGGCCGAGGTGGCGATAGACGGCCTGGCCCTCCTCGTCGAAGAAGTGCGTGCCGCGCTGGGTGTGCCACACCAGGCCGCATTTGGTGGCGATCACTGCCTCGTGGCGGCGCCCGGCCAGGGCGGTGCCCACCAGCGTCTCGGCATGGCCCAGGCCGTAGGCGGGCGCGGTGTCGATCAGGCGCACGCCGGCATCCAGCGAGGCGCGGATCGCGTCGATGGCCGCGGCATCGTCGCCACCACCCCACATCCAGCCGCCCATGGCCCAGGTGCCCAGGCCCACGTCTTCACATTCGATGCCCGACGCACCGAGTCGTGTTGTTCTCATCGGATCACTTTCTTCACGTTCATGAGATGGTCGACCGTCACGGCCACCAGCAGGATCAGGCCCTTGATGACGTCCTGCCAGTAGGGCGACACGTCCAGCAGGATCAGCGAGCTGGTCACCACCGACAGCAGCGCCAGGCCCAGCACCGCACCCAGCACCGTGCCGGAGCCGCCCTTCAGGCTGGCCCCGCCGATCACCACGGCGGCGATCACGTTGAGCTCCATGCCCACACCGAAGGTCGGCGTGGCGGCGCCAAAACGCGCGGTGTAGATCACGCCGGCCAGGCCGGCCATGGCCGAGCACAGCACCGTGACCCAGAACTTCACATGCCCGGTGCGGATGCCCGAGTACAGCGCCGCCTTTTCGTTGCTGCCGGTGTAGAACACCGATCGCAGCACGGTCGCACGGCGCAGGGCAAAGTCACTGACCAGCACGATGAAGGCAAAGATCAGGATCACCGTCGGGATGCCGCCGACCGACCCCTGCCCGATGAACTTGAACTCGGCGGGCAGCGAGAACAGCGACTGCGGTGTGCCCTGCGTGAAGGCCAGGCACAGCCCTCGCACGATCACCATGAACGCGAGCGAGGCGATGAAATGGCTCAGCCCGATGCCGGTGACGCAGCCTCCGATCATGGCGCCGATCAGCGCGCTGCAGGCAATCGCGATCAGGCCGGCCGTCCAGGGGTCGAGCCCCATCAGGAACAGCTTGCCGGTGATCACCATCGCCAGGCACACGACCGAACCCACCGACAGGTCGATGCCGCCCACGATCAGCAGCACCGTCATGCCGACCACCACGATGCCCTCGATCGAGAACGACAGCAGCATGGCGCGCACGTTGTCCCAGGTGAGGAAGTGCGGTGAGGCAAAGCTCATCACCACACACAGCGCGGCAATGATCAGCAACAGGCCGGCCTCGCGCAGGTTGCCCAGGCGCATGCGCGCTCGGGCCGCCGCCGGCGCTGTGCCGGGTGCGGGCGTGGGTGACAGGTTCACCGGGTTGTGCAGCGCTGCTGCGCCGGCCACGGCACCGGTCGGGTCATGCTTGGACATCAATGCAACTCCTCCTGAGTGAGGCCGGAGGCCAGCCGCAGCAGCCTCTCCTCGGTCATGTCGTGCGCGGCCACCTCGCCGGCCAGCCGGCCCTCGCGGATCACCAGGGCGCGGTCGCACAGCCCGATGATCTCGGGCAGTTCAGACGAAATCACGATCACGCCCACGCCCTGGCTGGCCAGGTCGCGCAGGATGTGATGGATCTCCGACTTGGCCCCCACATCCACCCCGCGGGTGGGTTCATCCATCAGCAGCACCGACGGGTGGGTGGCCAGCAGCTTGGCGATGGCCACCTTCTGCTGGTTGCCACCCGACAGCGTGGCCGTGCCGCAGTCCACCCCGTCGGACTTCAGGTTGAGCCGGGCGCCGAGCTCCTGCGCCAGACGGCTCTGGGCCGCCTGCCGGATCAGGCCCCAGCGCGAGCTCACGCGAGCCGGGGCCATCGACGAGATGTTCTGCGCCACCGACAGCTCCAGGAACACGCCGGCCTGCTTGCGGTCTTCGCTCAGGTAGGCGATGCCGTGCTGCAGTGCATCACGGTACTTGCCGATGGCCAGCGTGCGCCCCTTGAGCCGCACCGCGCCGCGGCGTGCGCGGCGCAGGCCGCACAGGGTTTCGGCCAGTTCGCTGCGCCCCGCGCCCATCAGCCCGGCAATGCCCAGGATCTCGCCGCGCCGCAGCGCAAACGAGATGCCGTGCACCACCTCGCCATCCGAGAGGTCGTCGACCTCGAGCAGCGGCTGCGCAGGCGCAGCGCGGTCGTCCAGGTCCTCGGCCTTGGGCGGGTAGTAGTTGCCCAGGTCGCGCCCCACCATGGCGCGCACCAGCGCGTCGGGGTTGAGTGTGTCGATCGGTGCACAGTGCACGTCGCGCCCGTCGCGCAGCACCGTGGCGCGGTCGCAGTGGGCAAAGATCTCGGCCATGCGGTGGCTGATGTAGATGATGCCGATGCCTTGCGCCTTCAGGTCATGCAGCACGCGAAACAGCGCCGCGGACTCGACCTCGGTCAGCGCCGCAGTCGGCTCGTCGAGGATCAGCACCTTGCAGTTCAGCGTCAGCGCCTTGGCGATCTCGACCAGCTGCTGCGTGCTGATCGGCAGTTCATCGACGCGCCGGTGCGGCTCGATGTGCTGGCCCAGCCGGGCCAGCACGGTGCGGGCGCGCTCGTTGAGGGCGCGGTAGTCCATCCAGGCACGCCGGCTGGCGCTCACCTCGGCCATGAAGATGTTCTCGGCCACGGTGGCGTCGCCACACAGCGCGATCTCCTGATGCACCAGCCCGATGCCCAGGCGCATCGCCTGGGCCGGGCTGTCGATCACCACCTTGTCGCCTTCAAGCACGATGTCGCCGGCATCGGGCTGATGGATGCCGTCGATGATCTTCATCAGCGTGGACTTGCCGGCGCCGTTCTCGCCGCACAGCGCATGGATCTCGCCGCGCCGCAGCGAGAAATGCACTCCGGCGAGCGCACGCGATGCGCCGAAGTGCTTGCTGATGCCACGCAGCTCGAGCAGTGGCGCAGACTGGGAGGTCATTCGTTGATGCCCTTCGTGCCGCGGCGGGCGAGGTACTTGTCCCAGTAGAAATCGTCTGCATTGGCCTTGCTGACGACCGACAGGCCATTGTCGAGGAAAGGCACCGACATGGGGTTGGTCCCGGAGCGCTTGGCGTCGTTCATCGGGTCGATCAGCTGCGAGTTGCGCGCCAGGAACAGCAGCATCATGCCCATGTAGCCCTGCACTCCCTGGTTGGGGTTGATGGAGCCGAACACATCGCCCGACTTGATCATGTCGAGGATCTTGGCATTGACGTCGCAGCACATCACGCGGATGTTCTTCTTGGTCTCGAGCTTGGCCTGGGCCGCACCAAGCGCCGAGTTGGCCTCGGGCATGAAGATCGCGCCCAGATTGGGGTTGGCCTGCGCGATGCTGAGGGTGGCCTGGTAGGCCTTGTTGGGGTCCTGGTTGCTGGCCGCGCGCCCGGCCAGCTTCATGCCCGGGTGCTTGGTCTTCATGCGGTCGATGAAGGCGGCGATGCGACGGTCGTGGTTGTCCTGGCCGGGGTTCTCCAGCACGGCGTATTCGCCCTTGCCGTTCATGGCCGCCGCGATGGCATCGGCCGCCTGCGAGCCTTCGCGGGAGTTGTCCGAGGTGACGAAGGACACCCGCTTGGAGTTGGGTGAGTCGGCCGCAAAGGTCACCACCGGGATGCCCATGGCAGCTGCCCGGTTGATCGGCTCGATGAAGGGGTCAGGGTTCATCGGATGCAGCAGGATGCCGGCGGGCTTGCGGGCCAGCTCCTGCTCGAACGAGGCCAGCTGCTTGTTGACGTCGTACTCCGGCGTGCCGCTGTAGCGCGTCTTCACGCCCAGGGTGCGACCGAGCTGCTTCATCATCTCGTACACCGGGAACCAGTACTCCACGCCCGACACCATCACGTTCATCACGTAGACATCGTTGGGGTTGCCCCGCAGGCCGGCACCGGCGGCGCCCTGCGCGAACGCCGCGTTTGCGCCACCCACCAGGCCTGCACCCGCCACGGCCGCCGTCTTCAGGAAATCTCGCCTCATCGTCGTCTCCAGTCTCATTGATCTCTGTGGGGATCGCCCCGGTGAGCCGCGGCTGCGGCCCGGTTGTTTTGCCACTCAACTGCGTTTAGTTGTCATGACAGCGATGAAATATAATTGTCAAACGCTCCGGCGAACCTAGGGGAAACACTGCTACATGTTGAAAGAAAACTCGCCACGATGTCATAACATGAACACCGACATCTACATTGGAATCGACATGGGTTCCACGGGCCTGAAGGCGGTTGCCTTCGAGGCGGGGAATGGCACGAGCCTGGCCGTGGCGGGGGATGCCCTGCCGCACATCCGACTGCCCGGCGGCGGGTGTGAGCTCGCCGGAACGGCCATTCGCGAGGCCTTGCAGCAGGCATTGCGCAGCGTGTCGCAGCAGCTCGGGCCGCGTTGCACCCAGGTGCGGGCACTGGCCTGCACCGGCCATGGCGCCGGCCTGTACCTGCTGGACGCGCACGGCGCGCTGCTGCGCGACCGCGCCGTGGCATCCACCGACCAGCGCGCCGCGGCGCGTGCTCGCCACCTGGCACAGCAGCAGGGCGCGGCCCTGTTCGAGGACGTGGGCTGCCAGCCCTGGGCCGGCCAACCGACGATGGTGGCCGCGGAGCTGCGCGCTCGCGGCGAACTTGCGCCCGGTGCCGCACGTCACCTGCTGTTTGCGAAGGACTACCTCGCCTGGCTGCTCACCGGCGAGATCGCCAGCGACGCCAGCGATGCAAGCACCGCCGGCCTGCTGTCGCTGGCCGATGGCCGCTGGTCGCCGCAGGCCTTCGAGGCCGCTGGGGTGGCCGATCTGGCCGCCGCGACCCTGCCCCGCCTCGTGCCCGGCGGCCAGGTGATCGGCACGCTGCAGCCCCGTCAGGCCGAAGCCTGCGGGCTGCCGCCCGGGCTCCCGGTGGCCGCCAGCACGATCGACCTGCTGGCCTCGCTCGAGGCGGTGGGCGCACCACGCCGTGGACAGGCCGTCGCCGTGCTGGGCACCTGGTGCGTCAATGCGGTCGTTGCCGAGACGCGTGACCCCAAACCCGCGGTCGGCGCCATCGTGACCCATGGCCCGGGGCCCACGCGCCTGTACCTGGAAAACAGCCCCTCGGGCATGGCCAACATCGCGTGGCTGGCCCGCGCCTTGCGATTCCCGAGTGCCGCCACCGTGGTCGAGGCGGCCATGACCGTGCCGCTGGGTGCCCACGGGCTGCGGTTTGCGCCCTTCATCAATGGCGGGGGTGGGCCGCCCGGCGCCAGCGCCGGCTTCATCGGTCTGGCCAGCCACCACGGCCCGGCCGAGATGGCTCGCGCCGTGGTCGACGCGGTGGTGGCGCTGCATGCCCGGCACCTGGGCCGACTCGCGTCCTTCGGCCTGGGGGCGCCACGCAGCGTGGCCGCGCTCGGGGGAGGTGCACGTGACGTGCGGCTGGTGGAGCTGCTGGCATCCATGCTCGGGCATCCGGTCGAGCGCTGCGGCGACGACGAAACAGGCGCCCGCGGTGCGGCGCTGCACGCAGCGCTGTCGCAGGGCGCGGCGCCCGACGTCCTGCCCGCCCCGCGCAACAGCGTCGATCCCCTGCCCGACCCCACCGGCACGCACGCCGCGTGGCAGGCCGAGTTTGTCGCCTTCGTGGACAGCCTCGCCCCGGCCTATGCGCGGCATGCGGGAGCCGGCGCATGAGCGCGCTCACGCGGCCCGCCGCGTCCGCCTTCCAGCGCCCGTCCGCCCTGGCCGGGCGACACTTCTCCACGGTGATCGTGGGGGCCGGCATCAATGGGGTGGGGGTGTTCCGCGACCTGTCCCTGCAGGGCGTGGATTGCCTCATCATCGACAAGGGCGACTTTGCCGCCGGCGCCAGCAGTGCGCCGTCGCGCATGATCCATGGCGGCCTGCGCTACCTGGAGCACGGCTCCTTCTCGCTGGTGGCCGAGTCCACGCGCGAACGCAACCTGCTGCTGCGCAATGCACCTCACCTGGTGCGCCCGCTGAAGACCGTCGTGCCGCTGTCCAACCATTTCGGGGGCTTGCTCAGCGGCATGCTGCGCTTCGTCGGCATCCCGAGTTCACCCGGCTCGCGCGGCCTGTTCGTGGTGGCCCTGGGCCTGCGGCTGTATGACGCACTCGGCCGGCGCCAGAGCGTGATGCCGGGGCATCGCATTGAACGCACCCCCCCGCGGGATGGAGCGCTGTTCCGTCCGGGCGTACGCTGGACTGCCACCTATTTCGACGCCTGGATCAGCCATCCCGAGTGGCTGATCATGGAACTGATCGCAGACGCGGCACGCGACCAGCCCCGCGCGGCCGCCGCCAACTACACGCAGGTCCTGCGCTGCGAGGGGCGTCAGCTCACGCTGCGCGACGAACTCACCGGCGAGGTCGTGCAGGTCACGGCCGACACGGTCGTGAATGCCACCGGTGCCTGGCTTGACCGCAGCGCCGACGTGCTCGAAGGGGCGGGGTCGCGCGTGATGGGCACCAAGGGCTCGCACCTGGTGCTGGACCACCCGGCCCTGCGCCGGCTGCTGGACGACCGCATGGCCTATTTCGAGGCGTCCGATGGCCGCGTCTGCATCGTCTACCCCTTCCTCGGGCGGGTGCTGGTGGGCTCGACCGACATCCCGGTCGACAACCCCGATGAGGCCAGGACCGAGCAGGCCGAGATCGACTACCTGCTGGGTGTGCTGGCCGAGCTGTTCCCGCGGCTGAGCTTCGACCGGCGCCAGGTGCTGTTCACCTTCGTGGGCGTGCGCCCGCTGGCCCGCTCCGACGCCGACAAGCCCGGCCGCATCTCGCGCGACCACAGCGTGGCGATCGACCCACCCAATGCCCGCCGCAGCGTGCCCATGGTGTGCCTGGTGGGCGGCAAGTGGACCACCTTCCGTGCCCTGGCCGCCCAGGCCACCGACGACGTGCTGCGCCTGCTGTCACGGCCCCGCCTGCGGTCCACCGACAGCCTGGCGATCGGCGGCGGCGCCGGGCTGCCGGCCGACGCCCGGGCGATGGACGACTTCCTGCTGCAATTGCAGTCACGCGCCGGCCTGAGCCTCGAACGCGCGCGTGCGCTGGTGGCCCGCTACGGGGCACACGCCGCACCGCTGGCCGAACACTTTGCCGCGGGCGTCGATAATGCGCTTCGCCATGCGCCGCACTACACCACGGGCGAGGTGCGCTACCTGTGCCGGGAAACGGGAGTGGCCCATCTGGCCGACCTGGTGCTGCGGCGCACCCTGCTTGCGATCCGCGGCGAGGTGACCGAGGCTTTGCTGGCCGAGCTGGCCGAGCTGGCCGCCGATGCCCTGGGGTGGGATGCCGAGCGGTGTCGGCGCGAACAGGCCGAGTGCGCCGAGTTGCTGCGCGAGCGGCATGGCGTGGCCCTGGCAGCGGCGGCGGCACCGGCGAGGCGGCCGGTGACCGCGCCGGCCGATGTGCCCCTGTCTTCCGGAACCATTTCGACTGCGGTGCCCTCGTGAACCAGAACACCTCCAACCCGACTTCGACCCTCCCCGCGCTCGACCGATCGTCCAGCGCGCCACTGTGGATGCAGTTCCGTGACACGCTGCGTGCGCGCATCCTGCAGGGGGAACTCAGCGTGGGCAGCAAGCTGCCGACCGAAGCCGAGTTCGGCGAACAGTTCGGCATCTCGCGCATCGTGGTGCGCGAGGCCCTGGCCGACCTGGTGCGCAACGGCCTGATCTACAAGATCCGCGGCCAGGGTGCTTTTGTCTCCGCCCGGGAGCGCGACGAGGATTTCGTCTCGACCGTGCTGGGGTTTTCGGACGAGATGGAACGCAAGGGTCTGACGGTGCGCACCCAGGTGCTCAGCCAGGAACTGCGCCTGCCCACTGCCGAAGAAGCCCGCGCGCTGGACCTGAAGGACGAGGAAATGGTCGTCGCCCTCAAGCGCCTGCGCGGCGTGGACAACGAATTGCGCCTGCTCGTGGAAACCGCGGTCCCCGCCGACCTGGCCCCGGGCCTGCACCGCACCCGGCTGGAAAACCGCTCACTGTATGACCTGCTGCGCCGCCAGTACGGCCTGCGCATCGTGCGGGCCGAGCGCTGGATCGATGCCGTGCTGCCCGACGACCACACCCGTGAGCTGCTGGGCATCAGTGCCCAGGAGCCGCTGCTGCGCATCGAGTCCATCGCCTATGGCGCGAATGGGCGCCCGGTCGAGCACTATCGCGCGCTGCACCGCTGCCAGTCCAGCCGGCTGCATGTGAAGACCACGACCTGAGCCGCAGCCGGGCCGGGCCTCACTTCGTGAGGATGAGTTTGTCCTGGGAGGTGATGCGCAGCTGGTAGACGGCGTCGCCGTGCCGGATGAAGATCTGGCGGGCCCCGTGAAACAACTGGCTGGACGTGAGCGCTGCGAGCGGCTCGGCGTGAGGCTGGGCTGCACTGGCCAAGCCGGGGCGGGCCGCAGGGCCGGCATCACGACGTTCCGGAAGGGTCATGGCTTGCTGCTCGAAGCTCATCGCTGGTCTCCACTGGTGCATTCTGGTTGGACGATCTCGCACTGCACTCGCTGGCACAGCACAGGAAGGGCCCCCGCGGGAAAAGATGCATGGCTTGCAGCGGCTGCCACTGGCTAGCAAAAAACGACTCGCCCGGGCCCACGGGCCCCGGAGTCGCCCCACGATGAAGGGCACATTGCCTGGCAGCTCGGCGCTTGGCGCACATGCTGTCTGCAACGCATGGATCGCATCCTAACCGTAATGCGAATGATTCGCAACACCAAAATGCAGACCGTGAACCTGCCGGGCCTGGCCGGTTCGTTCACACCTTCTCAGCAGCGCCCGGAGCGCCGGCTGCGTGGCTGCAGCTTGTCGAGTTCGGCGATCTGCTGCTTGAGCAGCACCAGCAGCGAACGGGCATGCTCGACCGGCAGGCGCAGGCAGCTCGAGGGCATGCCGTCGTCACGGGCGGCACGAGGCAGCACCAGCGCATCCACGCCGATCTCGATCAAGCCCTTGTCGTGCTTCATGGACTTCAGTCGCTGTATTTCAATGTCGTAGGTCTTCACGCAGGCGCTCCTCGGGTCAGGCCGGCCGCGATTATCCGGCCACGGGCCGCAAAGGCCGATCGGTTAGACTGCCAGGTTTTTCCGAACGGGCGATATGGTGCAAGTGTCATGGCGCGCAGGCCTTGCCGGCTCGGCGCTCACGCGCTTGCTGGCCGAGATGACGGATCGGGGCGACCGGCCCGATGCGGCGGCGCGTGGCTCGCACGCCGACTTCGCCGCCCGCCTGGGCCAGTGGCTCAGCTGGACCGATGCCATTGCCTTGTCCGCCGCACTCGACGGCCCGCCGTCGGTGACGGACCGCGCGGACACCCCACCCGACGAGGCGGGCGCTGACGCCGCACGCACCCGCGCCATGCTGGCCCGCGGTGTCGCCGAAGACTGTGCGCCCGCACCACCTCGGCCGGGTCGCGCGCCTCTGCCCGGTGAACGGGCCACATCACGCGATGTCCCGCCCGACCCTGCCGAATGCCGACGCCGCCACCAGGCGCGGCAACAGGCCATGGATGCCGCCATTGCCGCGCTGCGCGAGCGCCTGAGACAGACGCTTGCCCGGCGCTCGCCCGAGATGGCTCGCCTGGCCGCGGTGGATGCAGCCATGGAGCGTGCATTGGGTGTGCAGGAGCACAACCTGCTGGCACGACTGCCGCTGGTGCTGGAGCGCCACGTGCAGCAACTGGCCACCCGCCATGCGGGCGACGACCCAGCTGCGGGTGCGCCGGCCTGGCATGCGCGAGTGCGCCAGGACATGCAGGCACTGATGACGGCCGAGCTCGCACTTCGCTTCCAACCCATCGAGGGCCTGCTGCAGGCCCTTGACCCGACCCTCCCCCGCGCCGCCGGCACGCCCGCGCAGGCCGCGCACATCACACCATGATCCGAAGCCTTCATCTCATTGCCCTCGCTGCGGGCCTGGGCGTCATCGCCTGGGTGGCGGCAGGCTACGTCGGCACGAACACGCTGGCCCTGGCGATCACCGCGCTGATCGCCGCCTTCCACCTGGTCGGCAGCATCGAGTTGCTGCGACAACAACGCGACACCGCGTCGCTGTCGCGCTCGCTGGTCGCCTTGAACGCCCCCCCGGCCGACCTCCCCCGCTGGCTGGACGGCCTGCCGGTGTCGCTTCAGACCGCCGTGCAGCAACGCATCGACGGGACACGCACCGCCCTGCCCGGCCCGGCGCTGACCCCCTATCTCAGCGGCCTGCTGGTGCTGCTGGGCATGCTGGGCACCTTCCTGGGCATGGTGGTCACGCTCGACGGCACCGGCCTGGCCCTGCAGCATGCCGGCGATCTGCAGGCCATGCGCGATACGCTGTCGGCGCCGGTGCGCGGACTGGGCCTGGCCTTCGGCACCTCCGTGGCCGGCGTGGCGGGTTCGGCGATGCTGGGACTGGTGACGGCGCTGGGTCGGCGTGAACGGGCGCAGGTCACCCGCCTGCTCGACCGGCACATCGCCACGACCTTGCGCACCCACACGCCGGCACACCGGCGTGACGAGGCGTGGCAGCTGATGCAGCAGCAGGCCCGGCAGATGCCCGAGCTGCTGAACCAGCTGCAGGCCTGGATGCAGGCGGTGGAGCGCCAGTCCGGCGAGCTGCGCACCCAGTTGACGCAGGGCCAGGACCGTTTTCACGAGCAGACGCTGGCCGCCTACACGCGCCTGGCCGCGTCGGTCGACGAATCGCTGCGCCGCAGCCTGGTCGAGGCTGCCCAACGCGCGGGCGCCAGCCTGCAGCCCGTGGTCGAGGCCACGATGGCCGGCATCTCGCGCGACACCACCCAGCTTCATCAGCAAGTGGCCCAGTCGATGGCACAGCATCAGCAGGCCATGGCCGAGCGACTCGACGCCAGCACCACGGCGCTGACCGCCAGCTGGTCGGCCGCTGTGGCCGACCAGCGGCAGGCCAATGCATCCACGACCGGACAGCTGCAGCAGGCGCTGGGCGATTTCACCCACAGTTTCGAACAGCGTTCGAGCGCCCTGGTCGAGGCCCTGTCCCGCCAGCTCGGCGACACCACCAGCCAGCTTGGCAGTGTCTGGCACGACGCGCTGCGCGAGCAGGCACTGTCGAACCAGGCGCTGGGCACCGCCATGGAACACATGCTGCAGACGGCAGCCGCCGGTCTGGAGCGCCATGCCAGCTTGCTCACGCAGACCGTGGCCCAGGCCCATGCCGAGCTGCAGGACCGCCTGGCCCACCAGGACCACCAGCGACTGTCGGCCTGGGCGACGTCACTCGAGACCACCGCCGGCTCGATGCAGCGCGCCTGGCAGCAGGCCGGCGAGCGCATGAGCACCGAACTGCAGTCGCTGTGTGCCACGCTGGCAGCCACCGCAGATCGTATCGGCGTGCAGGGCGAGGCGCAGGTCCGCAGCACGGTGGCCGAGGTGGCGCGGCTGGTCGAGACCGCATCGCAGGCGCCGCAGGCCGCCGCCGAGGTCATTGCCGAACTGCGCGAGAAGCTCTCTGACAGCCTGGTGCGCGACAACGCCATGCTTGACGAACGCAGCCGCATCCTCGGCACACTGGCCACCCTGCTCGACGCGGTCCAGCACGCTTCGGGTGAACAGCGCAGCGCCATCGACGCCTTGCTGGCCACCTCGGCGGATCTGCTCGAACGCGCGGGCAGGCGCTTTGCCGACACGGTGGAGGCCGAGGGCGCCCGACTGGCCGACGTGTCAGCGCAGGTCAGCGGCAGCGCCGTCGAGGTGGCCAGCCTGGGCGAAGCCTTCGGGCATGCGGTCGAACTGTTCGGCCAGTCGAACGAGCGGCTGGTCGGTCAGTTGCAGCGCATCGAGGCGGCCCTGAACCAGTCGCTCACCCGCAGCGACGAGCAGCTGGGCTACTACGTGGCCCAGGCCCGCGAGGTGATCGACCTGAGCCTGAGCTCGCAAAAGCAGATCATCGACGACCTGCATCAGCTGGCCGGTCAGCGCGCACTGGCGGCCAACGAGGCCTGAAGCGATGCAGACCGAGATCGACACGGCCGAGCCCGACGTCCCCGTCTGGGCGGTCTTCGGTGACCTGATGGCCGGCCTGCTGGGCGCCTTCGTGCTGATCCTCGTGTGTGCACTGGGCGTGCAGATGGAGCTGGCCAGCCGCCTGGAAGCGCAGGTCCGGGCCCAACAGGCCCAGGCACAACGATGGCAGGCACTTGAACAGGCGCTCGCCGCCCCGCTGGCGGCCGGCCGCGTGACGCTCACGGACGGACGCATCGGCATCAGCGGCAGTGTGCTGTTCGCCTTCAACTCCGATGAACTCCAGCCGGAAGGTCACCAGCTGCTCAAGAGCCTGGCCGCTCCGCTGGCGGCCTACCTGCAGTCACGCAGCGAGATCCTGATGGTCAGCGGCTTCACCGATGACCGGCCCATGCGCCCCGGTGCCGGCCGCTTCACCGACAACTGGGAGCTGTCCGCCCAGCGGGCTCTGACGGTCACGCGGACGCTGATCGAGGAAGGAGTGCCGGCATCGGCCGTGTTTGCCGCCGCGTTCGGTGCGCAGCAGCCGGTCGCCTCGAATGCTGACGCCGAAGGCCGTGCGCGCAATCGCCGCGTCGAGATGGCACCGATGCCGCGCCCGGCCAGCGCCGACAAGGCCACGTCGTGAACGATCCGCGCTGCAACGCCGGGCCGGCCTGCGAGGTTGAGGCTGAGCCCGACACCCACGGCACGCAGGCCCGGCTCCAGGCCTGGCGTGCCAGCGGCGCCGCCGCTGTCGATCCGGTGCGCTTCCGGTGGATCGAGGCGATGGCACGGCGCGCGACGGCCCATGCCGGTGCCACGCGGCGCAGACTCGACGCGCGGCTGCTGCAGCTGCTGGACGACTATGCCCGGCGCATCGCCCAGGCACCGCACCACCCCCCCGCGCCGCCCGACCCGCCCATCGGTGCCACCCGCGGCCCACTGGGAGTGCTGGTCGATGACCTCGCCCGGCACGCGGCCGCGACGACCGGCGATGCGGCACTGCCCATGGCTGCATCAGGCGCCCGGTCGGCCCCCGGCGCGCCGGTCGAGCTGAGGACACTGAGCCGCTTTCGCAGCACCTGGGTGCAGCTCAGCGCACGTCAGCGGCTGGCGCAGGTGCGGGCCCAGGTGCCGGACAACGCCGGGCCGCTGAACACCCAGCAGCTGGTGCACCGCTCGCTGCGCCTGATGCAGGCACAGTCGGGCGGCTACCTCGAGCACTTCATGGCCCATCTGGACGCCCTGCTCCTGCTGGAACAGGCGCTGGACCCGCCGCTGCCCGTCAGTCCCGGCGCACGGCACGACACACCGCGAAGGCCCACACGCAGTCGATGATCGCGCACGCCGCGTCAGCCCGACATGGCGATGACGACGCCTGACTCCTCGATCGTGGCCACGGCTGGCTGATCGACCTTCAGGCGGTGTCCGGCAGCCGCCAGTCCGACGATGCTCACGCCACCATCGAGCTGCAGACTGACCTCGCCGCCCTGGGCGGCACGCGAGGCGCGCAACACCCGCCCCGGCAGCAGATTGCACGTGGCCCGGTCCGTGTCATCCAGCTGCGCTGTGACCTGGACCGCCGTGGCCTTGCACAAGGCCAGCACCGACATGCCCCGGGTGAGTTGCAGCAGCTGCGCACTGTCACGCGTGATGCGCGAGTACAGCACCCCGCCGCCCGGCAGTTGCAGGCCGACCCGCACCAGGCCGGCCGTGGGGCTCAGACGCTTCACCTCGCACGGGAACTGGTTGCGCATGCTGGTGCGCAAGGCCATGGCAGCCAGACGGGGGTTGCCCTCCCGGCGCGCTTCGCCCGATGCGCCGGGTTCCAGGCGGGCCAGGACGTCCGACCGCGCCTGCTCGAGCAGACCCGCTGCCTGCAAGACCTGACGACCGGCGTCGGTCAGCACCGCGCCCCCGCCGCCGCTGCCGCCCACGGCCTTCATCACCAGCGGCGTGCCGGCCAGGTTGCTCAGGGTCTCGATGGCTTGCCAGGCCGCCTTGTAGCTCACACCGGCCTGGCGCGCCGCCTCGGAGATGGAGCCCCCCGCCCCGATGCGCCTGAGGATGTCGATGCGCTTGTCAGTCGAGTGCTGGCCCAGCACGCCGGCCAGGTTGAGGGTGGGGGATGCCATGGCGCGATGGTACGCAGCTCGTCTACACTTTCGCTATTCTACTTTTGAATAGCGAACCGCTTTCATGACTTTCCTGCGCTTGCGCAAGCTGGCCCGACTGGCCGTGCTGTGCCTGCCGGCCTGGGCGCCATCGGCGCTGGCTGCCGACGTGAGTGTCGCGGTGGCAGCCAACTTCACCGCCCCGATGCAGAAGATCGCTGCCGCCTTTGCGCAGGACACGGGGCACCGGGCCACGCTGGCCTTCGGCTCCACCGGCAAGTTCTACGCACAGATCGTCAACGGTGCCCCCTTCCAGGTCCTGCTCGCGGCCGATGACGAGACCCCGGCTCGCCTCGATCGTGAGGGTCGTGCCGTGGCAGGCAGTCGATTCACCTACGCCGTCGGGCGGCTGGTACTGTGGAGCCGCCAGCCCCAGCGGGTCGATCCCGAAGGCGCCGTGCTGCGCAGCGACCGTTTCACCCGTCTCGCGATCGCTGATCCCAAGCTGGCGCCCTACGGCGCCGCCGCCATGGAGGTGATCCAGGGGCTGGGGCTGGGCACCGCCCTGGCACCCCGCCTGGTGCTGGGCGAGAACATCGCGCAGACCTACCAGTTCGCGGCCACCGGCAATGCCGAACTGGCCTTCGTGGCCATGTCGCAGGTGTATGTCGACGGCAGGGTCTCACAGGGGTCGGCCTGGATCGTGCCTGCCGGGCGTCATGCGCCGATCCGGCAGGACGCGATCCAGCTCCTGGCCGGGCGCGACAACCCCGCGGCCACGGCCCTGCTGGCCTATCTGCGCGGCCCCAAGGCGCGCGCCATCATCCGGGCCCATGGCTATGACCTCTGACGGGCTGCCGGTCCTGACCCCTGAGGCCATCCAGGCGATCTCGCTCACACTGCGGCTGGCCACGCTGACCACGCTGGTGCTGCTGATCCTGGCCACGCCCCTGGCCTGGTGGCTGGCCACCACCCGCTCGCGCTGGCGCGCGCCGGTGAGCGCCCTGGTGACGCTGCCGCTGGTGCTGCCGCCCACCGTGCTGGGCTTCTATCTGCTGATCCTGATGGGGCCCGACGGCCCGCTGGGCCGACTCACGCTGGCGCTGGGCTCGGCGCCGCTGTCGTTCACATTCTCCGGGCTGCTGATCGGATCGATCGTGTTTTCGCTGCCGTTTGCGGTGCAGCCCATCCAGCATGCCTTCGAAGCCGTGGGCACCCGCCCGCTGGAGGTGGCCGCCACCTTGCGGGCTCGCCCGCTGGACGCCTTCTTCAATGTGGCACTGCCGCTGGCGCGCCCTGGCCTCGTCACCGCCGCGATCCTCAGCTTTGCGCACACCGTGGGTGAGTTCGGTGTGGTGCTGATGATCGGCGGCAACATCCCGGGCCAGACCCGGGTGGTCTCGACCCAGATCTACGGCCATGTCGAAGCGATGGAATACACGCAGGCGCACTGGCTGTCGGCCGGCATGGTGCTGCTGTCCTTCGTGGTGCTGCTCGGGCTGTCGCTGATGAAACGCCGGCACGGACGTGTGATGCCATGAGCGCGCCTGACCTGGCCCCGGCCGGCCACCGCGTGCGGCTGCATCTGGCACGCCCGCCGTTCACGCTGTCGGTCGACCTGCAACTGCCAGAGGCCGGCATCACGGTGTTGTTCGGTGCTTCTGGCTCGGGCAAGACCACCGTGCTGCGCTGTGTGGCCGGCCTGGAGCGCGCCCACGACGCCCAGGTGCGCATCGGCGGCGAACTCTGGCAGGACGACCGCCAGCGACTGTTCGTGCCGACCTGGCGACGCCCGATCGGCTATGTGTTCCAGGAGGCCTCGTTGTTCGACCACCTCGACGTGCGGGCCAACATCGCCTTCGGGCTGAAGCGCATTCCCGTCGGGCAGGCCGCGCAGACCGTCGACCACGCCGTCGAGTTGCTGGGCATCGGCCATCTGCTCAACCGCATGCCGTCCCGGCTGTCCGGCGGCGAACGACAGCGTGTGGCCATCGCGCGGGCACTGGCCACCCGGCCCCGGCTCCTGCTGCTGGATGAACCGCTGGCCGCCCTGGACCATGCGCGCAAACAGGAGATCCTGCCCTGGCTCGAGCGACTGCGCGACCATCTGCACATGCCGATGCTGTACGTGACCCACTCGGCCGACGAACTGGCGCGCCTGGCCGATCATGTGGTCGTGCTGGACGCCGGGCGGGTGCGTGCCCAGGGGCCTACGACCGAACTGCTGTCATCGATCAGTGCCGCCGTGCTCAGCGGTGACGAGGTGGGCGCCGTGCTCCCGGGCCGTGTGGTCGAGCGGCAGGCCGAGTGGCATCTGTGCCGCGTCGAATTCGGCGGGGGCAGCCTCTGGCTGCGCGACAGCGGCCTGGCGGTAGGGCAGGCCGTGCGCCTGCGGGTGCTGGCACGGGACGTCAGCCTGGCCGTTCACGAACCCCAGGGCAGCAGCATCCTGAATCACCTGCCCTGCACCATCGAGGCCTGTGCGACCGATGCCCATCCGTCGCAGGTGCTGGTGCGCGCAGCCGTCGGGTCCACCCATCTGCTGGCCCGCATCACGGCCAGGTCGTTCCAGGCGCTGGGCCTGTCGCCAGGCCGCGATGCCTGGCTGCAGGTGAAGTCGGTGGCGCTGCTGCAGTAGCCGATCAAGCGGCAGCCTGTTGCGACGCGCGCAGCCGCTCGGCCACTTCGAACGCGCCCATGCCCACCAGCATGGCGGCCACGAAGATGAACGCCTTCGACTCGCCCATGCCCAGTGCCACCAGGCCCGGCCCGGGGCAGAAGCCGGCGATGCCCCAGCCCACACCGAACAGCAGACTGCCCACGACCAGTCGCGCGTCGATGTGGCGGGCTGTCGGCAGCTTCATCTCGGCACCCAGGAAGGACACCGTACGCTGATGCGCCACGAAAAACGCGACCACCCCCACGGCGATGGCACCACCCATCACGAAGGCGAGCGACGGGTCCCATGAGCCAGCCAGGTCCAGGAACCCCAGGACCTTGGCCGGATTGGCCATGCCCGAGACGATCAGCCCCAGGCCAAACACCAAGCCCGAGAGCAAGGAAGCAAGCACATACATGTCAGTTCTCCTGAGACGACAACACGGCGGCCATCAGCCGGCGAGCAGATGGCGGATGACGTAGACGGTCACGAAACCCGCCGCCATGAAGGCCCCCGTGGCCACGAGCGAGCGCGGTGACAGCCGAGACAGCCCGCACACACCGTGCCCGCTGGTGCAGCCCGAGCCGTACCGCGTGCCGATGCCCACCAGCAGACCGGCCAGCACCAGGGCCCCGGTGTCCGCATCGATGCGTGCCGCCGGCACGGTCGCAAACAGGGCGTAGACCAGCGGTGCCGCCACCAGCCCCGCCACGAAGGCCGCCCGCCAGGCCACGTCGCCGCGCACCGGGCGAAGCAGGCCACCCAGCACACCGCTGATGCCGGCGATGCGCCCGTTCAGCAGCACGAACATGGCTGCCGAAATGCCGATGAACACGCCGCCGATCAGGGCGGACCAGGGCGTGAAGACATTCCAGTCGATGGTCATGACAACTCCTTGGGACAGTAGAGGCGGTACAGCACCGCGAGGATGTCCAGCAGGGCCGGATCGGCCACGCTGTAGTAGATGTTCTTGCCCTGGCGGCGTGTGGTCACGACACCTTCGTTGCGCAGCACGCCGAGCTGCTGCGACAGCGTGGGCTGGCGGATGTCGAGTGTCTGCTCCAGCTCGCTCACGCACAGCTCCCCCTGGGACAACTGGCACAGCAGCAGCAGCCGGTCTTCATTGGCCAGCAGCTTCAAGGCACTCACGGCCCGGCCGGCGCCCTGGCGCAAGGCCTGCACGTCGATGACGGCGTCATCGTGGTCCATGGTTCGGCTCCTTCAACTTGCATTCATTATATTTGTTAATATAATGTTTGTCAATAGATTGATCTCGGATGACCCGTCCTGCACCATCCCGAACCGGAGCCGCCGCCATGCATGAACGCCTGCACACCCAAGCCTTCTTCGATCCCCGCACCTGGACGGTCAGCTACGTCGCCTGGGACCGCGAGACCCGGCGGGCGGCCGTGATCGACCCCGTGCTCGACTACGACTTCAAGTCGGGCCACACCGGCACCCAGTCGGTCGACCAGGTGCTGGCCTATCTGCGTGAGCATCAGCTGGTCGTCGACTGGATCCTCGAGACCCATGCCCATGCCGATCACCTCTCTGGCGCCCGTCATCTGCAGCAGCAGGTGGGTGGCCGCATCGCGATCGGCGAGAACATCCGGGTGGTGCAGGCCACCTTCAAGAAGCTGTACAACCTGGAGCGCACCTTCCTGCCCGACGGCAGCCAGTTCGACCACCTGTTCCAGGATGGCGAGCGCTTCATGATCGGCGGCCTGGAGGCCACGGCCATGCTGGTGCCCGGCCACACGCCGGCCGACATGGCCTACCGGGTGGGGGGCGTGGTGTTCGTGGGCGACACGCTGTTCATGCCCGACGTGGGCACGGCCCGAGCCGACTTCCCCGGCGGTGACGCGCGCGAGCTGTACCGCTCCATCCGGCGGCTGCTGGCGCTGCCGCCCGACACGGTGATGTACGTGTGCCACGACTATCCGCCCGCCGGCCGGCCGCCGCAGTGGCAGACCACCGTGGCCGAGCAGCGACGCAGCAACATCCATGTACACGACGGGATCGCCGAGGACAACTTCGTGGCCATGCGCCAGGCCCGCGACGCCACGCTGGACGTCCCCACGCTGATCCTGCCGTCGATCCAGGTCAACGTGCGTGCCGGCCAGCTGCCTCCGGCCGACGACAACGGCGTGGCCTACCTGCGCATCCCGCTCAACGCCCTGCCGACCCGGGGCTGAGCGCCAGCCGGCGCTTCAGTAGCCCAGCGACAGCGCCGCGGCCAGCGAGGCCAGCACCGAGGCCATCGTGCGCACATGGTTCCAGCGCAGCCACTCGCGCACGTACACCGGCCAGTAGGCGGCTGCGGCGTCAGACTCGCTGTCCATCCGGGCCAGCCGCTCGTTGCGCGGCACATTGCATGCGGCCGTCACGCCAAAGCTGCCGAGCAGGTAAGCCAGCCCGGCTGTGAGCAGCAGCACCGAGCGGGTCGTGCCCCATGGAAAGAAACCGGCCAGCACACAGATGGCCGCCAGCACGGCCGTGCCGACAAACACGCCCAGGAACAGCGGGTTGAGCACCACCACGTTGATGCGCTGCATGGCCGCAATGCCATGCGCCGCGGGCAGTTGCGCCAGCGCCTTCATCACGAAGGCCGAAAACGCGAAGAACACACCACCCACGAGGGCGGCACCGAGGGAAACGAGCAGGGGCAGGCTGTCGAGCATCTCAGTCTCAAAAGGTCGAATCGAACCGCGCGCGAATCACCGCGCCAGGGCCGCGAGCGTAACGCAGACCCTCGTGACCACTGCGGCAAGAAGCACTCGATTGCGCCTCGACGCAACGCACGGCATGTCCGCCGCTCGCGCGCCCCGCACCCGCCACTCGCCAGCCACTCGCCGCCATGCGACAAAATGGCGGATGGTGAACCCACCCTACCAAGTGAGCCGCATGCCCAATGGACCTGTCGACGACGAGAAGACGCGCAGCGGATCGTCCCCCCCTGACACCAGAAGCCGGGTTGCACGTGCGCTGTCCGAAGACACGGCCGCCGCCCACACGCTTCCGGTAGGCACGCGCCTCGGTGAATTCGAGATCACGGGGACGATCGGCGAAGGGGGCTTTGGCATCGTCTATCTGGCCTACGACTCGTCGCTGCAACGTCAGGTGGCCCTGAAGGAGTACATGCCCGGATCGCTGGCCTCCCGGGCCACGGCAACGTCGACCGTTGCGGCGCGCTCTGAAAAGCATGTCGAGACCTTCAAGGCCGGACTGCGCAGCTTCGTGAACGAAGCGCGCCTGCTCGCACAGTTCGACCATCCGGCCCTCGTGAAGGTCTACCGCTTCTGGGAGGCCAACGGCACGGCCTACATGGTCATGCCCTACTACCAGGGTCCGACCTTGAAGGCTGCCCTGGCGGTCATGGGAACCCCCCCGAACGAGGCGATGATCCGCAGCTGGCTGGACCCGCTGATGGACGCTCTGTCCGTGATGCACGAGGCCAACTGCTTTCACCGCGACATTGCCCCTGACAACATTCTGCTGACAGATGCCGGCCCGCTGCTGCTGGACTTCGGCGCGGCCCGACGTGTCGTCAGTGACATGACCCAGGCGCTGACCGTGGTCCTCAAGCCGGGATATGCACCGATCGAGCAATACGCGGGGGTGCCCTCGATGGCCCAGGGCGCCTGGACCGACATCTACGCACTGGCCTGTGTCGTGTACTACGCGATCCTCGGTCGCAGTCCGACGTCGGCAGTCGAGCGGCTGATCGCAGACCGCCTCGAGCCGCTGTCGGACGTCGCGGCCGGGCAATACAGCGAGACGTTCCTGAAAGCCATCGACACGGCACTGGCCGTTCGCCCCGAAGCGCGCCCTCAGAGCATCCAGGAGTTCAGGAACCTGCTGGGCCCCTGGCTCGCTCCGACGTCGCAGATCCCTGCGCCTGCGAGCGCACCCGTCCGGGTGGACGTGCCGGTGGAGTCGACGCACAGCACCCCCGCATCCCGGTTCGCAACAGCAACGAACACGGCACCCGTGCAGGCGACCCCACAGGCCACACCGCAGGCCTCGGCGCAGCCCCCCGCCCCAACCGCCTCGCCCCCCGCCCCGCACGTTGTGGCCCCACCGCGCGAACACGCCGCGGCGCAGGCCGGCAACGCGCCCTCACGTCCGCGAGGACCGGCGATCGTCGTGATGCTGGGCACCGTCACGATCATCCTCGCGCTCGCCGCCTGGGCACTCACCGCAAGGAACTCCGCATCGCCGCCGCCTGCGAATGGCGCTGTCGGCACGCCTGACCCCATGACACCTGCGACCGGCGCCGCACCACAGCCCGCAGCCGAGCCCAGCCTGGGCACGCCCGCTGCGCCCTCGGTACAGGCAGCGCCACCGACCGCACCCGTGCAGACCGCACCTGCACCGGCCCCCGCACCGGCCCCCGCACCGGCCCCCGCTCCGCCCACATCCGATCCGCCCCCGGCCACCCCACCGGTCGCCAGCCCGGCGGCGCGGACACCCGGCACCGTGTCACCCATTGAGGGGACAGCACCCGCTGCGGTCAGACAGCGCGAAGCCGCGCGCGACGCCCATACTGCGGAGCCGCCTTCCACGGGGAATCGCATCGTTCGTCCACCGCAGCCTGCTGCGCCGCAAACGACCGAATCCCCCCCTAGTTCAAGGCCTCCCTCGGTCGCGGATGCGGCGAGGTGCAGTGATATTCTCCAGAAGGCCTCTTTGGAAGCGCTGACCCCCCAAGAAACCGAGTTCCTGAAGAAGGTGTGCAAATGAGTTCGACACTTCCAAGGCATCAACGATGCCTTTTCCATTTGATGACGTTGGTGCTCGTGGTCCTGGCTGGCTGCGCAACGCCGCAGGCCACGTCGGTCTCCGGTGAGCTCCCGTTCGACGAGGCCGTCACCCAGGCCACCGACGGCCTCGTGGCCCAGACCCAGAAGCTGCCGGCATTCCTCGCGAAGGTGGAATCCAAGCTGGCGAAGCGCGGTGTGGTGCTCGACCCCATGCTGGATGCTGGCAGCGGCCAGCAGACACTGGCGACCCAGGCCATGGAAAAGCGTGCCACGGCACACATGGCAGCACGGTACGAGCAGATCGAGATCCTGCCCTTCCAGTCCAGCAACCTGGGCAAGGCTCAATACCTGCTGACTGGCACCATGACCCGTGTACCAGGCAGCCGGTCGAAGTCCGCGCTGAAACTGAACCTGGCGTTGACGGATCTGCGCTCGGGTCAGGTCGTGGCGCAGTCTTCGGCGCTTGCACAGGACCAGGGCATCGACCACAACCCGCTGCCCTACTATCGCGACAGTCCTGTGCTGCTGGTCAAGGACCGCGTGGTGGAAGGGTACATCGCCACCACGGCGTCCGCCCCGGGCACCAAGGCAGATGCCGTGTACCTGGAGCGCATTGCCACGGCGACCCTCGTCAACGAGGCCACCAGCCTGTACAACTCCGAGCGTTACCAGGAAGCGCTGGGGCAGTATCGAAGCGCGCTGGCGACGCCTGCGGGCGAGCAGTTGCGCGTGCTCAACGGCATCTACCTGACCAACGTGAAGCTTGGGCGCACGGCCGAGGCAGAACAGGCATTCGGGCGGGTGGTCGCGATGGGCATTGCCTACAACGAGCTGGGGGTGAAGTTCCTGTTCAACCCGGGGCGAACCGAATTCTGGTCGGACACACGCATCAGCGGAGCCTACGACATGTGGCTCAGGCAGATCGCCCGGGAAGCCACCAAGGCCAAGGTCTGCATGAACGTGATCGGTCACACCAGCAGCACGGGCTCGGAACAGTCCAACGACGTCCTCTCCCTCCAGCGAGCCAGCTTCGTTCGTCAGCGCCTTGCAGCAGAGTCGGAAGAGCTGGGGGGTCGTACCAAGGCGGTGGGCATGGGCTTTCGCCAGAACATCGTGGGCACCGGGACCGACAACGCCGTCGACGCACTGGACCGTCGCGTCGAGTTCAAGATCATTCCCTGCACCTGATCGCTGTCGCCCGGGCACACCCTCAAGCGCGCCGGCCCGGCCGGCGCCTGCCTTGAGCCTCGATGCGCCCGCTCAGGAAGCCCGCAAAGGCCTGCACCATCGCCGACAGGCCCTCGCGCGGCTGCAGCGACATCAGTTGCGCACGACGCTGATGCATCTGCGTGTCGGCAAACGGCACGGCCACCACCCGCCCGTCGGTGATCAGGTGGGCGGCGCTCAGATAGCCTGACAGCACCACGTCGTCGCCGTGCATCAGCGGCAGCAGGGCCGACGAGAAATTGCTGACCACTGAAGCCCGATAGTGCAGCCCCTGCATGCTGCAGGCCAGGTCCAGCAGTTGCCGCGCCGTGACCCCCGGGCTGCCCACGGCCAGCGGATAGGCCACCACCTCGGCCAGGCGCACGACGCGCTTGCGCGCCAGCGGATGAGCCGGCGACATGACGGCCAGCAGCGGCGCCAGTGTGCCGTGCAGCACCTGCACCCCGGACTCCGGCGCGGCACAGTACTTCAACGCCAGGTCCACCTCACCGCGCAGCAGCAGACGGCTCACTTCGTCCGGCGCAGCCACGTTCAGCTCGAACTGCACGCCGGGCTGCAGCTGCCGGAAGCCGGTCACCGCCTCGGGAATGAAACCCGTCGCAAAACCCTCGGTGCAGGCCAGCCGCACCCGGCGAGCGGCCTCGCCGGCCAGCCCCTGGAGGGCTTCGATCACCCGCTCGGCGTCGTCCATGCCGGCGCGCAGGTGTGACATCAACCGCTCGCCGGCCGCGGTGGGCACCATGCCGCGCTGGTGCCGCTCGAACAGCACGACGCCCAGGCCGTCCTCGAGCTTGCCGACCTGCCGGCTCACGGCGGATGCTGCGACATGCAGTCGTTGCGCCGCCTGGCTGACCGAGCCGGACTGCACCACGGCAACGAAGTAGCGCATCTGGGTACTGAAGAAGGACACCCGCACGGCTGTCTCCCGACATCAAGGTTTGATCTGAAAGCAACGCAAGCTTGCCATATCTCTACTGGCGGCAATCCGCGTTTCGCCTCACAGTGAAACCCTCCGAACGCCATTTCCCTGTGAATTCCCTGCCATGACCCGCCGTGATGCCCTCGAGATCGCTGCCGCCGCCTTCGACAACGGCGACCTGCTGGAAGACCTGCGCCGCAGGGTGGCATGGCAGACCGAAAGCGACGGCCGCGGCGACGCCCGCACCGACGCTCGCCAGGCGCTGGCCACACTGGAAGGCTATCTGCGCGACGAGCTGCTGCCGCAGTTCAGGCGCCTGGGGTTTGCCTGCGAGGTCATCGACAACCCCGTGCCGGGAGCCGGCCCATTTCTCGTGGCGCGCCGAGTCGAGGGCGCGGATCTGCCCACCGTGCTCAGCTATGGTCATGGCGACGTTGTCAACGGACAGGTCGGCCGGTGGCGCGAGGGGCTGGCCCCCTGGCAGCTGCGGGTGGAGGGCGACCGCTGGTACGGACGCGGCACGGCCGACAACAAGGGCCAGCATTCGATCAATCTTGCGGCGCTGGCCGCTGTGATCCAGGCCCGACGGGGCCGGCTGGGCTACAACCTGACCTTCCTGATCGAGATGGGCGAGGAGGCCGGCTCGCCGGGGCTGCATGCGTTCTGCCAGACGCATGCCGATCGTCTGCGTGCGGACCTGTTCCTGGCGAGCGACGGCCCTCGGATTCACGCCAGGCGCCCCACCCTGTTCCTCGGTTCGCGCGGTGCGGTCAACTTCAGCCTGAGCCTGCGATGCCGGGAGCGGGCCTACCACTGCGGCAACTGGGGCGGTGTGCTGGCCAACCCGGCCACCGTGCTGTCCCATGCGCTGGCCTCGATGGTCGATGCGCAGGGACGCCTGCTGGTCGACGGGCTGCGCCCGCCGCCGATTCCCGCCAGCGTGCGACGGATGCTGCAGTCGGTGGAGATCGGCACCGGAGAAGACGACCCCGCGCTGGATGCCGGCTGGGGCGAGCCTGGTCTCAGCGCGGCCGAACGCCTGATGGCCTGGAACACGCTCGAAGTGCTGGCCATCGGCTCGGGCCAGGTGGACCGCCCGATCAACGCCATCCCGCCCGAGGCCAAGGCCCACTGCCAGCTACGCTTTGTGGTCGGCACGCCGTGGCGCGACCTGGCCGACATCGTGCGCACCCACCTGCAGGCCCGGGGTTTTGGTGCGGTGCAGGTGGAGGTGCAGCTTGAAGGCGCCGCGACACGCCTGGACCCGGACAGCCCCTGGATCGACTGGGCCGCCGACTCGATCACCCGCAGTTGCGGCCGGGCCCCCACCCTCCTGCCCAACCTGGCCGGCTCGCTGCCCAATGACGTGTTTGCCGACCTGCTGGGCCTGCCGACGCTATGGGTGCCGCACTCCTACCCCGCGTGTGCCCAGCACGCACCCAACGAACACCTGCTGGCGTCGGTGGCGCGTGAGGGCCTGCAGCTGATGGCCGGCCTGTTCTGGGACCTTGGCGAAACAGCCGGCACCGAGGGCGCCGCGCCCTGGTCCGCCCGGCACTGATCACTGAACCCCCCTCCTGCAAGGCCCGCCCATGAAACCCGTCCGCATTGCCCGCCTCCTGCTCTGCCTGCTGGCCCCGCTGGGTGCCGCCGTGGCCCAGCCCGCCCCCAGTGAGGCCTGGCCCACCCAGGCGGTGCGCATCGTCGTGCCCTTTGCCCCGGGCGGCGGGACCGACATCGTGGCGCGCACCCTTGGCCGCAAGCTGGGCGAGCGGCTCGGCCAGACGGTGATCATCGACAACAAGCCGGGCGCCGCCACCGTGATCGGCACCGATGCCGTGGCCAAGGCTCGCCCGGACGGGCACACGCTGCTGGTGTCGGGTTCGAGCACGTTCACGGTCAATCCGGCACTGCGCTCGCGTCTGCCCTACGACGCTCAGCGCGACCTGGCACCGGTGGCCCTGGTGGCCCGCGCACCGCTGGTGCTGATGGTGCCCGCCAGCTCCGGCCTGCGCACCCTCGACGACCTGTTCGCAGCCGCACGCGCCCAGCCCGGCAAGCTGAACTACGCCACCTTCGGCTCGGGCTCGGCGCCCCACCTGGCCGGGGCCCTGCTGGGCCTGTCGGCCGGCGTGAGCTTCCAGGACATTCCCTACAAGGGCAGCAGCCCCGCGCTGATAGGCCTGATCGGCGGTGAACTCCACCTGGGCATCGACACCGTGGCCGCGGCGGCGCCGCACCTGCGATCCGGCAAGTTGCGCGCCCTGGCCATCGTGGGGGGTACCCGATCGAGCCTCCTGCCCGGCGTGGCGACGCTGGCCGAACTGAAGCGGCCCGAGGCCTCGTTCGATGCCTGGTACGCCCTGGCCGCGCCGGGCGGTACACCGCCGGCGGTGCTGCAACGACTGGAGCGCGAACTGGCGGTGGTGCTGCGCGACCCGCAGGTGCAGTCGGAGCTGCGCGCCCAGGCCCTGGAGCCCACGCTGCTGGGGGCGGCCGCCCTGCGCGAGCTGATGCAGTCCGAAGTGGCTCGCTACCGGGCGCTGGCCCACCGGGCAGCGATCACCGTCGACTGAATTCCGAGGGGGCGTGACGCCCCCGGCCTGATCCCCGTAAGATGGCAGCACTGCCGTTGGCGGAGGAAACATGGCAGGGATCCTTCCCGTGATTCAGGCGTTCGGCGAGACGCTGGACGGCATCGATGTCGCCTTGTGTGCATTCGACGCGCACGATGCAGCCCTGCATTGGAATCGCAGTTTCCTGAAGTTCTTTCCCGAACACGATGGTCATGTCCATGTAGGCGAGTCCTACGAAGCCAATCTGCGGCGCTTCTACAGCGTGCGGCTGTCCCCCGCCGAACAGGACCAGATCGAGCAGTACATCCAGGAAGGCCTGGCCCGGCACCGCCTGCAGGCTCGCCCGTTCGTCTTCGAGCACCGCGGCCTGCGTCTGCAGGTGGCCTCGCTGCCGCTGCCCGGCGGCGGCCGGATCCGCACCTGGAAATCCGACCCGCTGTCGGCCAGTTCCCCGGTCACCGCCACGCGCGCGGACCCGGCGAATCGCCAGTCCCTGGAGGCCGAGCTGTTTGACCGCCTGCCCGAAGGCGTGCTGCTGTGCACCGTCGATCACCTCATCCTGTGGGTCAACCAGCCGCTGGTCGTGATGTACGGGCTGCCTCGTCGCGAGGCAGTCATCGGCCTGTCGTTCCGGGACGCCTACCGCGCTGCCTGGGCGAAGGTGCCTGAGGACGACGGCAATGCGGCCGCGCAGGCGGCGGGCCTGGCCATCCTCACCGAGCGCCTGCGTTTTGCCGGGGCACCGTTCGAGCTGCCACTGCCCGGGGACCGCTGGGTGCGTGTGGTGGGTCAGGCCAACTCCGACGGCACCGGCACCTATGCGCTGGCCGACATCACCGAGCTGAAGCGCCAGCAGGAGCGGCTGCGCCAGGCCGAGCGCCAGGCGCGCGAGAGCGAGGCGAGGCTGAAGGAAAAGTCCGCCCTGCTCGAAGCCACGCTGGAGCGCATGGAACAGGGCGTGATGATGGTCAATGCGAAGCGCATCGTCGAGGTGTGCAACCGCCGGGCCATGGAACTGCTCGACCTGCCGCGCGAGCTGATGGCCGCCCAGCCGCACTTCGAGGACGTGCTCGCGCATCAGTGGGCCACGCGCGAGTTCGACCGCACCCCGGAAGACCTCAAGGCCTTCGTGCGGGCCGGGGGCATCCTCGACCAGCCGCAGTGCTATGAGCGCATGCGCCCCGACGGCCGCGTGATCGAGGTCAACAGCGTGCCCATCGAAGGTGGCGGTGTGCTGCGCACCTACACCGACATCACCGAGCGCAAGCGCAACGAGGACCGCATCCGCCACATCGCCCGCCATGACGGGCTGACCTCGCTGGTCAACCGCGACGTCTTTCGCGAATGCCTCGAAGCCGCGACCCGCGCCGCGCCGGACTCAGGCACCGGCTTTGCCGTGCACTACCTTGATCTCGACGGTTTCAAGCCGGTCAATGACCGTCATGGCCACGCGGTGGGCGACAAGCTGCTGGCTGCCGTGGCTGCGCGCATGCGGCAAGTGGCCCGCGACGGCGACGTGGTCGCCCGCATGGGCGGCGACGAGTTTGCGGTGCTGCAGCAGGGCGTGGACCAGGCCGACCGCGCCCTGAGCCTGGCCTGGCGGCTGATCGAGGCCATCGGCCAGCCCTGCGAGATCGAGACGCACCGGGTGCAGGTCGGCGCCTCGGTGGGCATCGCGATGTGGCCCTCGGGCGGGCGGGATGCCGAGTCGCTGCTGCGCCACGCCGACATGGCGATGTACCGCGCCAAGCAGGCCGGGCGCAACGGCGTGATGGTGCATGGAAGCCCGCCTCCGCCGGTGCCGCTGGCCTGAGATCAGGGGGCGGCGGGCGGGGTCAGGAAGATCCGCTCGATCAGCTCGCCGCGTTCGGCCCGCTGGGAAGGCGCGCCCTGGTGCACCAGCACCGACTCCCCGACCTCCCACGCGTAGAGCGCAAAACCTCGCGCCCTGGCCTCGGCGATCGAATAGCCCAGCGACGAGAAGCACTGTGCGATGTACGAGATGCGCCGCGCATCGACGTCGTCCACCGCCTGACGGGCAGTTTCGTCGCGGCGCGCCCAGGCCCGGATCGCCAACTCGATGCGTGCGGCCCGCTCGGCCGAGCGGCCGCGAAACGGCAGCGAGATCAGCTCCCGGATCAGCACCCGCGGGTCGGCATGCTTGCGCTCGAAGCGCTCGATGAGCTGGTCGGTGGCGGCGTCTCGCCAGGCCTTCAGCACGCTCTTGAGCAGGTCGTCCCGGTCCTTGAAGTGCCAGTAGAAGCTGCCGCGTGTCACCCCCAGGATCTTGGCCAGTACATCGACGCGCACCGTGTCGATGCCCTTGTCGACCAACAGGGTCGTCGCCGCCTCGATCCAGCTGTCGGGGGTGAGAGAAAGGCGCGGCGGGTCGTCGCTGCGGCGACGGCTGCGGGGGGCCGCCCCGGCGGCGGAAGTGGGCTCGGACATGGCGCGGTTGTCGTTTCGGATGTCGTGACGATCGTGATTGTCGAGCATGCATCCATACACGTCTGTATGCCTCCTGGTGAAAACCCGGGTTTCTATGAGGCAAGTCATGGCTACGATGCTTTCCATACACATACGTATGTGCATTGACAAAACGGAAGCACCGGCACCCGACCTGCGGGCCGACCCGGCCGACGGAGACACCATGGACACGCCTCGCCTCGATCACCCTGACTTCCTGGCGCCCCCACGCACGGTGATGGAACCCCGGCCCGACGGCAGCTTCGTGCTGCGCTCGCCTGACATGCTGGCCCCCTACGCCCGCTGCGTCGGAGAGTGGCTGGAGCACTGGGCACGCCACACGCCCGAGGCCCTGGCGCTGGCGGAACGCAGCACCGACGGCGGCTGGCGCCGGCTCGACTACGGCAGCCTGCGCGCCTGGGTCGGACGTGTCGCGCAGGGCCTGCTCGACCTGGACCTGGAACCGCAGGCCCCGGTCGTCGTGCTGTCCGACAACGCCATCGACCACGCGGTGCTGATGCTGGCGGCCATGCACGTGGGGCGGCCGGTCTGCACGGTCTCGAGCGCCTACAGCCGGCACACGCAGGACCCATCGCGCATCCGCGCCATCCTGCAGGCCCTGCGCCCGGCGCTGGTCTATGCGTCCGATGCAGCAGTGTATGGAGCCGCCCTGGCCGCATCCGACTGCCCGGCCGTGGCCGTGTTTTCGCACAACGCGGCGCTGCACGCGGGGGCCCTCTCCTTCGACGCCCTGGGACGGGCCGCGGAAACCCCGGCGGTGATGCAGGCCTTTGCCAGGATCGAACCCGACGATCACGCCAAGTACCTGCTGACCTCGGGTTCAACCGGCCGCCCCAAGGTGGTCATCAACACGCACCGCATGCTGTGTGCGAACCAGCAGATGATGCGCCAGACCTGGCGCTTCCTCGCGCACGAGAAACCGGTGATCCTCGACTGGCTGCCCTGGAGCCACACCTTCGGCGGCAACCACAACCTGAACCTCGTGCTGTGCAACGGTGGCAGCCTCACCATCGACGACGGGCGCCCGATGCCCGGGCTGATCGAGCGCACCGTGCGCAACCTGCGCGAAGTCCGGCCGAACCTGTACTTCAATGTGCCGCGCGGCTTCGACATGCTGCTGCCGCACCTGGAGGCCGACGACACCCTGGCGCGCCAGTTTTTCGAGCGCCTGCGCATGGTGTTCTATGCCGGCGCGGCCCTGCCGCAGGCCTCCTGGGCGCGGCTCGAGGCCGTGGCGGCCCGCGTGCGCGACGAACCGGTCTGGTTCACCACGTCGTGGGGCGCCACCGAAACGGCACCGGCCATCACCACCGCCCACTGGCGCCTGGACCGGGCCGGTGTGATCGGGCTGCCGCTGCCCGAGATGGCGCTCAAGTTCGTGCCCAGCGGCGACAAGCTCGAGCTGCGCGTGCGCGGCACCGCCGTGTTCCCCGGCTATCGCAACGAGCCCGAGCTGACGGCCCAGGCCTTCGACGAAGAGGGCTACTACCGCATCGGAGACGCGGGCTATCTGCTCGACCCGCAGCGGCCCGAACGTGGCGTCGTGTTCAACGGTCGTGTCGCCGAGGACTTCAAGCTCACCACCGGCACCTGGGTGTCGGTCGGCACCTTGCGGCTCAGGCTGGTCTCGGCGCTGGCGCCACTGGCGCAGGACGCCGTCATCACCGGCCACGACCGCGACGAGGTCGGTGCACTGATCTTTCCCAGTGCACAGGCACGTGCACTCGACGCCGAGGCGCTGGCCGCGCAGTTGCGAGCGGCCCTGGGCACGCTGCGTGTCTCGGGCGGTGGCTCCTCGCAGAACGTCACGCGTGTGCTGCTGCTCGACGAACCGCCCAACGCCGACGCCGGTGAAATCACCGACAAGGGCTACATCAACCAGCGCGCCGTGCTGGTGCGCCGCGCCGCCGACGTGCAGGCGCTGTACGCCACCCCCCGCGACCCCCGAGTCATCCATCTCGACTGACCCTCATGTCCCCTGACTTCCAACCCGTGTCCGGCCTGGCCGGGCAGTTGTCGATGCTGCGCGTCGAATCCTGCGGCGCCGTGGTGCATGTCCGGCTGAACCGGCCCGCCAAGCGCAATGCCATCAGCGACGCGCTGATCGCGCAGATCCACACTGCCTTCCTCCATCTCCCGCGCGAGGCCCGTGTGGCGGTGATCAGCGGGCAGGGCGAGCACTTCTGCGCCGGGCTGGACCTGGCCGAAGTCACCGAGCGCAGCGTGAGCGAAGGCATCACGCACTCCCGCGCCTGGCATGCCGCCTTCGACTGCATCCAGTTCGGCCCGGTGCCGGTGATCGCCGTGCTGCACGGCGCCGTGGTGGGCGGCGGCCTGGAACTGGCCAGTGCCGCGCACCTGCGCGTGGCCGAAACGAGCAGCTTCTACGGCCTGCCGGAAGGCCAGCGCGGCATCTTTGTCGGTGGCGGCGGCTCGGCACGCATCACGCGCCTGATGGGCGTCTCGCGGATGACCGACATGATGCTGACCGGCCGTGTGTTCGACGCCCAGGAAGGGCAGGCCGCCGGCCTGTCGAACTATCTCGTGGCCGACGGCCAGGGTCTCGCGAAGGCGTTCGCCCTGGCCGAGCGCATCGCCACCAACGCGCCGCTGTCGAATCTCGCGATCACGCAGGCGCTGCCGCGCATCGCCGACCTGCCGCAGGCCGAGGGGCTGTTCGTCGAATCCCTCATGTCGGCGATTGCCCAGGGTGACGACGCCGCCAAGCAGCGCGTGCGTGACTTCCTCGAGAAGCGGGCCGGCAAGGTGGCCAGGTCATGAGCCGCGGACTGTTCCAGTCGTTCGACGACGTGTGGCTGCTCGACGGCCTGCGCACGCCGCTGGTCGATCACGGCGGCGCCCTGGCCGGTGCCTCGGCGACCGACCTGGGCATCAAGGTGGCCCGTGAGCTGCTGTCCCGCGCGGGCATGGCAGCGGACCGTGTGGACTCGGTGCTGGCCGGCAGCATGGCACCCAGCGACTTCGACCACTTCTACCTGCCGCGGCACATCGGCCTGTATGCCGGTGTGCCGCTGGAGGTGCCCGCACTGCTCGTGCAGCGCATCTGCGGCACCGGCTTCGAGCTGTTCCGGCAGGCCGGCGAACAGATCGGCTGCGGCGCAGCCCGGGTGGCCCTGCTGGTGGGCAGCGAGTCGATGACACGCCACCCGATCGCCGCCTTCGAGCATCGCCAGGGGTTCCGCCTCGGCACCCCGCTGGGGTTCAAGGACCTGCTGTGGGAGTCGCTGCACGACCCCACCGTCGGCATCAACATGATCCAGACGGCCGAGAACCTCGCCCGGCGCTACGGCATCACCCGGGAGGAGGTCGATGCCCATGCATCACGATCCTTCGAACGCGCCGTACAGGCCCAGGCCTCGGGCTGGCTGGCCGGCGAGATCGTGCCGGTCGAGTCCGAGACCTTCGCACTGGAAGGCTATCGCCCGCGACACATCCGCCTGCAGGGCAAGGCGCCACGGGCCGAACACGACACCCATCCGCGGCTGTCGCCGCCCGAGGTGCTGGCCCGGCTCAAGCCCATCCACCCCGACGGTGTGCAGACGGGCGGCAACAGCTCGGCACTGACCGACGCCGCAGCCGCGGCGCTCGTCGTGCACGGCGACGTGGCCCGGGCCCATGCACAGCGGCCCCTGGCGCGTGTTGTTGCTGCGGCGGTGGTCGGTGTCCCGCCCGAGATCATGGGCATCGGCCCGGCACCGGCGATTCGCCTGCTGCTGCAGCGCACCGGGTTGTCGCTGGACGACATCGGCCGCTTCGAGGTCAACGAAGCCCAGGGCGCCCAGGTGCTGGCCGTGCAACGCGAGCTTGGTCTCGACCCGGATCGACTCAACGTGCATGGCGGCGCCATCGCCCTTGGCCATCCGCTGTCGGCCACCGGCGTGCGCCTGACAGTGACGCTGGCGCGCCAGCTGCACGAATGCGGCGCCCGCCTGGGCATCGCTTCGGCCTGCATCGGCGGCGGCCAGGGCATCGCGCTGCTGCTCGAACACCCCGACGCCGCCTGACCCGCACCCCCTGACCTCACCGACCCCCTTCAACCCGGAGACCCGCATGACCGCACCCCGTTTCGTCCGCACCGCCCTGGCCGCTGCGGCCCTGGCCGTCACCGGCCTGGCCCAGGCCGACATCACCATCGGCGTGAGCCTGCCGCTCACCGGGCCCGCCTCGGGCCTGGGCATCCCGATGAACAACGGCTTCAAGCTGTGGCCCGACACCCTCGCCGGCGAAAAGCTCAGGATCGTCGTGCTCGACGACGCCACCGACCCGACCAAGGGCGTGCAGAACGCGCGCCGGCTCGTCACCGAAGACAAGGTCGACGTGCTGATGGGTTCGGGCGCCACACCGGTGGCCATCCCGATGGCCGACGTGGCTGCCGAGGCGCGCACACCACACCTGGCGCTGTCGCCCGCGCCGCTGCCGCCGGGCAAGGACACCTGGACCTTCCGCCTGCCGCAGTCCAACGGCGTGATGGCCAACGCGATCGTCGCGCACATGCAGAAGGCCGGCATCAAGAGCGTGGGCTTCATCGGCTACACCGACGCCTACGGCGAGTCCTGGCTGCAGGAGATCACCCCCCGACTGGACAAGGCCGGCATCAAGCTGGTGGCCACCGAACGTTTTGCACGTTCGGACACCAGCGTCACCGGCCAGGCCCTGAAGCTCGTGGCCGCCAACCCCGATGCCATGGTGATCGTGGCCTCGGGCTCGGGCGCGGCCATGCCGCAGCTGGCACTCGTCGAACGCGGCTACAAGGGCCGGGTCTACCAGACCCATGCGGCTGCAACCCGCGACCTGATGCGTGTGGGCGGCAAGGCGGTCGAGGGCACCTTCGTGTCGTCCGGGCCGGTGGTCGTGGCCGAACAGCTGCCGGCCACCCACCCCACCAAGGCGCAGGGCCTGAAGTTCGTGCAGGCCTATGAAAAGATGTTCGGCGCCGGTTCGCGCAACCAGCTCGGCGCGCACTCGTACGACGGTTACCTGCTGCTCGAGCAGACCGTGCCGGTGGCCTTGAAGAAGGCCCGCCCCGGCACCCCCGAGTTCCGCGCCGCGCTGCGCGAGGCCATCGAGACCGCCCAGGGCCTGGCCGTGAGCCACGGGGTGCTCGACTACTCTGCCCAGGACCACTGGGGCTTCCGTCCCGACACCGGCGTGATCATGAAGGTCGTCAACGGCGACTGGAAACTCGAGCCCTGATCGGCACACCTCCGACATGCCTGGCGGGGTCTCGTGTCGGGTCCCCCGCTCCTTCGGCAGGGCGCCTGCGTGGTGCCCTGCCTTTTTTTCTTGAGCAAGCCATGGACTTCTCGATCGCCAGCATCCTGCTGCTCGACGGCGTGACCAACGGAG
>CAMLSD010000023.1 GCA_946482595.1 uncultured Comamonadaceae bacterium
ACCTTCTGTCCCCTTCCCTGCACGTTGTGAGCGCCCCCAGGGCCGGGCTGCGCCCGGCCCGCCCCCCGCGGGGGTCAAGGAAACTTGGGGCGGCCCGGCGTTTCCTTGTGACGCTGGCGCTGCTGGCGCTCGCCGGCTGCGGTGAGCGCGCCGCGTCCTCCGGTGCCAGCGCCAAGGGGGCCAAACCGCCCGAAGTCGGCGTTGTCGAGGTGAAGACACGTGACGTGCCCCTGGAACTCGACCTGCCCGGCCGGCTGAGTGCCAGCCAGATCGCCGAGGTCCGACCGCAGGTGGGCGGCATCGTGTTGCAGCGCCTGTTCACCGAAGGCTCGCGCGTGAAGGCAGGACAGCCCCTGTATCAGCTCGATGCGGCCGCCTTCACCGCCGAACGCGACCGCGCCGCCGCCGCGCTGCAGAAGGCCGAGGCGCAGGTGGCCGCCGCGCGAACCAAGTCCGAGAGGGACGCGGCCCTGCTGCGCGCCGACGCCATCAGCCGCGAGGCGGCCGAGGACAGCGCGACGGCCCTGCGGCAGGCGCAGGCCGACGTGGCCATTGCTCGCGCCACGCTCGACGCAGCGCGACTCCAGCTGGAGCGGGCTCGCATCGTGGCGCCGATCGGTGGGCGCATCGAGGTGTCCAACGTCACGGCCGGCGCGCTGGTGACGGCGAACCAGACCGCCCCGCTGACCACGATCGTCCAGACCGACCCGATGCATGTGAACATCGTGCAGAGCAGCACTGAACTGTTGATGCTGCGCCGCCAACTGCAGGGCGACGCGCAGGCTCCGTCCCGCTCGGCCCAGGCAGTGCGCCTGATCCTCGAGGACGGGTCTGTCCATCCGGAACCGGCGACGCTGCAGTTCAGCGGGGTCACGGTCGATCGCGGCACGGGAGCCGTGACGCTCCGGGCCACGGTGCCCAATCCTGCCGGCACGCTGCTGCCCGGCATGGTGGTGACGGCCAGGCTGACGGCCGGCACCGACCAGGGCGCGATCACTGTGCCGCAGCAAGGTGTCAGTCGCTCGCCAACGGGCGAAGCGACGGCGCTGGTGATCGGCGCCGAGAACAAGCTCGAGCGGCGCCGCCTGAAGCTCGGTCGCGCGGTCGGCAACGAATGGCTGGTGACTGACGGGCTCAAACCCGGGGATCGCCTGGTGGTCGAAGGCCTGCAAAGGGTGCGTCCCGGCCAGGTCGTGACCCCGGTGGCGGCCAGCCCGGTGGCCACGGCCCCGGGCGGCGCACGCTGAGGGGGCTGCCATGGCGTCGTTTTTCATTGATCGCCCGATCTTCGCCTGGGTGCTGGCGATCGTGATCATGCTGGCCGGCACGGCCGCCGTGCTCACGCTGCCGCTGGAGCGCTACCCGGACATCGCGCCGACCCGCATCAACATCAACACCTCCTACCCCGGCGCCTCGGCCAAGGCCATCGAGGATTCGGTCACGCAGATCATCGAGCAGAGCCTCAAAGGCATCGACGGGCTGGTGTCGATCGAGTCGTCCAGCAATGCCTCGGGCAGCGCCAGCAGCCAGCTGAGCTTTGTTGCGGGCACCGACCCTGACGTGGCACAGATGCAGGTGCAGAACAAGGTGCAGCAGGCGATCTCGCGGCTGCCACAGGCGGTGCAGGCGCAAGGCGTGCGCGTCACCAAGGCGGGCAGCGAGTTCCTGATGGTCGTGACGCTCAACAGCGACGACCCGCAGGTCACCTCGACCGACCTGGGCGACTACCTGTCGAGCACGCTGCAGGACATCATCAGCCGCATCGAAGGTGTCGGCGACGTCACGGTCTTCGGCTCGGGCTACGCCATGCGCATCTGGCTCGACCCGACCCGGCTGCAGCGCTATGGCCTGGTCCCCGGTGACATTCGCGCTGCCCTGCTCGCCCAGAACACCGAGGTGTCCGCCGGTCAGATCGGCGCCCAGCCGGCCCCGCCGGGCCAGCGGCTCACGGCGATCGTCACGGCGCGCGCCAAGCTGCAGACGCCGGAGGAGTTCCGCAACATCGTGCTGCGGGTGCAAGCTGACGGCTCGGTGATCCGCCTGGGCGACGTCACCCGTGTCGAACTGGGCCAGGACAGCTACACCACCAGCGTGCGCAGCAGCGGGCGGGCTGCGTCGGGCATGGCGGTCTACCCGGCCAGCGGCGCGAACGCCCTGGTGACGGCCGAGGCGGTCAAGGCCAAGCTCGAGGAGCTGGCGCCGTTCTTTCCGCCGGGCATGAAAGCAACCGTCACCTATGACACCACGCCCTTCATCAGCGTGTCGATCGAGGGCGTGGTGAAGACGCTGATCGAGGCGGTGGTGCTGGTGGTGGTGATCATGTACCTGTTCATGCAGAACCTGCGTGCCACGCTGGTGCCCGCGATCGCGGTGCCGGTGGTGCTGCTGGGCACCTTCGGCGTGCTGGCGCTGGCAGGCTATTCGATCAACACGCTGACGATGTTCGGTCTGGTGCTGGCCATCGGCCTGCTGGTCGACGATGCGATCGTGGTGGTCGAGAACGTCGAGCGACTCATGCGCGAGGAAGGGCTGTCCCCGCGTGAAGCCACCCGACGCAGCATGCAGGAGATCAGCGGTGCGCTGGTCGGCATTGCCGTGGTGCTGTCGGCGGTGTTCATCCCGATGGCGTTTTTCGGTGGCTCCACCGGCGTGATCTATCGCCAGTTCAGCATCACCGTGGTGACCGCGATGGTACTGTCGGTGCTGGTGGCCATGAGTCTGTCGCCCGCCCTGTGCGCCACGTTGCTCAAGCCGGTGCACAAGGGTGAACATGCTGCGCATGGCGGGCCATTCGGGCCGCTGCTGGACCGATTCTTCGGCGGCTTCAACCGTCGGTTCGACCAGTTCACCGAACGCTACGTGGGCCAGGTCAACGGCCTGGCGCGGCGCACGGGGCGGTGCCTGCTGATCTACGGGATCCTGCTGGTCGGTGTGGCCGCGATGTACCGCAGCCTGCCGACGTCCTTCCTGCCGGATGAGGACCAAGGCGGCCTGCAGATCCAGGTGCGTATGGCGCCGGGCGCCACGTCCGAGCGCCTTGAGGCGGTCATGCAGACCATCGAGGGCTACTTCGCGCAGCAGCCCGAGGTGCGTTACTACAACCTGGTGCGAGGGTCGAGCGGCGACCAGGGTTCGGGCCAGGGGTTCATCCGCCTGACCGACTGGAGCGAACGCACCGGCCCCGGACAGGATGCCGGTTCGCTGGCCGAACGCTTCAGCCGCGAGCTGGGGCGACAGGTGCGCGATGCGAACGTGTTTGTGGTCCGACCCGCCACGGTGCGCGGCCTCGGCGGCAGCGCCGGCATCCAGCTCTTCCTGCAGGACCTCGGCGGGCTGGGGGCCCAGGCGTTGTCGGATGCGCGTGACCGCCTGATCGATGCCGCAGCGCAACGGCCCGAGCTGAGCCGGCCACGCACCAACAGCCTGACCGAAACGCCCCAGCTGTCGATCCAGATCGACGACCACAAGGCCGGCACGCTGGGCGTCAGCACGGCGACGATCAATGAGACGCTGTCGATTGCCCTGGGCGGCAGCTACGTCAACGACTTTGTCGACCGCGGGCGCGTCAAGCGCGTGCTGGTGCAAGGTGAAGGCGCCTTCCGGGCCTCGCCCGACAGCCTGCGCCACTGGTATGTGCGCAATGCGCAAGGCGAGATGGTGTCGTTTGCCGCCTTTGCCAGCAGCCGCTGGATCAACGGGCCGCGCCAGCTCGTGCGCTACAACGGCAGTCCGGCCTACGAGATCCAGGCCGACATCGCTCCCGGCGTGAGCTCCGGCGCGGCGATGCAGGCCATGGAAGCGCTGCTGCGAGACATGCCCCCGGGGATCGGCTACGAATGGTCAGGGCGCAGCTACCAGGAGCGCATGTCGGGTGCCCAGGCGCCGATGCTGTATGCCGTGTCGGTGTTGTTCATCTTCCTGTGCCTGGCCGCCCTGTATGAAAGCTGGACGGTCCCGTTCAGCGTGATGCTGGTGGTGCCGCTGGGCATCCTGGGGGCACTGGCAGCCAGCCATCTCGGCGGGCAGCTCAACGACGTGTTTTTCCAGGTCGGCCTGCTGACCACGGTCGGGCTGTCGGCCAAGAATGCGATCCTCATTGTGGAATTCGCGCAGACCCTCGTGGCCCAGGGCATGGGCCTGCTCGAAGCCACATTGAAGGCCTGCCGTCAGCGCCTGCGGCCGATCCTGATGACCTCGCTGGCCTTCGGCATGGGCGTCTTGCCGCTGGCGCTGGCCACCGGGGCCGGGTCGGGCTCGCAGCGGGCCATCGGTGTGGGTGTGCTCGGCGGCATGATCAGTGCCACCGTGCTGGGGATCTTTTTCGTGCCGCTGTTCTACCTGTGGGTGTGCCAGGTGTTCACGCGGCGCGCTCCACACGCTGAAGGATCGCCTGCGTCACCATGACCCGGCTGACGCGCCAGCGCGCCAGGACATGGTCGTAGACCAGGCGCTCGTCGCCGGACACCCGGCCATCGGCCGTCACCACGGCGGCGGCCAGGCGGCACAGCAGGAGGCGCTCGTCCGGGTCGGTCACGGCCTCGAGCAGGCGGTCGAGGTAGGCCTGGTCGCGGGCACGCAGCCAGGTGGCCTCGGCGAGGCTGGCACCCACGTCCTGCAGGCATTCCTCGGCGAGCGCGACAAAACGTTCGCGTGTCACGCCGATGCGCTCGAAGGCGCCGAGTTCGTCCAGCGCTTGAAGCTCGCGCGGGTCGACACGGCCGTTGGCGGCCACCATCAGCGCCAGCACACGTGCTCGCGCCTCCACGATCGATTCAGTTTCATTGCGGTTCACGTCGGTAGGCTCCATGGCTTGAAGTGGATGGGCGCTGTCGGACCAGGGTGGAGCCGCTGCAGGCGGCAAAGTTCAGACCGTACCGTATCGTGATGTGGCGGCTCGGCGCTTGCGCTCACGCAAGTGCAGGGGCTGGCGGGGCAAGCTGCCGGCTTGCGACGGGGTCGCCAGACGCGACAAGGCCCCTGGTTCCGGGGAACGCAGGGGCCCTGGCGGGGCACGGGCGCACGCGCGACACGGCGCGCGGCGCGCGGCGCGGGTGACGCGCTGATTACATGTGGTCGATCATGACCTGGCCGAAGCCGGAGCAGCTGACCTGGGTGGCGCCGTCGAGCAGTCGGGCGAAGTCATAGGTCACCTTCTTGCTCAGGATGGCCTTTTCCATCGAGCTGATGATGAGGTCGGCGGCTTCGGTCCAGCCCATGTGGCGCAGCATCATCTCGGCCGACAGGATCTCGGAGCCCGGGTTCACGTAGTCCTTGCCGGCGTACTTCGGGGCGGTGCCGTGGGTGGCTTCGAACATGGCCACCGAGTCGGACAGGTTGGCACCCGGGGCGATGCCGATGCCACCGACCTGGGCGGCCAGCGCGTCGGACACGTAGTCGCCGTTCAGGTTCAGCGTGGCGATCACCGAGTACTCGGCCGGACGCAGCAGGATCTGCTGCAGGAAGGCGTCGGCGATGGCGTCCTTGATGACGATGTCGCGGCCGGTCTTCGGGTTCTTGAACTTGCACCACGGGCCGCCGTCGATCAGCTCGGCGCCGAACTCCTTCTGGGCCAGGGCGTAGCCCCAGTCACGGAAGCCACCTTCGGTGAACTTCATGATGTTGCCCTTGTGCACCAGCGTGACCGAGGGCTTGTCGTTGTCGATCGCGTACTGGATGGCCTTGCGCACCAGGCGCTCGGTGCCTTCGCGCGAGACAGGCTTGACGCCGATGCCCGAGGTCTCGGGGAAGCGGATCTTCTTGACGCCGAATTCGTCCTGGAGGATCTTGATCAGCTTCTTGGCCTTGTCGCTCTCGGCCTCGAACTCGATGCCGGCGTAGATGTCTTCCGAGTTCTCGCGGAAGATGACCATGTCGGTCTTTTCGGGCTCCTTGACCGGGGACGGCACGCCCTTGAAGTAGCGCACCGGGCGCAGGCAGACGTAGAGGTCGAGTTCCTGGCGCAGCGCGACGTTGAGCGAACGGATGCCGCCGCCCACGGGGGTCGTCAGCGGGCCCTTGATGGACACCACGTAATCCTTCAGGACCTGCAGGGTCTCTTCAGGCAGCCAGACGTCCGGGCCGTACACCTTGGTGGACTTCTCGCCAGCGTAGATCTCCATCCAGTGGATCTGGCGCTTGCCGCCATAGGACTTGGCGACCGCGGCGTCCACCACCTTGATCATCACCGGGGTGATGTCGAAACCGGTGCCATCCCCCTCGATGTAGGGAATGATGGGCTGGTCGGGGACATTGAGGGAGAAGTCGCTGTTGACGGTGATCTTCTGCCCACCCTCGGGCACCTTGATGTGCTGGTACATGTGAGAAAGCTCCGCGCGGTACGGTTTGGAAAGCCGAGTTGAGAAGGTCTAACCCAGGGATTTTAAGGCAGTCAAGCTGTCAGAACACTTGCCGGGTGACCACAGATCGCGCAGGCCTGCGCCACAGGGCCTGCGACTCACTGGCACACCGGGGCCAGAAACGCCATCCAGACGCCGTGCCACAGCGCCCAGCCTGAGGCCAGCGCGAGGGTCAGGCCGGCCAGGCGGATCGCCCACTGCCCGGCCTGCGCCCTGGCCGCGGGCGCTCCGCCTGGCCGGGCAAACCGCCACCACAGCGTCGGACCCAGGTGCAGGCCCAGGGCCGAGCCGAGCGCAAAAGCGGCCATCACGCCGGCCCCCTGGACGGGTGTCGAGGCCAGCGCCGCCACCATCAGGGCCGAGTACAGCAGGCCGCAGGGCAGCAGCACCCACAGCACCCCGGCGCCGGCGGCGCGCAGTTCACGCGGAAGGCGGCTGAACTCCCAGCCCAGCGTGCGATGGCGCAGGCGCTGCCACACGCGTTGTGACAGGCGGCCCAGCCACGCGGGCTGGCGACCGGTGCAGGCCAGCCACAGCCCCAGCACGACGATGGCCACGTGCAGCATCGCCCAGAATGGCTTGAGGACCGAGGTGGCATTCCAGCCCCATTGCAGGGCGGCGGCCGATGTTGCCATCAGCGCGCCGGCGGCCGCATAGCCGGCCATGCGGCCGGCCTGGAAGCTCCACAGGCCGCGCTGGTTGCCCGACACGACGGCACAGCCTGCGCCGCACATCGCCGCGCAATGGGGGCTGCCGGCCAGACCCATCAGCAGCGATGCCATGACCAGGCTGGCGGACATCAGATGATCTTGGAGAAGCGCTCGCGGCTGCGGTCGGCCTGCAGGTAGCGGTCGAACACCATCGCGATGGCGCGCACGAAAAACCAGCCCATCGGTGTGACCTGGATGCCTTCGTCGTCTAGCTGCACCAGCCCGTCGTCAGCCATCGGGCGCAGGCGCTCGAGCTCGTTTCGGAACGTGGTGCGGAAGTCAACCAGATAGGCCAGCTCGATCGACTCGTACAGCACATGGCCCTGGCACATCAGCGCCATGATGATGGCGCGGCGCACCAGGTCGTCCTTGCTCAGCGACAGGCCGCGCACCACCGGGAAGCGCCCATGGCGCACCGCGTCGTAGTACTCGGGCAGGGTCTTGGCATTCTGGCTGTAAGTCGCGCCGATCCGGCCGATGGCCGACACGCCCAGGCCGATCAGGTCGGCATCGGGCTGGGTGCCGTAACCCTGGAAGTTGCGATGCAGCCGGCCCTGGCGCTTGGCCGCGGCGAGCGCGTCGCCGTGCAGTGCGAAATGGTCCATGCCGATGTAGGCATAGCCCATGCCCAGGAAGCTGGCGATCGCCGCCGACAGCATGGCCACCTTGTCGCCGCCGCTGGGGAGCTCGGCCGACACGATGCGACGCTGCGGCTTGAATCGCTCCGGCAGATGGGCATAGGCATACAGCGCGATACGGTCAGGCCGCAGCTCACCGACCTGCCTCAGCGTGGTCGCGAACGACTCGCGCGTCTGGCGCGGCAGGCCGTAGATCAGGTCGACGTTGATCGAGTCGAACCCCAGCTTGCGGGCCTCGGCCATGAGGCGCGCGACGTCTTCATAGGGCTGCACGCGATGCACCGCCTTCTGCACCGCGGGGTCGAAGTCCTGCACCCCGAAGCTCAGGCGGTTGAAACCCAGCGACGCCAGGTGGGCCAGGCGTTCGGCCGTGACGGTGCGCGGATCGACCTCGATCGAGTATTCCCCGCCCGGCACCAGGGTGAACGAGCGCCGCAGCGAGGCCATCAGCCCCGTCAACTCGTCGTCGCTCAGAAAGGTCGGCGAGCCACCGCCCAGGTGCAGCTGGGACACCGGCTGGCCGGTGCCGAGCACCTGCAGGTGCAGCGCGATCTCCTGGTCGAGCACGGCCAGGTACTCGGCGGCGCGATCGTGGTGTTTCGTGATGACCTTGTTGCAGGCGCAGTAGTAGCACAGCGACTCGCAGAACGGGATGTGCACATAGATCGACAGCGGGCCGGCCCGCCCGGACAAAGCCCCGGTGCCGCTGGCGCGCTGGTCGAGCGCGTGGCGGTACTGCACGTCGGTGAAGGCCTCGACGAAGCGGTCGGCCGTCGGGTAGGAGGTGTAGCGCGGGCCGGGCACGTCAAAGCGTGTCAGCAGGTCCGTGCCGATGGCGATGTCGTCGGTGGTGGTGTTGTGACCCATGGTGCTGCCAATGTGCCAGACGCCCCACCGCCAGGCTTGATCTGACTCAAGGAGCGAGCGTGGAGCGCGCCGGACAATGTGCCCAACGCTTGAGGCGCGTCATGTGGCACGCACGGGCAAATCCAACATCGGAGTGAGTGTTCATCATGATGGTCAAGCTCGACGCCCTGAAGGTGGCCTGTTCAAGCTGCAACCTGCGCGAACTGTGCCTGCCGGTGGGCTTGTCCCGCCCCGACATCGAGCGCCTGGACAGCCTGGTGGCCACCCGCCGCACGGTCAAGCGCGGTGAGGCCCTGTTTCACACCGGCGATTCGTTCCAGTCGGTCTATGCGGTGCGCACCGGCTTCTTCAAGACCTGCGTGTCGGCCGAGGACGGCCGTGACCAGGTGACGGGCTTTCAGATGGCCGGCGAGCTGCTGGGCCTGGATGCGATCAGCCAGGATCGCCACACCTGTGATGCCGTGGCGCTGGAGGACTCGCAGGTCTGCGTGATCCCCTACGCCCAGCTCGAGGCGCTGTCGCGCGAGTTCACCGAGCTGCAGCATTCGTTCCACAAGATCATGAGCCGCGAGATCGTGCGCGACCATGGCGTGATGCTGCTGCTGGGCAGCATGCGGGCCGAGGAGCGCCTGGCCGCCTTCCTGATGAACCTCACCCAGCGCCTGCAGGCGCGCGGCTTTTCGCCGTCGTCCCTGGTGTTGCGCATGACGCGCGAGGAGATCGGCAGCTACCTCGGCCTGAAGCTCGAGACGGTCAGCCGCACCTTCTCCAAGTTCCAGGACGAAGGCCTGCTCGAGGTGAAGCAGCGCCAGATCCGCATCCTCGATCAGGACGGGTTGCGCCGCCTGGTCAATGCCGGCGCCTGCTGAGCGCCCCGCCCTGTTCACCCTTGGCACCCTTGTCACCCTTGTCACCCTTGGGCGCCGACGCCGCCTCGGCGTTCAGCCGCCCTGATCTTCGACGTGGATCTCGCGTTCGAGATAGGCGGTGAGCGCCCCGGCGACCGCCACCGCACCCCAGAAGAAGAAGAACGCCAGGGTGTAGATCCCGGAGTTCGTCAGCTCGACGGGTGAACCGCCCAGCCAGTGCAGGTCCTCGGGGTCCACCATCGCAAAGACCACCATCTCGATCACGCCGGCCATCAGGAAGGCCGGCCAGGCGATCCCCATCCAGCGGCGAGACAGCGTGGTGCTCATCGTGTCGCCCTCAGCGTGAGCCGGCCGGCTGCGGTTCGGGGGTGGCCGTGTGGTTGCGGGCCTGCTGCGCCGGCACCAGCGCCTGACGCGCGGCAGCCTGTTCGGCCAGCGTCTTGTTGATCTCCACGCCGCGGCGGTAGTAGTCCTCGGCCACCAGCGGATCAGGGTGCCGCACCGCCATCGTGATGGTGGCAATGCCGGCCACGATCACGGCCAGCGGCCCGCCCACCACCAGCCACATCATCGGCTCGCGCCACCAGGCGCGTGACGTCGTCGGGGTGACGGGGGTGCTTGAGGTCGGGGTCATGATGGTGTGTCCTGTGGGAATTGGGGGTCTCAGCGGCGCTTCAGCGCGGCACCAGGAAGGTCGATTTCTCGCGCACCGTGTGGGCCGGCTGGTCGTCATGCGCCAGGCGCTCGATCTGGAACTCGATGGGCGAGCTCTTTCCAGCCAGCTCGGTGGCGGCCTCGGGAGGCAGTTGCAGGCGCACCGGCATCCAGCGGGCCTGGGCGGATTCGATGGCGACCTCGGCGTCCGAGACCACGTTCAGACCCGGCAGGCCGCTGGCGGTGACGCGGTAACGTTGCGGCGCCTCGGTGGTGTTCATGATCTGCAGCCGATAAACGTTCTCGATGCGTCCGTCTTCCACCATGCGCGCCAGTGCGCCCCGGTCGCGGATGACGTCGACCTTGAACGGGCTGCGCAGCGCCACGCTGGCCACGAAGGCCGCCGAGATCAGCATCAGGATCGCCGTGTAGATCAGCACCCGCGGGCGAAACACCCGCTTGAGCATCTGCTGCCGCGACCAGCCCTGCTCCATGCCGTTCTGCGTGGAGTAGCGGATCAGGTCGCGCGGGTAGTTCATCTTGTCCATCACGCCGTTGCAGACGTCGATGCAGGCGGCGCAGCCGATGCATTCGTACTGCAGGCCCTTGCGGATGTCGATGCCGGTGGGGCACACCTGCACGCACAGGGTGCAGTCGATGCAGTCACCCAGGCCAAGCTGTTTCGGGTCGGCCTTGCGCGAGCGCGAACCCCGCGGTTCGCCGCGCTGGGTGTCGTAGGTGATGATCATCGTGTCCCGGTCGAACATCGCGCTCTGGAAGCGCGCATACGGACACATGTATTTGCACACCTGCTCGCGCATGTAGCCGGCATTGCCGTAGGTCGCAAAACCGTAGAACAGCACCCAGAACCACTCCCAGGGGCCGAAGCCGAGCGACAGGGCCGAGGCGGCCAGGGTCTGGATGGGCGTGAAGTAGCCCACGAAGGTGAAGCCGGTCCACAGGCCGATGGCGATCCAGGCAGACTGCTTGGCCACCTTGCGCCAGATGCGGTTGAAGTTCCAGGGCCCGGCGTCCAGGCGCATGCGGGTCGAGCGGTCGCCTTCAATGCGGCGCTCCACCCACATGAAGATCTCGGTGTAGACCGTCTGCGGACAGGCAAAGCCACACCACAGCCGCCCGCCGACGGCAGTGAACAGGAACAGCCCATAGGCCGAGATGATCAACAGGGCCGTGAGATAGATGAAGTCCTGCGGATACAGCACCAGGCCGAAGATGTAGAAGCGGCGAGACGCCAGGTCGAACAGCACCGCCTGGCGTGCGTTCCATTCGATCCACGGCAGGCCGTAGAACACCAGTTGGGTCAGCCAGACAAACGCCCAGCGCCAGCCGGCGAACCAGCCGGACACGGCGCGGGCGTAGATCTTCTCCTGCTTGGCGTACAGCGAGACCATCTCGCTGGCCGCGTCGTCACCGGCCCCGCCGGCCGTGGCCGGTACGGGCTGGATCGGGATGACCTTGGGTGACGAAGAGGACTTCATGGCAATGCCGTTGACGAGGCCCCGGCTTCAGCGGGCCGTGGTGCCCGCCGGTTCGGTCGGCGCGCGGTTGGACAGGCTCCACACATACGCACCCAGCACATGGATCTGCTCGGCGCTGAGCTTGTCGGCGTGGGCGGGCATCATGTTGTTCTTGCCCTGGTTGATGATGTTGACGATGGCCTGTTCACCCCAGCCATGCAGCCAGATCCGGTCGGTCAGGTTGGGGGCGCCCAGTGCCGGATTGCCCTTGCCGTTGGCACCGTGGCAGGCCGCGCAGGCGCCGAACTTCGATTTGCCCAATTGGGCCGCGATCGAGTTGTGCGGACTGCCCGACAGGCTCAGCACATAGTGCGCGACGTTGCGCACGTCATCGGACGTGCCCACGGCCGCGGCCATCGGCGGCATCACGCCGTTGCGGCCCTTGGCGATGGTCTCCTGGATGGCGGCGTGATCGCTGCCGTAGAGCCAGTCGCCGTCGGTCAGGTTCGGGAAGCCCTTGCTGCCGCGTGCGTCCGAGCCGTGGCACTGCGCGCAGTTGTTGACGTACAGGCGCTCGCCAATGCCCATGGCCTGGGCGTCCGTCGCGAGGTCCTCGGCGGTACGCGACTTGAACTGCGCATACAACGGCTCCAGCTCCTTGCGGGCCTTGGCCACTTCGGCCTCGTACTGGCCCTGCTGCGACCAGCCCCAGGTGCCCTGGTAGCTGCCCAGTCCCGGATAGAAAGTCAGGTAGATCGCCGAGAACACCACCGTCAGGACGAACAGGCCCATCCACCAGCGCGGCAGCGGGTTGTTCAGCTCCTTCAGGTCGACGTCCCAGACGTGACCGGTGGTGTTGTCACTGGCCATGACCTTGCGGCGGCTGGCGATGATCAGCAGCACCAGGCAGGCAATCAGGCTGATGATGGTGGCGGCCGCGACGAAGATCGACCAGCCGCTGTGAACGAAATCACTCATGTCGAGTCCTTGGCTGCCTATTCGGATTGGAAGGGCACACGGGCCGCATCCTCGAAACGCTCGCGGTTGCCGCGCCGCCAGGCCCAGACACAGATGCCCAGGAACACCAGCAGCGAGACCACCGTGACGATGGAGCGCAGGTCATTGACGTCCAGGTTCATGGTGATGCTCCTTACTTCAGCGCGGTGCCAAGCACCTGCAGGTAGGCCACGAGCGCGTCCATTTCGGTCTTGCCCTTGAGGTCTTCGGGCGCCTTGGCGATCTCTTCGTCGCTGTAGGGTGCACCCAGGGTGCGCAGCGCGCGCATCTTGGGGGCGACCTCTTCGGGCACCAGCGGTGTCTTCTCGAGCCACGGATAGGCCGGCATGTTGGACTCGGGCACCAGGTCACGAGGATTGTTCAGGTGGATGCGGTGCCACTCGTCGCTGTAGCGACCGCCCACGCGGTGCAGGTCCGGGCCGGTGCGCTTGGAGCCCCACTGGAACGGCCGGTCATAGACGAACTCGCCGGCCACCGAGTAGTGCCCGTAGCGCAGGGTCTCGGCACGGAAGGGGCGGATCATCTGCGAGTGGCAGTTGTAGCAGCCTTCGCGCACGTAGATGTCGCGCCCCACCACCTGCAGCGCGGTGTAGGGTTTCAGGCCCGTGACCGGCTCGGTGGTGGACTTCTGGAAGTACAGCGGCACGATCTCGACCAGACCACCGACCGACACCACCAGGATGATCAGGATGATCATCAGGAAGTTGTTGGTCTCGATCTTCTCGTGGGTGAAACCGCTGGACGTGTTGTGTTGTTCAGCCATGGCGTTTCCTTGTGTCGGGTCCTGGGGTCAGGCCGCGGCGGGCTTCATCGCGGGAATGGCCACCGGCACCGGCCGGCCGTTCATCGCGGTCATCAGGGTGTTCCAGCCCATGATCACCATGCCGCCCAGGTAGAGCAGGCCTCCCAGCAGACGGATCACATAGAACGGATAGGTGGCCTTCACGCTCTCGACAAAGCTGTAGGCGAGCGTGCCGTCAGCGTTCACGGCGCGCCACATCAGGCCCTGCATCACGCCGGCGATCCACATCGCGGCGATGTAGAGCACGATGCCGATCGTGGCGACCCAGAAGTGCAGCTCGATGGCACGCACGCTGTACATCTGCTTCTGACCGAACAGGCGCGGGATCAGGTAGTAGAGCGAACCCATCGAGATCAGGCCCACCCAGCCCAGCGCACCCGAGTGCACGTGGCCTACCGTCCAGTCCGTGTAGTGCGACAGCGCATTGACGGTCTTGATCGACATCATCGGACCCTCGAAGGTGCTCATGCCGTAGAACGACAGCGACACGATCAGGAACTTCAGGATGGGGTCGTCACGCAGCTTGTGCCATGCACCCGACAGGGTCATGATCCCGTTGATCATCCCGCCCCAGCTCGGCGCCAGCAGCACCAGCGAGAACAGCATGCCCACGCTCTGGGCCCAGTCGGGCAGCGCGGTGTAGTGCAGGTGGTGAGGGCCGGCCCACATGTAGGTGAAGATCAGCGCCCAGAAGTGCACGATCGACAGACGGTAGCTGTAGACCGGGCGCTCGGCCTGCTTCGGAATGAAGTAGTACATCATCCCCAGGAAGCCGGCCGTCAGGAAAAAGCCCACGGCATTGTGGCCATACCACCACTGCACCATCGCGTCCTGCACGCCGGCATAGGCCGAGTAGCTCTTCATCGCACTGACCGGCAGCGCGGCGCTGTTGACCAGGTGCAGCAAGGCCACGGCCAGGATGAAGCCGCCGTAGAACCAGTTGGCGACGTAGATGTGGCGGATCTTGCGGATGCCCACCGTGCCGAAGAACACCACCGCGTACGCCACCCACACCAGCGTGATCAGGATGTCGATCGGCCACTCGAGCTCGGCATATTCCTTGCCGCTGGTGTAGCCCAGCGGCAGCGAGATGGCGGCCGCGACAATCACCGCCTGCCAGCCCCAGAAGGTGAAGGCGGCGAGCTTGTCCGAGATGAGCCGCACCTGGCAGGTGCGTTGCACGACGTAATAGCTGGTGGCGAACAGCGCGCAGCCTCCAAAGGCGAAGATCACTGCATTGGTGTGCAGCGGGCGCAGACGGCCGTAGCTCAGCCAGGGGATGCCGAAGTTGAGCTCCGGCCAGGCCAGCTGGGCGGCGATCCACACGCCGACCAGCATGCCGACCAGCCCCCAGACGACGGCCATGATCGAGAACTGGCGCACTACGGTGTCGTTGTAGTTGACGGCCCGCGAGGCACTGAATGCCGATGCGGACGACGAGGTCGAGTTCATGGGCCTCACACTCCTGTTTGGTTGCGAAGTGATTGTTCGGGAGAACCCTTGAGCGCCACTTGATCGCCATCAACTGGAGGCGAGACGGCTTCAGGGTCTTTCCCGCCGGGGGGGTCGTCGGGGTGTTTCAGGATGCGTTCGCCTTCCTTGTCCAGGTTGTCGAACTGGCCTCCGAACAGGGCCCAGCCGAACAGGCCGAGGATGGCCATCACCAGCAGGACCGAAAGCGGGATGAGCAGGAACAGGATGTCCATGGCCTTGACTCAGAGCGTCTGCGCCGCCGGTGCCAGCGCCTGGGGTGCGGTGGGCGCGGCATCATCGACGGGCGGGTTGTGACGCCCGAGCCGCCAGGCGTTGGTGACCACGAACAGCGAACTGGCGGCCATGCCCAGGCCGGCCAGCCAGGGCGGCATCCAGCCCACCAGGGCCAGCGGGATGCACACCATGTTGTAGGCGGCGGCCCAGCCGAGGTTCTGCCGGATGGTCGTGACCATGCGTCGGGACAGGTCGATCGCGTCGTCCACGTGATGCAGTCGGCCGCTGAGCAAGGTGAGGTCGCTGGTCACGCGCGCCAGCGCAGCGCCCTGCCCCATCGCGATCGAGACGTCTGCACGGGCGAGCACCGGGCCGTCGTTGAGCCCGTCGCCCACCATCACGACGTGGCGTCCGGCCTGCTGGGCCTGGGCGACAAAGGCGAGCTTGTCCTCCGGCGTGGCTTGCGCCTGCACCTGCTGGATGCCCAGTGCCTGCGCCACGCGCTGCACGGCCTCGATGCGGTCACCGGACAGCAGCACCACCTGCAGGCCGCGCGCCTGCAGGGCGGACACGGTCGCGCGGGCGTCGGGGCGCAGGGTTTCGGCCAGGCCGAATGCGGCCACGGCACGGCCGTCCACGCCCAGCCAGGCGGTCGAGCCGAGTGGGTCGGCGCACAGTGGCGTGTCGCCTGGCGCCGCAAATGCCCGGTTGCCCAGACGCCAGAGGCGCCCTGCGGCGTCACGGCCCTGGACGCCTTGCCCGGGCTGTTCACACAGATCGATGAGGTCAACGGGCGACACCGCCGTGTGCGCCGCCGCCAGCGCGCGCGACACTGGATGCAGGGAGGCCCGGGCCAGTGCAACGGCCGGGCCGAGCGCGTCGTCGGCGCTCCAGCCGTCGGCCAGGTGGGTTTCGGTCAGACCCAGGCGGTCGGAGGTGAGCGTGCCCGTCTTGTCGAACACCACCACGTCGGTGCGCGCCAGCCGTTCCAGCGATGCCAGGCGCTGCACCAGGATGCCGCGCCGCGCCAGCGAAGCTGCTGCGGCGAGCAGCGCCGACGGCGTGGCCAGCGACAGCGCACACGGGCAGGTCACGATGAGCACGGCGACCGCCACCCAGACACTGCGCTGCGGGTCGATCCACGACCACGCCAGCGCCGCGCCGGCCGCGGCTAGCAGCACCGTCCACAGGAAGGGACCGGCCAGCCGGTCGGCCATCTGGGCCCAGGCTGGCCGCTCCAGGCCGGCACGTTCGATCAGCGCCACGATCTGCGCGTGGCGCGTGTCCTCGCCCACCTTGTCGACCTGCACGATGATGGGTGCGCTCAGATTGCCGCTGCCCGCCACGACCGCGTCGCCCTCGCGCCGCGAGACCGGGCGGGACTCGCCGGTCAGCAGGGCCTCATTCACCTGCGTACTGCCATCGACCACCTGCCCATCCACCGGCACGGTGTCACCCGCCTTCACCCGGATGCGGTCGCCCGGCAGCAGTTCGCGGGTGGACACCTCGCGCGTGCTGCCATCGGCTTCGATGCGTTCGGCCGTCTCGGGCAGGCCGTCGAGCAGCGACTCCAGCACATCGAGCGTGGCCGCGCGGGCACGCTGCTCCAGATACCTGCCGCACAGCAGGAAAAAGACGAACATCGTCAGCGAGTCGAAATACACCTCGTGGCCGAACCAGCCGCCGGGGTCGAAGGTGGCCGCCGAGCTGGCGACGAAGGTCACGACGATGCCCACGGCCACCGGCACGTCCATGCCGATGCGTCGGCGCGACAGATCACCCCATGCCCCCCGCAGGAAGGGCACGGCGGAAAAGATCAGCACGGGGATGCTCAGCAGCCAGCTGGCCCATTGCAGCAGGCGGGCGACGTCGTCGGTCATGTCGCCGGGCGTCGCGTAGTACGACGGCACCGCATACATCATCACCTGCATCATGCAGAACCCGGCCACGAACAGCCGCCACAGGCTCTTGCGCTGCTGCGCGCGCCGCACCGCCTCAAGCTGCGCGGAACGCGCCGGCAAGGCCTGGTAGCCGGCCGACTCGATGGCCGCGGCCACCGTGGCAAGTTGCGTGTGCTGCGGGTCCCAGGTGACCAGGGCCCGACCGGTGCCGGCATGCAGGTCGAAGGCGGTGACACCGGGCACGGCGCGCACCGCCTGATCGATCGTCACGGAACAGGCGGCGCAGTACATGCCCTGGACCACCAGCGAGGATTCGCTCAGGCGCTGGCCGTCCTCCCCCTGGCGACTGCGCGTGCAGCGCTGCACCTGGGCCGGATCGTGCCAGTCGAGCGTGGTGCCGGAGACGGCGTGACCGGGCATCAGGCCGGGGTCGGCGGGGGGTGGTGACGCGTCCGCCGCGGTGTCGGCCAGCGCCTTCCGGGCCCCGTCAGGGAACTCGGGTGGCTGCAAGGCGGTCAAGCGGCGAGAATGCGACGAGGATTGCATGGGTGCAATCTATGTGCCGCCCCCGATTCGACTCATGACATATATCAAGATGCAGCCCTTTCCCCGCCTCCCGACGGGCCGAGGCATCACGGCCAGCGCCCCCCGGCGGATCTGGCGCATGGCCGCGCTCGCCTGGCTGGCGCTCGTGCCGGCGTACAGCGCGGCCCAGGACGCCGCTCAGCGCCTGCCCGCGGCGACCATCACCGCCGGCATGCACCTCATCCGCGCCGAAGTGGCCCGCACGCCCGAGCAGCGAGCCATCGGCCTCATGCACCGCCAGAGCCTGGGCAGCAATGACGGCATGCTGTTCGTGTTCGAGCAGCCCGGCGTGCAGTGCTTCTGGATGAAAAACACGCTGATCCCGTTGTCGATCGCCTTCCTGGCCGACGACGGCAGCATCGTCAACATCGCGGACATGCAGCCCCAGAGCCTGGACTCCCACTGCTCCGACAAGCCGGTGCGCATGGCGCTGGAGATGAATCAGGGCTGGTTTGCCAGGAAGGGCATCAAGCCCGGCACCCGGTTGCGCGGCGAGGTGCTGCAGGCGCGCTGAGGCCGGGGTGCAAGCCCCGAGCGTCAGGCGTCCAGGGTCACGCTGAAGCGGGTGCCGGCATATTCGGGGCGGCTGTCGACGTCGATGCGCCCGTGCATGCCCTGCACGATCTCCTTCACGATCGCAAGGCCCAGGCCGGTGCCTTCGGTGCTGCGGGTGTCCGCGCGTTCGCCACGCCAGAACGGCTCGAAGATCATGTCCCGGTGCTCGGGCGGAATGCCTGGCCCGTTGTCTTCGACACTCAGGACCACCCCCCCCTCACCGCAGCGACGCACCGTCAGCGTCACGCTCGCCCCGCCGTAGCGCAGCGCGTTGTCCAGCAGGTTCGACACCACTTCGCCCAGCCACACCGGGTGCGCGCGGGCCAGGCAGGGCTGGGACGGCACATCCAGGGTCATGTGCTTGTGCTCGCGTGTGGCCTTGACGAACCAGGGTTCGGCGGCCTCCCGCACCACGGGCAGTACATCGATGGATTCCAGCTCCGGTGCAGCCGGGCTGTGCAGTGCGGCCTCGGAGCGTGCCAGGTTCAGCAACTGGTTCACGAGGCGCGACATGCGTTCGCTGGACACCAGCAAGGCGTCGACCAGCGGCCGGGTGGCCTGCGCTGCCTGCGCGCCGGACAGCTCGTCACGCGCCTGCACCGTCAGCTCATGCTGCAGTTCCTGCGACAGCACGCGGATGCCCGCAACCGGCGTGCGCAACTGGTGTGCGGCGTCGGCCACGAAGCGCCGCTGCACCTCCACCGACTGTGCCACGTTGCTGAGCAGTGCATTGATGCGCTCGATCAGCGGCAGGGCCTCGCGCGGCACCTCCGTCATCGGCAGAGGCCGCAGGTCAGTCACATCGCGCCGTGCGACCTCGGCCGCAATCCGTCGCAGCGGCGCCACCCCGCGACGGATGCCCCAGGCCAGCAGCCCGAAGGTGACGGTGCCCAGCGCCAGTGTGGGCAACAGCACCGCAAGCTGCACCTCCCGGATCAGGCCCAGGCGCTTGCGCTTGGTCTCGACGACCACCACCGTGACGAACTGGTCGAGCATCGGCGAGCGGATCGAGTACATCGCCCCCCGCACTGGCTCACGCAGGTAGACGGCATCGAAGGTCACCGGCCGCAGGAAGCTGCCGCTGCGGTCGGGTGGCATCGGCAGGTCACCCACGCCGGACAGGATCTGGCCGTCTGCGTCGGTGACCATGTAGGCATTGCGGTCGGCGCTGTCCCAGGCCAGCATCTCCTGCGTCTGGGTGCTCAGCTCGAGCAGCGGCCCGCGGTCGGTCCAGTTGATCTGGGTGGCGATGGCGCCAGCTTCGTCCAGCAGCGCGCGGTCAAAGGCCGTGTCGCCGGCATACTGCGCCAGCCGGAACGAACCCAGCGCCGCCACCGTGGCGCCCAGCAGCCACACCCACAGCAGCGGGGCCAGCAATTGCCGGCGCAGGCTCGGATTCACGGGGGGTCTGACGCGCTGGCGCAGGCTTCAGGGGCCGGAGTCCGGCGACGCGGTTTCGCCGGGGTCACCGGCGGGAGCCGCGGCCTCCATCAGGTAGCCGAAACCCCGCACCGTGCGGATCGCCACGCCCAGGTCGGCAAAGCGCTTGCGCAGTCGATGGATGTAGACCTCGACGGAGTTCTCGCTGAAGTCGGTCTCCCAGCTCGACAGCGTGGAGACGATGTGGTCCTTGGGCACCACACGGCCGGCGCGAGCCATGAGCAGCTCGGTCAGCGCCTGTTCGCGCGGGCTCAGATGGATGCGCTCGCCGCGGTAGCGCAACTCGCGGTGGCGCACGTCGAGCGTCAGGTCACCCATCACGAGCTGGTCGTCGACCCGGCCGGAGGCGCGCCGGTGCAGGGCCCGCACACGTGCCACGAGCTCGGGCACGTCGAAGGGTTTGACCATGTAGTCGTCGGCGCCGGCGTCCAGCCCCTGGACACGGTCGGACAGATCGTCTCGTGCGGTCAGGATCAACACCGGTACCCGGGCGCCGCGGCTGCGCCAGCTGCGCAGCACTTCCATGCCGTCGCGCCGGGGCAGGCCCAGGTCGAGCACCGCCAGTTCGTACTGCTCGATCAGGCCTTCGGCGCTGGCGGCCGCGCCGTCGGCCAGGGTGTCGACCTGCCAGCCCTCGCGCTGCAGCGCGCGGGCCACGCCCATGCTCAATGCGGGGTCATCTTCGACCAACAGGATGCGCATGTGCTCCTCGCCTGTGAACGCGTCGGCACGCGCGCTGCGGCCGACGCTGCCGTGGATCAGGCGTAGTTTGCTTCAGCAAAGTCCCAGTTCGCGAGGGACGTCAGGAAGGTCTCGACGAACTTCGGGCGCAGATTGCGGAAGTCGATGTAGTAGGCGTGCTCCCACACGTCGATCGTCAGCAGGGCCTTGTCGGCCGTGGTCAGCGGCGTGGCGGCATTGCTGGTGTTGACGATGTCCACCGAACCGTCGGCCTTCTTGACCAGCCAGGTCCAGCCCGAACCGAAGTTGCCGACGGCCGACTTGGTGAAGGCTTCCTTGAAGGCGGCAAAGCTGCCCCACTTCGCGTTGATGGCCTCAGCCAGCTTGCCCTTGGGCTCGCCGCCGCCATTGGGCTTCATGCTGTTCCAGAAGAAGGTGTGGTTCCAGATCTGGGCAGCGTTGTTGAAGATGCCGCCGCTGGACTTCTTGATGATGTCCTCGAGGCTGAGGGCCTCGAATTCGGTGCCCTTGATCAGGTTGTTCAGGTTGACCACATAGGCGTTGTGGTGCTTGCCGTGGTGAAACTCGAGGGTTTCCTTCGTGAGATGGGGCGCCAGCGCGTCGATGGCGTAAGGCAGTGCAGGCAGCGTGTGTTCCATCGTGTGGATCCTTTCTTGGTCTGTGAGCTTCGGGGCGAAAACGGGCATTGTAGGCACAGCCGGATGACCCTGTCGCGACCGACGTCGAGCCGGGTGGGCCGGGTGCTCAGCCGGTCGGGTCCGGGTCGACTTCGATCCTGTTCACGCGGGCCACGATGCGGCCATCGGACAGCACCGCCTGCACGGACTGGTCGGGCTGCACGCGCTGCACCGACACGAGGGCCTGGCCCTGCAGGTCGGTGAGATAGGCATAGCCGCGCGCCAGCACCTGGCGCGGGCTGAGCGCCTCCAGGCGACGGTGCAGCCCATCCAGCCGCTGGGCCGTACGTTCGGTCTGCACCCCCACGGCACGTTGCAGGCGGCTGGCCAGATGCGCCTGCTGCTGCGTGGCCAGGGCCAGCCGGCGTGCCGGTGCCGACTGCAGGCGCTGGCCCAGCAGGTCGAGCTGCCGGCGCCGCTGCGACAGCACCTGGGCCGGGCGTGCCAGCCGCAACGCCGCATGGTCCAGCCGCTGGGCCTCGCGCTCGAGCCGGGACTGCACACGCTGCTGCAGGCGCCGCGCCAGCATGGCCAGATCGTCGAGCAGTTCGTCGCGCACCGGTGCGGCCAGTTCGGCGGCGGCTGTGGGGGTGGGTGCCCGCAGGTCGGCGACGAAGTCGGCAATGGTGAAGTCGGTCTCGTGCCCGACGCCACAGATCACCGGCACGGCGCACCCCGCGATCGCGTGCGCCAAACGTTCGTCATTGAAGGCCCAGAGGTCTTCCAGCGACCCGCCACCGCGGCACAGCAATACGGCATCGACGCCCGGCAGCGTGCCGGCTCGCACCAGCGCCTCGACGATTTCGCCTGGCGCCTGCACGCCCTGCACGCTGGTGGGCACCACCACCACCTCGACCTGCGGCGCGCGCCGCGCAAGCGCCGTCAGCACATCGTGCAGCGCGGCCGCGTTGAGCGAGGTGACCACCGCAAGACGTGACGGGAACGCCGGCAGCGCGCGCTTGCGCGCCGCATCGAACAGGCCCTGCGCCTCCAGGCGCGCCTTCAGCCGCAGGAATTGCTCGTACAGCGCGCCCTGCCCGGCGGGCCGCATGGCCTCGGCCACGAGCTGCAGGTCGCCGCGGGCATCGTAGACCGCCAGACGTCCGCGGATCTCGACGAGCTGGCCTTCGCGCGGCGAGAAGTCGAGCAAGGCGACCGAACGGCGGAACATCGCGCCGCGAATCAGCGCCGGTTCGGCAGAACGATCGTCCTTCAGCGAGAAATAGCAGTGCCCGCTGGGGGCCCGCGTGAACGAGGCGAGCTCACCTTGCACCGTCACCGCACCAAAGCGGGCGGTCATGGCGTCGGCAATGGCGCGCAGCAATGCCGCCACGCTCCAGGCCGCATGAGCAGGTGATGTTCGGTCGTCGGATGGCGCCAGTGGGCGCCTGAGGCGGTCAATCATCGGCAAACGCAGGCGGGGCGCGGGTTCAGAACTCCACAGCCGCGCCAGACAAGGCCTGGCGGCGCATTGGCACCGTCACAAGCCCGTCATATTCGTGCAAGTGGTTGATTTGAAAGAACATTTCTTTGCTCATTCATGCAGCAATTTGTTGCGGGCCGCGTGAAATCTCGCTTTGCGGGCATTGTCACCGTGGTTTCCCACAAAGTTATCCACAGGAAACGTGGATCGCGGACCCCATGCGGTGCATGCACGCTGATCGTCGCGAGCGCAGCACTTTGCCACGTGCGCCACTCGGAACCATCGTTCCTTCGGGCCATAATCGCCGCTCTGCGACCAACGCTTACGGAGGGATCTCGTTGTTTTCGATCATACAAGCCGCGGGTTGGCCGATCTGGCCCTTGATCCTGTGTTCCATCATTGCGCTGGCATTGATCATCGAACGCTTCTCGAGCCTGCGCGAAGCCCGCGTGGCGCCGCCGCGCCTGCTCGATGAGGTCATCTCGGTCACGCGGGCCAGCCTGCCTGCGCCCGACGTGGTGAGCAAGCTGGCCGACAACTCCATCCTGGGCGGGGTGCTGGCCACCGGCCTGCGCAGCGTGATCAACGATCCGCGCATCACCGAGCAGAACCTGCGCATCGCCTTTGAGACCGCCGGTCGTGCCGCCGTGCACAAGATGGAGCGCTACCTCAACACCTTGGGCACCATCGCCACGGCCGCGCCGTTGCTGGGCCTGCTGGGTACGGTCATCGGCATGATCGAGATCTTCGGCTCCCAGGGGGGCGGCGCCAGCGGCACCGGCGGCAACCCGGCCCAGCTGGCACACGGCATCTCGATCGCGCTGTACAACACGGCCTTTGCGCTGATGATCGCCATCCCGGCCCTCATGTTCTACCGCTACTTCCGCGGCAAGGTCGACGAGTACGTGCTCGACCTCGAACAGGCCGCCGAACGCATGGTGCCCCACCTGATGCGCTTCGTCGCCCAGCGTTGACGCACCGGAGCGCCCGATGGCCATGAACTTCCGACACCGCCGCAGCGAGGAACCGGAGATCAATCTGATCCCGTTCATCGACGTGCTGCTGGTCGTGCTCATCTTCCTGATGCTGTCGACGACCTACTCCAAGTTCACCGAGCTGCAGGTGACGCTCCCGGTGGCCGACGCCGAACAGGCACGCGACAAGCCGCGCGAGGTCATCGTTTCGGTGGCCGCCGACGGGCGCTACGCCGTGAACCGCAAACCCGTCGAGGGCCGCAGCGTGGAACTGCTCACCGCCGAACTGACCGCTGCTGCCGAGGGCCGCAAGGACACCCTCATCATCGTCTCGGCCGACGCCACGGCGGCCCACCAGAGCGTCATCAACGTGATGGACGCAGCACGCCGCGCCGGGCTGAATCAGCTCACCTTTGCCACGCAGAGTTCGGGCTCGGCGGCCCGTTGAGCCAGCCTTGGGCGTGAAGCGCACGCGTGTTGCCGACCGCCCGGGCGGTGCCGGCACCGAGGCCTGGTTGCAGTCGGTCTGGCGCACGCGCGGCCTTGCGGCCATCGCCCTGCTGCCGTTGAGTCTCTTGTATGCGCTGGTCGTCGGGCTGCGCAAGCTCGCCTTTCGATGGGGAGCCAGGCGCACCATCGCACTGCCGGTGCCGGTGATCGTCGTGGGCAACGTGATTGCGGGCGGTGCCGGCAAGACGCCCACGGTGATGGCCCTGGTGCAGCACCTGCAGTCGCAGGGCGAGACACCGGGCGTGATCTCTCGCGGTTATGGCGGCCAGCGCAGCGGGTTGCACCTGCTGACGGCGCGCAGCCAGGCCGGGCAGACCGGCGACGAACCACTGCTCATCCACCGACGCACCGGTGCGCCCACCTGTGTCGGCGCGCGCCGCGTCGACGCCGCGCACGCGCTGCTCGCAGCGCACCCCGAGGTCAGCGTGATCGTCAGCGACGATGGACTGCAGCACCTGCACCTGGCGCGCGATGTGGAGATCATCGTGTTCGACGAGCGCGGGGCCGGCAACGGGTGGTGGCTCCCGGCCGGACCGCTGCGTGAAGGCCTGCAGCGACGTGCCGATGCGGTGCTCTACAACGCCCCGGCACCCAGCACCTCACGCCCGGGCTACCTGGCGCGTCGCGCGCTAGGGGCTATCGTGACGCTGCGCGACTGGACGTCGGGCGCGGCCGCACGCGATGGCGGCGCCGGTCTGGCCGACTGGCATGGGCAGCGGGTGCTTGCCGTGGCGGGCATCGCCCAGCCCCAGCGGTTCTTCTCGATGCTCGATGCCGCCGGGCTGGCCCATGAGGCCCTGCCGTTGCCCGACCACCACCACTACGATGCATTGCCCTGGGCGCACTGGCAGGGTGAGTGCGTCCTCGTGACCGAAAAGGACGCGGTGAAACTGCAGTACCTGCCGGCGGCCTGCAACGACCCTCGGGTGCACGTGGTCACGCTAGACTTCCAGCCTGATCCGGCCTTTCTTGCAGTGGTCGACCGGTGTCTGGCGAACGCTCGCCGCGCCAGACGTTGAACGCGGTGCGGGTCGCCCCGCCTGCCGGGGCCCTGCAGCACCACCATCACTCGCCACCCTCCCTGCCGGATACCTCAAGGACCCACCATGGACACCCGCCTGCTCGAACTGCTTGTCTGCCCGATCTGCAAGGGCCCGCTCGAACACCTGCGCGAGCAGCGTGAACTGGTCTGCCATGCCGACCGGCTGGCCTTCCCGGTGCGCGACGGCATTCCGGTGATGCTGGAGGCCGAAGCCCGCCACACCGATGCCCCGGCGGGCGCGTCCTCACCTGCGGCACCCGACCCGGCCGCATCGGCCTCGACCTGAGCCGCGGGGAGCGTGTCGTGGGTTTCACCGTCCTGATTCCTGCCCGGCTGGCCTCCACCCGGCTGCCTGACAAACCCCTGGCCGATCTTGCCGGCCTGCCGATGGTCGTGCGCGTGGCCGCCCAGGCGCAGCGCAGCCGTGCCACGCGTGTGGTGGTTGCCGCTGACGACCGCCGCATCGTCGACGCCTGCGCCCACCACGGCGTGCAGGCCTTGCTGACCCGCGCCGACCATGCCACCGGCAGCGACCGGCTGGCCGAGGCCTGCGAGCAGCTGGGGCTGGACGGTGACGATGCCGTGGTGAACGTGCAAGGCGATGAGCCGCTGATCGACCCCGCCCTGATCGACGCCTGCTTCCAGGCACTGCACCAGGCCACGGGCTGCGTGATGGCCACCGCGGCGCATGCGATCGATGCGCCCGACGAACTGGCCAACCCGAACGTGGTGAAGGTCGTGTGCGATGCCGCAGGGCGAGCCCTGTACTTCTCACGCGCGCCCATACCCTGGTGGCGAGATGGCTATGCGCAAGGCCTGGGGACGGGCGTGGCACTGAGCTCGCCGGCGCCGCTGCGCCATGTGGGCATTTATGCGTACCGGGCAGGATTCCTGCGTCAGTTCCCTGCCCTGCCGCCCAGCCCGCTGGAGGCCGTCGAGTCCCTGGAGCAGCTGCGTGTGCTGTGGCACGGCCACCGGATCGCGGTGCATGTGAGTGCGGATCGGCCCGGTCCGGGCGTCGACACGCCGGAAGACCTCGCGCGCGTCAGAGCCCTGCTCGGCGTAAGGCCCGTGCAGGGTGGGGCGTGATATCCTCCCCGCGAAAAAGGGCCGCGGCACCCGCTGCGGTCACGCCATCTTGAGGAGTTCCATGCGTTTGATTCTGTTGGGCGCGCCCGGCGCCGGTAAAGGTACGCAGGCTGCGTTCATCTGCCAGAAATTCGGCATTCCCCAGATTTCCACGGGGGACATGCTGCGCGCTGCAGTGAAAGCCGGCACACCGCTGGGCATCGAAGCCAAGAAGGTCATGGACTCCGGCGGGCTGGTCAGTGACGACATCATCATCGGCCTCGTCAAGGAGCGCATTGCCCAGCCCGATTGCGCCAATGGATTCCTGTTCGACGGCTTTCCCCGCACCATCCCCCAGGCCGACGCGATGAAGGCGGCCGGTGTGAAGCTCGACTTCGTGCTCGAGATCGACGTGCCTGACGCCGCCATCATCGAACGCATGAGCGGCCGCCGCGTGCACGTGGCCTCAGGCCGCACCTACCACGTCAAGTTCAACCCGCCGAAAGTGGCCGGCAAGGACGACGCCACTGGCGAAGACCTGATCCAGCGCGACGACGACAAGGAAGAGACCGTGCGCAAGCGCCTGGAGGTCTACCAGAGCCAGACCCGGCCGCTGGTTGACTACTACTCCCAGTGGGCCGCCACGGGTGACGCCAACGCGCCGCAGTACCGCCGCATCGAAGGCATCGGCACGGTCGACGAGATCACCGGGCGCGCGCTGGCTGCGCTGGCCTGACCCTGCGCTGCGGCGCCCGGCGCCGCACGCCTTTCCGGCCGGGCAGCACCATGCTGGCGCCCCGTCACGCGTTGACGGGCGCGCGGCGTGGCGGCGGCCTCAGGCGAGCGCCGGCTCCTCGAGCGTCAGGCTCACCCCCAGCAAGGCACGGCGGCGCAACCACGGCGACGGCCGATAGCGCGGATCCCCGCTGAGCGCATGCAGGTGCTGCAGGATACGCAGCACCGTGCCGGGCCCGAGTTCGTCACCCCAGGCCAGCGGGCCGTACGGATAGCCCAACCCGAGCCTGACCGCCCGGTCGATGTCCGCCGGACTGGCGATGCCCTGCTGGGCCATGTCGCAACCGATGTTCACGATGGTCGCGAGCACACGCTGAGTCACCAGGCCGGCGCTGTCACGGATCACGCTCACGCGCGCACCGTCGCTGCCAAGCAGGCCATGCATTGCATCGCGGGTGGCCGGTGTCGTCAGCGGCGACAGCATCAGCGTGCGGCGCCGCTCGTTGCTCACCAGCATGTCCAGCCCCACGGTACGTTCGGCATCCAGCCCCTCACGCACGCAGCAGGTGGTGATGTCCTCGCCCTGCGGCGTCACCACACACACCGCATGGGTCGAGGGGCTGCTGTCTTCTTCGACCACCGCACCCAGGCCGTGCAGCCATTGCGCAGCTGCTTCACCCCAGGCCGGTTCGGCGCGGCTCACCCACACACTCTGAGGTCGCGCAGACGGCACCGCAGCCGAGGGTGCCTTCACGGCATGGCCGTCGGCATAGCGGTAGTAGCCTTCGCCCGTCTTGCGGCCCAGCAGGCCGGCCACGCGGCGCTGCACCGCCAGCGGCGACGGCCGGTAGCGCGGCTCTTCGAAATACTGGCGGTAGACCGACTCCATCACCGGCACCGACACGTCCAGCCCGGTCAGGTCGAGCAGTTCGAACGGGCCCAGCCGGAAGCCGGCCTGCTCGCGCAGGATGTCGTCGATGACCTGCGGCTCAGCCACATTTTCAGCCAGCAGCCTGAGGGCTTCGGTGCCGTAGCCCCGGCCGGCATGGTTGACAATGAAACCGGGCGTGTCCTTGGCGCGCACCGCCACATGGCCCATGCGCTGGCCCAGGGCCAGCAGCGCGGCGCCGACGGCCGGCTCGGTGCGCACACCGTCGATCACCTCGACGACCTTCATCAGCGGCACCGGATTGAAAAAATGGAAGCCAGCCACCCTGCCCGGGCGTGCGCAGGCCGCCGCGATCGCCGTCACCGACAGCGACGAGGTGTTCGTCGCCAGCACGCAGTGTTCGCCGACGATCGCCTCCAGATCGCGAAAGAGCTGCTGCTTGACACCCAGGTCCTCGACGATGGCCTCGACCACCACATCGGCTGGCGCCAGATCGGACAGGGCCTGCACCACCAGCAGCCGCGCCCGGGCGGCCTCGGCCGTCTCGGCGTCGAGCTTGCCCTTGGCCACCAGTTGATCCAGCGTCTGCGCCAGCGCGTCGCGCGCTTTCAGCGCTGCGCCGTCGAGCGCATCGTGCATCAGCACACGCACACCGGCCAGGGCAGCGATCTGGGCGATGCCGCGCCCCATCGCACCCGTGCCCACCAGGCCCAGGGTCAGTTCCGGGGCATCGGCTTGAAAGCTCATGACTGTCCTTCGTGAAATGGCGTCGCGTCCGACAGGGCGCGACAGGGCGTGCTCAGTCCGGGATGACGGCGGTGGCCTCGATCTCGACCTTGGCGCGATCTTCGATCAGGGCCGAGACCTCGACTGCGGTCATGGCGGCGTTGTAGCTGCCGATCAGCTCGCGGAAGGCTGCACCGATCTCGCGCAGATGCGCGATGTACTCGCGCTTGTCGGTCACGTACCAGGTCATGCGAACGATGTGTTCGGGGCGTGCCCCGGCTTCGTCGAGCACGGCGCGGATGTTGCTCAGGGCCTGGCGGACCTGGCCGACAAGGTCATCGGTGTGGAACACGCCTTCGGCGTCCCAGCCGATCATGCCGGCCACGAACACCATGCGGCCTTTGGCGGCCACGCCATTGGCATATCCCTTGGGCCGGGGCCAGCCAGGTGGAAGCAGGACGTTCATTGCGGGTCTCCGTTGGATAGGTAGCGTGCCATGCCGGCACGCAGGTCGGCTGGCAGGTCGATGGACTGGTGGGTATCGAGCGACGTGGTCACGAGTATCTGGCGCGCGGCCAGGCGGGATTCGTCCCCCAGGCGACAGCCCAGTTCAAGGGTGAATGAACGCTGGCCCAGGCGGGCCACGCTCAGGCCCAGCGTCACGGTTTCACCCATGCGGCTGATGGCGGTGAAGTCGCATTCGAGCCGCACCGTGGGCAGGCCCACACGTCGTGGGCCGAGCACCTCTGCATAGGCGATGCCCAGGCCGTCGTTGAACCAGTCCTCGACCAGCGTGTTCAGCATCACGAGGTACTGGGGGAAAAACACGATGCCGGCGGGGTCGCAGTGCCCAAAGCGGATCGGCTGTGGCCGTTCGAAGGCATGACGGCGGGCGGGTGGTCGGTCCAGGGTCATGATCACACCCCCACGTAGCGTTGCCACAGGGCCGGGTCGGCCCCCAGGGCGCCGGAGTCACCGGCCCACACCACCCGGCCGCGCTCGATGATGGTGTGGCGGTTGGCCAGGCGCACCAGGCGCTGGACGTACTTGTCGATCACGAGGATGGTCTGCCCCTGACCACGCAAGGTGGCCAGGCAGCGCCAGATCTCCTCGCGGATCAGCGGCGCCAGGCCTTCGGTGGCCTCGTCGAGGATGAGCAGATGCGGGTTGGTCATCAGCGCCCGGCCGATGGCCAGCATCTGCTGCTCGCCACCGGAGAGCTGGTTGCCCATGTTCGACGCCCGCTCCTTGAGCCGCGGGAAGAGCGCATAGACACGATCGAGCGTCCACGGCTCGCGCACACCGGCACGGTTGGCAGCGAATGCCTTGAGGTTTTCCTGCACCGACAGATTCGGGAAGATCTGGCGGCCTTCGGGCACCACAGCCAGGCCCATGCGGGCGATGCGGTCCGGGCTGAGCCGCTCGATGCGCTCGCCGAGAAAACGCACCTCACCGCCGCGGGCAGGCGTGAGGCCCAGCACCGAGCGCACCGTGGTCGTCTTGCCCATCCCGTTGCGGCCCAGCAGCGTGGCCACTTCACCGGCCTGGATGTCCAGTGCCATGCCGAAAAGCACCTGACTGCTGCCGTAGGCCGTCTCCAGCCCCTTCACTTCGAGCACCGCCGTCATGCCAGAGCCTCCAGCGCCTGTTCGTCGCCCAGGTAGGCACGCCGAACTTCGTCGTTGTTCCGGATCTCGTCGGGGGTGCCGCTGGCGATCACGCGCCCCGACACCAGCGCCGAGATGCGGTCGGCCAGGCGGAACACGGCATCCATGTCATGTTCGACCAGCAGGATCGTGAGCTCACGGCGCAGGCCCTGCAGCAGCTCGACCATCTGTTCCGACTCCTCGGGCCCCATGCCGGCCATCGGTTCATCCAGCAGCAACAGCTTGGGCCGGGTGGCAACGGCCAGCCCCACCTCGAGCTGGCGCTGCTCCCCGTGGGCCAACGAACCGGCCAGCGTGTGCAGACGTGCACCCAACCCCACCCGCTGGGCGATCGCGGCGGCCTCGTCGTAGCGGGCCGACTCATCACGCGCGCGGGCCCAGAAGCGCAGGCTGGAGCCGCTGCGCGCCTGGACGGCCAGGGCCACGTTGTCGAGCACGCTCAGCCGGCGGAAGATGCTGGTGATCTGGTAGGACCGCACGAGTCCGTGCAGCACCCGCTCGTGCATGGCCTGGCGGGTGATGTCGTGCCCGTCGAAGACGATGTGTCCGGCATTGGGCGCCAGCGCACCCGACAACTGATGGATCAACGTGGTCTTGCCAGCGCCGTTCGGCCCGATCAGGGCATGGACCTCACCGCGCATCACCTCGAAATTCGCATGGTCGGTCGCCACGAGGCCGCCGAAACGCTTGACCAGATCGCGCACGCTCAGGAGGGCGCTGCTCATCACGATGCCTTTCCCGACCGCTCGCCGCGGTCGAACCAGCGTGCCTTGAGGCTGGCGGCCAGCCCCATCAGGCCCTTGGGCGCCACCAGCACCACAGCCAGCAGGATGGCGCCCACGCCGAACTGCCAGTGGATCGTGTAGCCCAGCGCAATCTCCTCGATCAGCAGCAGCACCACCGCGCCGGCGATGCCGCCGTACAGGTGCCCCACACCACCGAGGATCACCATCACCATCAGCGAGCCGGACTGGCTCCAGTGCATCAGCGCCGGGCTGACGATGCCGCTCTGGTTGGACACCAGCGCACCGGCCAGGCCGGCAATGGCGCCGGCCAGCGCAAACGCGATCAGCTTGTAGCGGTAAGTCGGGAAGCCGATGGCTGCCATGCGCGTCTCGTTCTCGCGCAGGGCCTGCAGCACATGGCCGAAGCGGGCATTCAGTACCCGCCAGACGCCCAGGAAGCACAGCGTCAGGATGGCCAGCACGACATAGTAGAAGGTGGTGTCATTGCCCAGGTCGAGCCCCAGGCCGACACTGGAGCGCGAGGGCAGCGGCAGGCCGTCTTCGCCGCCGTAGTCGCGCAGCGAGATCATCACGTAGTACAGCATCTGGGCAAACGCCAGCGTGATCATGATGAAGTACACACCGCGCGTGCGCAGGCTGATGGCGCCGATCAGCAGCGCAAACACCCCGCCCATCACGAAGGCCAGCGGCCAGGCAAGCCAGGCGGACGTCACGCCATGCTGCATCAGGATGCCCACGGTGTAGGCGCCGATGCCGACAAAGGCGGCATGACCGAAGCTGACCAGCCCGCCGAAGCCGAGGATCAGGTTCAGGCTGGTCGCGGCCAGCGCAAAGATCAGGATGCGGCTGGACAGCCCGATGTAGAAGGTCTCGTCCAGGGCGTGTGCCACGGGCGGCACGGCCAGCAGCAACACCAGCAGCAGCAAGGCCCAACGCCAGTGCAGCGGATGGTCCAGCAGGCCCGTCGGCGACGGGCTGCGGGGTGCGGATGCCGAAGCGGCGGGTGCAGTGGGAGTGCTCATGGTGGTGGTGTTCATGGCGGGTCAGCCTCGGGCGGGGAACAGACCTTCGGGCTTCCAGAAAAGCACCACGGCCATCAGCACATAGATCAGGATCGAAGCGAGCGCCGGTCCGGCGCCGGACGCCGCCGCGGGCCCCAGCAGGCCGCCGAGTGCCACCGGCACGAAGGTGCGTCCGACCGTGTCGACCACGCCGACCAGCAGCGAACCCATCAAGGCCCCGCGGATCGAGCCGATGCCCCCGATCACGATCACCACGAAGGCGAGGATCAGGATGTTCTCGCCCATGCCGACCTGCACCGCCACCAGCGGGCCGAGCAGGCCGCCGGCCACTGCACACAGCGCCGCGCCCACGCCGAACACCAGCGTGAACAACTGCCGCACGTTCGAGCCCATCGCCAGCGCCATGTCGCGATTGGAGGCACCGGCGCGCACCTGCATGCCCACCCGGGTGCGCGTGATCAGCAGGTACAGGCCCAGCGCCACGGCCAGGCCCACACCGATGATCAGCAGCCGGAAGGCCGGGTACTGGAAGCCGTCCCACAGTTCGACCGGCCCCGACAGTGCAGCCGGTGGGTTCAGCAGGATGGGCTGCGAGCCCCAGATCATGCGCACCGCCTCGTTGCACATCAGCAGGATGCCGAAGGTGCCCAACACTTGCGAGAGGTGGTCACGCTGGTAGAGCCGGCGCAGCACGCTCACTTCCAGTGCCATGCCGAACAGGGCGGTGCCCGCAATGCCGGCACCGATGCCGGCGAGGAACGAGCCCGAAGCCTCGGCCACGGCAGCCGTCAGGTAGGCCCCCACCATGTACAGCGAGCCATGTGCCAGGTTGATCATGTCCATGATGCCGAAGACCAGCGTCAGGCCTGCGGCCAGCAGGAACAGCATCAGGCCGAACTGCAGCCCGTTCAAGGCCTGTTCGAGGATGAGGGTGAGGGTCATGAGGACTCGCGTCGTGGGTCACGGCCCGGCAGGGCTGCCGGCGGGTGTCGGGACGGGGCGGTCGGCCTGCCCGGTGGCACGCCACGGCCGCGGGTGCGGCCGTGACGGCGTCTGGGGGCAGGCCCGGACGTCACTGCATCTTGCAGGCGCCGACATAGGCGTCGGCGTGGCTCTTGAACACCGTGCCCAGCGTGCGGTTGGTCACGCGGCCCTGCGTGTCCTTGGTCACGACGCGCAGGTAGTAGTCCTGCACCGGGTACTGGTTGGTGTTGAACTTGAAGGCACCGCGCACCGACTTGAAGTTGGCTGCGCGCAGCGCCTTGCGCACAGCTTCCTTGTCCTCGATGCGACCCTTGACGTCGCGCACCGCCGCGTCGATCAGCATGGCGGCGTCATACCCCTGCGAGGCATACAGCGACGGCAGGCGGCCGTAGTCCTTCTGGAAGTCGGCCACAAACCGCTTGTTCTGCGGGTTGTCCATGTCGTGAGCCCACTGGGAGGTGTTGAACATCCCCAGCATCGGCTCGCCAACCGCACGGATCACGTCCTCGTCGGCCGAGAAGCCCGGCCCGAACAGCGTGGTGTCCTTGGACAGACCCGAGGCCACGTACTGCTTGATGAAGTTGATGCCCATGCCGCCGGGCAGGAAGATGTACATCGCATCGGGCTTGGCCGCACGCACCTGGGCCAGTTCAGGGGCGTAGTCGAGCTGGCCGAGGCGCGTGTAGATCTCCTGGACCACCTCGCCCTTGTAGAAGCGCTTGAAGCCGGCCAGCGCATCCTTGCCTGCCGGGTAGTTGGGCGCCAGCAGCGCCACCTTCTGCTTGCCTTGCCGGGTGACGGTGGCGCCCACCGCCTCGTGCAGGTTGTCGTTCTGCCAGGCGACGTTGAAGAAGTACGGGTTGCATTGCTCGCCGGCGTACTGCGAAGGGCCGGCATTGGCGCTGATGTAGAAGGTCTTGGCGTCGAAGATCGGCTGCCCCACGGCCAGCATCACGTTGGAGAAGACCACCCCGGTCATGAAGTCCACACGGTCGCGCTTGAGCAGTCGGTCAGTGGTCTGCTTGGCCGCATCGGGGCTGGCCTGGTCATCGGCGATGACCACCTCGGCAGGCAGGCCGCCGAGCTTGCCGCCGGTGTGCTTGAGCGCCAGGTTGAAGCCATCGCGGATGTCGATCCCCAGGCCGGCGCCCGGCCCGGACAGCGTGCTGAGCATGCCGACCTTGACGCGGTCGGCGGCGTGTGCCGTGGTCAGTGCGGCGCAGGCGGCCAGGACGGCCAGGGTGGATCGGACGGGATGGCGCATCACTTTCTCCTTGGGATGAATGGAACGGGATGCCAAGCATGCACGATGAATGCCTGCAGGCTGCACAGGGATCACACCGAGCGCAGCTTGAATCGCTGCAGCTTGCCGGTTTCGGTGCGCGGCAGGGCCGTGCAGAACTCGATCGCACGCGGGTACTTGTAGGGCGCAATGCTGCGCTTGACGAAGTCCTGCAGGTCCTTGGCCAGCACATCACCGGGCTGATGACCATTGCGGGCCACGACAAAGGCCTTGACCACCTGGCCGCGCTCGGCGTCCGGCACACCGATCACCGCGCATTCGGCCACCGCCGGATGCAGCAGCAACGCTTCCTCGACCTCGGGCGCGGCGATGTTGTAGCCGGCCGAGATGATCATGTCGTCGGTACGCGACTGGTAATGGAAGTAGCCGTCGTCGTCGATCAGGTAGGCGTCGCCGGTGTAGTTCCAGCCGTCCTTGACGTACCTGGCCTGGCGCTCGTCGGCCAGGTAGCGGCATCCGGTGGGGCCCTTGACCGCAAGCCGACCAATCTGGCCTGCCGGCAAGGGGCGTCCGGCCTCGTCCATCACACAGGCCTGGTAGCCCGGCACGGCCACGCCGGTGGCGCCCGGCCGGGCGTGGGCCTCGTCGGCCGAGATGAAGATGTGCAGCATCTCGGTGGCACCGATGCCGTCGATCATCTCGATGCCGGTGTGTTCCTTCCACAAGGCACGGGTCGAGGCCGGCAGGGCCTCGCCGGCCGACACGCATTTGCGCAGGCTGCCGCCCAGCGGCGCCGAGATGCGTGCCTCGCCCGCTTGCACCGCCATGCCGCGGTACGAGGTGGGTGCGGTGAACAGCACCGTGGCACCGTACTGCGGAATGGCCTCCAGCAACGCGGGTGGGCCGGCCTTTTCGAGCAGCACCGTCGAGGCGCCCACACTCATCGGGAACAGCACCAGGCCGCCCAGCCCGAAGGTGAAGGCCAGCGGCGGACTGCCGATGAAGATGTCGTCAGGCCCGGGCCGCAGCACGTGGCGTGGCCAGCATGCGCAGATCGCCATCACGTCGCGATGGAAGTGCATCGTGCCCTTGGGCTGGCCGGTCGTCCCGGAGGTGAAGGCCAGGATGCAGGTGTCGTCGGCAGCGGTGTCGACATTGACAAAGCGGGCCGGATGCCGGGCCATCAGCGCCTCCAGCCCCTGATCGGTGCTGTCGTTGAAGTGCCGCACGCGGCTCAGGTGGGGGCACTGCGCCGTGGCCTGGGCAAGTTCTTCGGCCAGCCGGGCATCGCACAGCGCGTGGCTCACACGCGCCTTGTCGATGATCTGGACCAGCTCCTTGGCGCGCAGCAGCGGCATGGTCGCCACGGCGATCGCACCGACCTTCATCACTGCAAACCAGCAGGCCACCAGCATGGGGTTGTTCGGTGCACGCAGCAGCACACGGTTGCCAGGCACCACGCCCATGTCCGACACCAGCACATGCGCGATGCGGTTGGCCTTTTCCTGCAGCTCGGCATAGGTCCAGCGCAGTCCGCCCGGCGCCTGCAGGCAGACCCGGTCGCCCTGCCCCGCCTCGACCCAGCGGTCGAGCAGGTCATGAGCGCAGTTCAGCCGCGGCGGGAACTGCAGCTCGGGCCGGTCGAAGATGAATTCGGGCATCTGGTCCGGCGGCGGCAGGTTGTCGCGGGCAAAGGTGTCGACGTGGGCGGTGTAGGTCATGCGGCACTCCTGGTTCGTTGCCTGGATCAGGAACGAACGTCCTTCAGCAGTTCACGGGCGATGATGAGTTGCTGCACCTCGGTGGCGCCTTCGTAGATGCGCAGCGCGCGGATCTCGCGATACAGGCGTTCCACCGGCTGTTCGCTGACCACTCCGAGCCCGCCCCACATCTGCACCGCCGCGTCGATGACCTGCTGGGCGCCTTCGGTGGCGGCCATCTTGGCCATCGCGGCCTCACGCGTGACGCTGTGGCCCTGGTCGCGGCGCCAGGCCGCGCGGTAGGTCAGCAGGGCAGCGCTGTCGATCGTGGTGGCCATCTGGGCCAGTCGGGCCTGGGTCAGCTGGAAGTCGGCCAGGGTCTGGTTGAACATGCGCCGGGTGGTGGCCCGGTGCAGCGCTTCGTCGAGTGCACGTCGTGCAAAACCGAGCGATGCGGCCGCGACCGAAGTGCGGAAGACATCCAGCGTGCGCATCGCGACCTTGAAGCCCTCGCCAGCCTCACCGATGCGGGCGCTGGCCGGCACCCGGCAGCCGGTAAACCGCAGCCGCGCCAGCGGATGAGGCGCAATGACCTCGATGCGCTCGGCGATCTCGAAACCCGGTGTGCCGGCCTCGACGATGAACGCCGAGATGCCGCGCGCGCCCGGCGCCTCGCCGGTACGTGCAAACACCACGTAGACGTCGGCAATGCCGCCGTTGGAGATCCAGGTCTTTTCGCCGTCGAGCACATAGTCGTCGCCATCACGGCGGGCCGCACACTGCAGCGCGCCGACGTCCGACCCGGCCTCGGGTTCGGACAGCGCAAAGGCACAAATCGCCTCGCCGCGGGCCACGCGGGGCAGCCAGTGCGCGCGCTGCTCGGGCGTGCCCTGCAGGCTGATCGCTCCCGAGCCCAGGCCCTGCATCGCAAAGGCGAAGTCGGCCAGGCCGCTGTGCCGGGCCAGGGTCTCACGGATCAGGCAGATGGCCCGGGTGTCGATCACCTCGCGGGCGCCGCCGTGCGCCGCGCCGGCCACCGCGTGGCGCAGCCAGCCGCCCGCACCGAGCGCACGCACGAGCGCGCGGCACTCGGCGTCCACATCGGTGTGATGCGCCTGCGACACATGCTGTGCTGCCCACTCGTCGCAGGCCAGCGCCAGTTCACGGTGCTGCGGCTCGAGAAAAGGCCAGTCGAGATAGGAAAGGTCTGCCACGTCAATGCTCCATGGTCGCGGTTGCCGGGGACGGGCGGGTCAGTTGCCTTCGAACACGGGGCGTTGCCGTGCCACGAACGCGTGGTAGGCACGCGAGAAGTCCTCGGTCAGCATGCAGATGGCCTGCGCCTGGGCCTCGGCCTCGATGGCCTGGTCCACGCTCATGTTCCATTCCTGGTGCAGCATGGTCTTCGTGATGCCGTTGGCGAAGGTCGGCCCGTGCGCGATGTCGCGCGCCAGGGCCACCGACTCGTCCAGCACCGCCTGCGGTTCGCACAGGCGGTTGAAGAACCCCCACTGCAGCGCTTCGTCCCCGCTCATCGAGCGCCCGGTGTAGAGCAGCTCGCTGGCCCGACCCTGGCCGATGATGCGCGGCAGCATCGCGCAGGCACCCATGTCGCAGCCGGCCAGCCCCACACGGTTGAACAGGAAGGCCGTCTTGCTGCGTTGCGTGCCCAGGCGCAGGTCGCTGGCCATCGCGATGATGGCGCCCGCGCCGGCGCACACGCCGTCGATTGCGGCCACCACCGGCTGCGGGCAGGCACGCATGGCCTTGACCAGGTCGCCCGTCATGCGGGTGAACATCAGCAGCTCGGGTGCGGGCAGTTTCACCAGGGGGCCGATGATCTCGTGCACGTCGCCGCCGGAGCAGAAGTTCTCGCCCGCGCCGTGCACGACCACGGCCTTGACGTCCTGCGCATAGGCCAGCTTGCGGAACAGGTCGCGCAATTCGGCATACGAGTCGAAGGTCAGCGGGTTCTTGCGCTCGGGCCGGTTCAGCGTGACGATGCCCACGCGGTCGACCACCTGCCAGGCAAAGTGGCGCGCGGTGTAGTCGGCGGCGGTGGTGCGGTTGCCGGCCAGCAGCGCCGGGTCGATGTCGGTGTTGTGCATGCTCATGCGCCTTCGTTGAGGGTGGCGGGCGCCGCCCCGGGGGCGCCCTGGGACTGGCGGGTGACCATGCTCAGGCGCAGGCCGCCGAGCAGGTCGTACAGGGTCTTGCGCTCGGCCAGGCCGAGGTCGGAGAACATCTCGATCACCCAGGCCTCGTGTTCGGCGGCGATGCGCTCGAAGGCACCGCGGCCGTCGGCCGTCAGCTTCAGCAGGAAGGAGCGGCGGTCGTCCGGTGCGGCTTCACGCGTGACGAGGCCCTCTTTCTCGAGCTCGTCGGTCAGCCCGGTGATGCTGCCGCCGGTGACCATCAGGTAGCGCGACAGCGCGTTCATGCGCAGCCCCTCGGGGTGGCGATGCAGTTGCGCCAGGTAGTCGAAGCGCGCCAGCGTGATGCCGAAGCGGCTGCGCAGCCGCTTGCGGATCTCGGTCTCCACCTGGGTGGTGCAGGACAGCATGCGCAGCCACAGCTTGAGCGCCATGTGGTCGTCGGAGGCCACACGTGCCTCCAGGCCGATGCTGTCGTCGTCGAGCCGGACTTCCGGCGGCTCGATGCGGTTGGTCTGGCGTTTCACATGACCTCCCCGCCGGACACCGAAATGGCCTGCCCGGTGATTGATGCCGCGGCCGGCGAGCACAGCCAGCGCACGGCGTCGGCCACCTCCTCCGGCTGCACGATGCGGCCCTGCGGGTTGCCCGCGGCCAGCTCGGCGCGTGCCTCGGCTTCGCTGCGGCCGGTCTTGGCGGCAATGCGGGCGATGCTGTCACGCAGGATGTCGGTTTCGGTGTAGCCAGGGCAGACCGCGTTGACGGTGATGCCCTTGCGCGCCAGCTCCAGCGCCAGTGAACGGGTCAGACCCACCACACCGTGCTTGGCCGCCACATAGGCGCTGACATAGGCATAGCCGGTGAGCCCGGCGGTGCTGGCCACATTGACCACCCTGCCCCAACCGGCGTCCAGCAGGTCAGGCAGCGCCGCCTGCGTGCACAGGAAGGTGCCGGTGAGGTTGACCGCCAGCATGGACTGCCACAGCGCGAGCGAGGTCTTGGCGAAGGGGGCGCTCTCGGCCTGGCCGGCGTTGTTCACGAGGATCTGGATCGGGCCGAGTGCCGCGCGTGCCTGCGCGAAGCCGGCCTCGACCGATTCGGCGCTGGCCACATGCACCGCCACGGCTGCATGGCCCACGCCGGGCAGGGTCAGGGCCAGGTCCTGCAGCGGCGCGAGCTGACGACCCATCAGCGTCAGGCGGGCCCCTTCGGCGGCCAGCACATGGGCAATGGCCGCACCGATGCCGCGCGACGCGCCGGTGACCACCGCATGGCGCCCTTGCAGTGAGGCAAGTACCGTGCCCATCACACCCCCAGCGCGCGGTTCGCGAGCTCGGCCGCGGCCGCGCCGCCCTGCCCCGACATCGCGCGTTCGCGCTCGAGGTTGCGTTCCAGCTGCACCTTGGCAGCGCGATACTGGCGCGGCCATTCCAGATCGAGGTAGCCGATCTTGGCGGCTTCCATCAGTGTCCAGGCCGGATTGGCCAGGTGCGGGCGTGCCACGGCGCACAGGTCGGCCCGACCGGCGGCGATGATGCTGTTGACGTGGTCCGCCTCGGAGATCGCGCCCACGGCCATCGTGGCGATGCCGGCCTCATTGCGGATGCGATCGGCAAACGGCGTCTGGAACATGCGGCCGTAAACCGGCTTCTCCTTCTTGCTGACCTGGCCGGAGGAGCAGTCGATCAGGTCGGCGCCCGCAGCCTTGAAGGCCCGGGCGATCTCGATCGCGTCGTCGGGGGTGATGCCGCCTTCGACCCAGTCATGCGCCGAGATGCGCACCGACATGGGCAGGTGCTGCGGCCAGACTTCGCGTACCGCAGCAAACACCTCCAGCGGGTAGCGCAGGCGGTTGGCCAGGCTGCCGCCGTAGTCATCGGTGCGCTGATTGGTCAGCGGCGAGATGAACGACGACAGCAGGTAGCCGTGCGCGCAGTGCAGTTCGAGCCAGTCGAAACCGGCCTCGGCGGCCCAGCGGGTCGAGCGCACGAAGTCGGCCTTGACGCGGTCCATGTCGTCGCGCGTCATGGCACGGGACCACTGGCTCACGCCGTCGAGGTACTGCTGGGGCGAGGCCGAGATCAGCGGCCAGTTGCCATCGTCCAGCGGCTGGTCGATGCCCTCCCAGGCCAGGCGCGTGGACCCTTTGGCGCCGGCATGGCCGAGCTGCAGCGCGATGCGCGCGTCCGACTGGGCATGCACGAAATCGACGATGCGCTTCCAGGCGTCACGCTGCGCCTCGTTGTAGAGGCCAGGGCAGCCCGGTGTGATGCGTGCGTCGGGCGAGACGCAGGTCATCTCGGCAAACACCAGGCCGGCGCCCCCCATGGCACGGGCGCCCAGGTGCACCAGGTGATAGTCGCCGGCGATGCCATCGACGGCCGAGTACTGGGCCATCGGCGAGACGACCACACGGTTCTTCAGGGTCACCGAACGCAGCGTGAACGGCGTGAACATCGGCGGCACCGGCGCGCGTGGCGCAGCACGGTGCACACCGCTGCGTGCAGCCAGCCAGTCTTCGTACTGCTCGACGTAGCCCCGGTCGCGCAGGCGCAGGTTCTCGTGCGAGATGCGCTGGCTGCGGGTGAGCAGCGAGTAGGCAAACTGTTCGGGCGGCAGGTTCACATAGCGCGCAACGTTCTCGAACCACTCGGTCGAGTTGCGCGCCGCATTCTGGATGCGCAGCACTTCGACGCTGCGCACGGCCTCGTAGTCCTGCAGTGCGCCGGCCAGGTCGCCGGGCTTGCGCACGATGCAGCGCGCCAGCTCGATCGAGTCCTCGAGGGCCAGCTTGGTGCCCGAGCCGATCGAAAAGTGCGCGGTGTGGGCAGCGTCACCCATCAGGACCACCGGCGCGCGCCCGTTGTGGTGCATCCAGGTCTTGCACACCACCCGCGGGAAGCGGATCCACTGCGCCGAACCGCGCAGGTGGCTGGCGTTGGACATCAGGGCATGGCCGTCGAGGTAGCGGGCAAACAGCTTCTCGCAGAAGGCGATCGCCTCTTCCTTTTCCATCCGGTCCAGCCCGGCCTTTTGCCAGACCTCTTCAGGGGCTTCGACGATGAACGTGGAGGTGTCGGCGTCGAACCGGTAGGCATGCGCCTGGAACCAGCCGTGTTCGGTTTCTTCGAAGGCGAAGGTGAAGGCCTCGAACAGCTTGCGCGTGCCCAGCCACACGAAGCGGCAGCGGCGCAGGTCGATGTCGGGCTGGTAGGTCGACTGGTACTTGGTGCGGATGCGGCTGTTCAGGCCGTCGCTGGCGATGATCAGGTCGGCGTCAGGGTAGTCCTCGTCGCTGGCCTCGGTCTCGAACACGAGCTTCACGCCCAGGGCCTCGCAGCGCGCCTGCAGGATGTTCAGCAGGCGCTTGCGGCCGATGCCGCAGAACCCGTGTCCACCCGAGCGCACGCTCGCGCCGCGGATGTTCACCTCGATGTCGTCCCAGTGGTTGAAGGCGTCGAGGATCTCGGTGGCGGTGTGCGGATCGGCCGCCTGCAGGTTGCCCAGGGTCTGGTCGGAGAAGACCACGCCCCAGCCAAACGTGTCGTAGGGCCGATTGCGCTCCACCACGGTGATGTCATGGCCCGGGTCCGCCTTTTTCATCAGCAGGGCGAAGTACAGGCCCGCCGGGCCGCCGCCGAGACACACGATCTTCATGGGCGTTCTTTCCTGTGGTGCCGCGGCGCAGGCCGTGGCGTTTGGCATGTGGACGATGGAATTTACTTTAGGCCTCAAGTATTTGGATGTCAACGAAAATCGCGCCCAGGCGTCGCCACCTATGGTTTCCCCCAAGACCGCATCGAATCGAACGCGGATGCGCCACAGCACCATCCTTTGGGGGAGAATTGACGTTTACGTCAACGTCACTGACCCTTCATCCAACCCATCACGGAGATTCCATGGACATTCAAGGCAAGGTTTTCATCGTCACCGGCGGCGCCTCGGGGCTCGGCGAGGGCACGGCGCGCATGCTGGCGCGTGAGGGTGGCAAGGTCGTCATCGCCGACCTGCAGGCCGACAAGGGCGAGGCGCTGGCCCGCGAGATCGGCGGCGTCTTCGTGAAGTGCGACGTCAGCAACGAAGACGACGGCAAGGCCGTGGTGGCGGCCGCCACTGCCCAGGGCAAGCTGATGGGCCTGGTCAACTGCGCCGGCATCGCCCCGGCGGCCAAGACGGTCGGCAAGGACGGCGCCCACGCGTTGGCGCTTTACACCAAGGTCATCACGGTCAACCTGATCGGCAGCTTCAACATGATCCGCCTGGCGGCCGAGGCCATGTGCCGCAACGAACCGGAGTCGACCGGCGAGCGCGGTGTGCTGATCTCGACCGCGTCGGTCGCGGCCTATGACGGGCAGATCGGGCAGGCGGCGTACTCGGCGTCCAAGGGCGGTGTGGTCGGCATGACGCTGCCGATCGCGCGCGACCTGGCCCGCAACGGCATCCGCAACATGACGATCGCCCCCGGCATCTTCGGCACGCCGATGCTGTTTTCCATGCCCAAGGAAGTGCAGGATGCACTGGCCGCCGGCGTGCCCTTCCCCAGCCGCCTGGGCACCCCGGAGGACTACGCCAAGCTGGTGCACCAGATCATCACCAACGACATGCTCAACGGTGAGGTGATCCGCCTGGACGGCGCCATCCGCCTCGCACCGAAGTGATCTGACGGCCCGCCTGCTCCGGGACTCCCCCCAGGGGCGGGCGGCCCAGGCTTCGTATGATGGCCGCCTGACACTCAGGAGGCCTGCCATGACATTCCCCTCTTTGCGGCTGGCTGCGCTTGCAGCCGCCCTGGTTCTCGCTGGCTGTGCCAGCCCTCCCCGCTTCGAGTACACCCCGCCCGATCAACCCGAGGCGGCTTCTGGCTACACCGAAAAGCCCGGCTGGTCGGCGCGCCGCTTTGCGGTTGCCGCGGCCAACCCCCTGGCCACCGATGCCGGCTACCAGGTCCTCAAGGCGGGCGGTACGGCCATCGATGCGGCCGTGGCGGTGCAGATGGTGCTCACCCTGGTCGAGCCGCAGTCCAGTGGCATTGGCGGAGGTGCCTTTCTGCTGCACTGGGATGGCCGCCGGATCGAAGCGCTCGATGGGCGCGAGACGGCGCCGGCCGCCGCCGACGAGCGACTCTTCCTGACGGCCGAGGGCAAACCCCTGGCATTCCACGACGCGGTGGTCGGCGGGCGCTCTGTGGGCGTGCCGGGCACGCTGCGCATGCTCGAGCAAGCCCATCGTCGCCACGGCAAGCTGCCCTGGGCCCAGCTGTTTGCACCGGCGATCCGCCTGGCCGAAGAAGGTTTTCGCGTGAGCCCGCGCCTGAACACGCTGCTGAAGACCGAGCAGCACCTGAAAAAAGACCCGACCGCCGCGCGCTATTTCTACAAGCCCGATGGCGATCCGCGGGACGTGGGCATGGTGGTGCGCAACCCGGCACTGGCCGCCGTGCTGCGGCAGGTGGCCGAGCGTGGTGCCGATGCCTTCTACACCGGCACCGTGGCGCAGAGCGTGGTCGACAAGGTGCAGCAGCACCCCAGCAATCCGGGCCGCCTGGCCCTGGCCGACCTGAGCGGCTACCAGCCGCGGCAGCGCGAGGCCCTGTGCACCGAGTGGCGCAGCTACCGGCTGTGCGGCTTCCCGCCGCCCTCGTCAGGCCATATCGCGATCGCGCAGATCCTGGGCATCATGGACCGCGCACCGAAGGTGGCCACCCCGGTGGTGGACGGCCTGCCCGGCGTTGACCTGCTGCACACCTACACCGAGGCGGCGCGCCTGGCCTTTGCCGACCGGGCGCAGTACGTGGCCGACCCGGACTTCGTGCAGCCGCCTGCCGGCTCGTGGCGCAGTCTCCTGGATGACGGCTACCTGCGCGAGCGCGCCGCGCTGATCGGCCCGCAGTCGATGAAGACGGCTCGCCCGGGCACGCCGCGCGGCAGCAGCGTGGCGCTCGCGCCGCAGCCGGACCAGCCCGAATACGGCACCTCGCACATCTCGATCGTCGACGCCCACGGCAACGCAATCGCGATGACCACCACCATCGAAGACCAGTTCGGTGCGCGGCAGATGGTCGACGGCGGCACCGGCCTGTCGGGTGGCTTCCTGCTGAACAACGAGCTGACCGACTTCTCCTTCGTGCCGGCCGATGCCCAGGGCACACCCATTGCCAACCGGGTGCAGCCGGGCAAGCGGCCTCGCTCGAGCATGAGCCCGACCCTGGTGTTCGACAAGGCCACGGGCGAGCTGGTGATGAGTGCAGGCTCGCCCGGCGGCGCACTCATCATCCACTACACGGCCAAGGCACTGCTGGGTACGCTGGACTGGGGCCTGAACGCGCAGCAGGCCATCAGCCTGCCGAACTTCGGATCCACCAATGGCCCGACACTGCTGGAGGAAAAGCGCTTCCCGGCAGCCACGGTCGAAGCCCTCAAGGCACGCGGCCACGAGGTGCGCGAGATGAACATGACCAGCGGGCTGCAGGGCATCCAGCGCACGCGCGACGGCTGGTTCGGCGGCGCCGATCCTCGGCGCGAGGGCATCGTCAAGGGCGAGTGAGCGCCGGCCCGGTCACTGCCGGGCCAGTGCGGCCGCCTTTTCGGAACGGGCCACGGGGGCTCGCGGCGCGGGCTGCCCGCGGATCTGGGCGGCGGCCACATCGAGCGCCTCCTTCGGGGTGCGCGTGCCGGTGTTGATGTCGCGCAGCGCGGTCGACAGGTGCTGCCAGAACAGCGTCATCTCGCTGTTGCTGGGCATCGAGCGGCCGGCATAGATCGCATCCATCGACGTGCGGATGCGCGGATCGGCGTACAGCGTCCAGAACATCTGCTTGGAGGCTGGCACCCCCAGGGGCTTGGCCGCGTTGACCTGGGCCAGGCCGGCTGGCTTGAGCAGGTGGTTCTCGAGGAAGTCGATCGCAGCCGTGCGGTTGGGGGTGCCCTGCACGAGCATCGCGCCCAGCACGCCCACAAACGGCCGTGCCGACTTGCCACCCAGCGTGGGCAGCGGTGCAACGCCGAAGTCGATGTTGTTGTTCTTCAAGCCCTCCCACGCCCACGGCCCGGTGATCCACATTGCCTGTTTGCCGTCCTGCATGTCGGCTTCGGCGTCGGCATAGCTCAATCCGCCTTGCGGGATGACGCCCGCGGCGATCAGCTTCTGCACGAACTCCGCCCCGCGCACAGCGGCCGGATGGTTGATGCCGGTGTCGCGCGGGTCGTAGGTGCCGTCGATCTTGCGCTGGAAGACATAGCCGCCGCCGGCCGCCATCAGCGGCCAGGTGAAGTAGGGGCTGCCGGTTTCCCAGCCGATGGCACGGATGCCGCGTGTCTTGAGCTTGTCGTGCAGCGTCAGCATCTCCTCGAAGCTCTTGGGCGGCGTGGGTACCAGCGCCTTGTTGTAGATGAGCGCCACCGCCTCGACCGACATCGGATAGCCCCACACCTTGCCGCCGATCGTGAAGCCGTCCCAAGCCACCTGCACGATGTCGTTGCGCATGGCGTCGCCGGGCTTGATGGGCGCGAGCCAACCACGCTGCACCCAGTCGCCGATGCGATCGTGCGGCCAGATCCAGATGTCGGGCGCCTCCTTCGGCGTGGCCTTCATCGCCGCCTCGAAGCGGTCCACCGCGTTGTCGAAATGCTGGACCACCACCCGGATGCCTGTCTTGCGGGTGTAGTCGTCTCCCACCTTCTGCAGCCCCTGGTAGCCCTTGTCGGCATTGATCCAGATGGTCAGGCGGCCCGGTTCGGCGGCCTGTGCGGCCGAGGTCACGGCCCCACCCAAGGCGAGGGCGGAAATAAGTAGTTCAGCTACTTTGTTCTTGAAGATTCGCACCATGGACTCCTCTGCTCCGACCACCGGAGCCTGGGCGGATTGTCCAGATCTCTTGAATCTGCAACATCAGGAAACACCCTTGCGCGGTGTGGCGGCTACATGAGTCTGACGGATTGACGATGGTGCGCGTATTACATCGCATGTATTTTGACTACATATTGCCAGTGCGGACCGAGCAGCCGGGGGCGGCTGCCTGGCATTCGCTAGACTCCCGCCGTGATCCCGCAAAGCTTCAAGCAAGACCTCCTCGCCCGCATCGACATCGTCGAGCTGGTGGGTCGCTACGTTCAGCTGAAGAAGGCCGGCATCAACTTCAAGGGCCTGTGCCCCTTCCATGGCGAAAAGACGCCCAGCTTCATCGTCAGCCCCACGCGCCAGACGTACCACTGCTTCGGTTGTGGTGTGCACGGCAGTGCGATCGACTTCCTGATGCAGAACAGCGGGCTGGGGTATGTCGAGGCGATCAAGGACCTCGCCCAGCAGGTGGGCCTGCCGGTGCCCGAGGACGACACCACCCCCGAGCAGCGCGCCCAGGCGGCGCAGCAGCGCGAGAAGCAGGCCACGCTCACCGATGTGCTGGCCAAGGCCTGCGACCACTACCGCAAGGAACTCAAGGACAGCGCCCGCGCCATCGACTACCTCAAGCGCCGCGGCCTGACGGGTGAGGTGGCGGCGCGGTTCGGCCTGGGCTATGCGCCCGAAGGCTGGCGGGCGCTGGCCAGCGTTTTCCCCCGCTATGACGACCCGCTGCTGGGCGACGCCGGCCTGGTGATCACCCAGGGCGAGGATGCCGACGCCAAGCGTTATGACCGCTTCCGCGACCGCATCATGTTCCCGATCCGCAGCGTGCGCGGCGAAGTGATCGGTTTTGGCGGCCGGGTGCTCGACCAGGGCGAGCCCAAGTACCTCAACTCGCCCGAGACGCCGGTGTTCGTCAAAGGGCGTGAACTCTATGGCCTGTTCGAGGCCCGGCACGCGCTGCGTCAACTGGGCTATGCGCTGGTGGTCGAGGGCTACATGGACGTGGTCGCGCTGGCGCAACTGGGGTTTCCCAATGCGGTCGCCACGCTGGGCACGGCCTGCACGGCCGAACATGTGCACAAGCTCTTTCGCTTCACCGACTGTGTGGTCTTCAGCTTCGACGGTGACGCGGCGGGCCGCCGGGCCGCGGGCCGCGCGATGGAGGCCGCCCTGCCCCATGCCAGCGACACCCGCACCATCAAGTTCCTGTTCCTGCCCCCTGAACACGACCCCGATTCGTATGTGCGCGAACACGGCCGCGAGGCCTTTGCGCTGTGCGTGGCCGAGGCCGTGCCGCTGTCGCGCCAGTTGCTCGAAAGCGCGCGCGAGGGCTGCGACCTGGGCACGGCCGAAGGCCGGGCCCGCATGCTCAGCGTGGCCAAGCCGTGGTGGTCGCAACTGCCCGAAGGTGCGCTCAAGCAGCAGATGCTGGCCGAACTGGCGGGCGCCGGCGGGCTCAACGTGGCTGATCTGATCAGCCTGTGGCAAGGGCAGGTGCCGTCCGCGCCGCGCACGGATGCCCCGGCGGGTGCGCCGCGGGAGCGGGAGCGCGGTCGCTGGACAGGGGGGCGCCGGGGGCGCTGGGGTTCCGGCAGCGACGACGAGCCGCCTCGCAACCTGCCGCCCCGTCGCCCACCCCCCGGGCCGGCCGAACAGGTGGTGCGCCTGCTGTGGCTGCGCAGCCAGTGGTGGGACCTGCTCACGCCGGAAGACATCGACATCCTCCATGGCCTGGATGCACCGTATGGTCCGCTGGCAGCCTGGCTGGAGCGCAACGTCGCCGAGCACGGGCCGCAACCCTGGTCGGCACTGGAGCAGGCGTTGCGCGGTGACGCACTGCACGCGGCCGCGACCCAGTTGATGGGGCGTACCACCCCCGACGACGATCTCAGCGCCAGCGACCTTCGTGCCCTGCTCGACCGGCTGGTCATCGAGCGGCTGAAGGCTGAAGAAACGCGCCTGATCGCCAGCGCCGGCCAGGACCCGGGGGCGCTGCAACGCTACCGCGAGGTGCACAAGCGCCGCCTCGGCCTGGAAGCCGCCCGGCCGGTCGGCAGCTGAACCCGATGGCGCCGCTTTTTGACTAATTGGCGCCAGTCGACGATAATTTCGGGTTTGTTACAGCGGCAAGAGTGACAGCAGCACCTCCGGGCCCCGGCCACCCCTGACAGGGTCAAACATCGGCCACCCTTTACCCGCAAGGGCTGCAACTCAAACACGTTCACGCGAGCTTGCCCTCTTGAGTCGACGCCGCCCGGCCCTACATGGTCGTGGTGGCTTCGTTGGTTTGCGCGCCCGTGCTGCGAAGCCGCCCCGGTTACGAGGGCGCTCCCGGCATGCGACGACGCAGGCCGCTTGCCCATGTTCATCCGAGGAATTGCATGACCGCGAAGAAAAGCGCCCCCGCCAAGGCCGACAAGGCCGGATCTGCCGCTGCCGACACCGAAGAAAAGAAGGTCACCAAGGCGGCCGCTGCCAAGTCTGCCGACAAGCCGGCCCGTGCGGCCAAGGCTGAGGCACCGGCAGCCAAGGGCAAGCGTGGGCGCAAGCCCAAGGCCGAGGCCACCACCACCGAGACCAAGGGCAAGAGCGGGTTCGACACCGAAGAAGACTTCTCCGACGTCGAAGCCGACCTGGAGGGTGAAGCCGAAGCCGAGGTGGAAGTCGAAGAGACCGTCGACGAAGACAAGCCCAAGGCCAAGCCGCTTCGCATGAAGGTGTCGCGCGCCAAGGAGCGCGCGCTGATGCGTGAGTTCGGTCTCGACGAGACGACACTGACCGAAGAAGAGGTCAACAAGCGTCGCACCGAGCTGAAGACCCTCATCAAGATGGGCAAGACCCGCGGCTTCCTGACGCACGCGGAAATCAACGACCACATGCCCGAGAAGCTGGTCGAGACCGAGATCATGGACGCCATCGTGTCCATGCTCAACGACATGGGCATCGCGGTCTATGAGCAGGCGCCCGATGCGGCCACCCTGCTGATCTCGGGCAGCAACACCTCCACGGCGACCGAAGAAGAAGCCGAGGAAGAAGCCGAAGCCGCACTGTCCACCGTCGACTCCGAATTCGGCCGCACGACCGACCCGGTGCGCATGTACATGCGCGAGATGGGCACGGTCGAACTGCTCACGCGCGAGGGCGAGATCGAGATCGCCAAGCGCATCGAAGGCGGCCTGCAGGCGATGATGCTGGCCATCTCGGCCTCGCCCACGACCATCGCCGAGATCCTGTCGCTGGGCGACAAGATCGCTGCCGGCGAAATGCAGATCTCCGAGGTCGTCGACGGGTTCGTGTCTGCCGACGAGGCTGACGACTACGTGGCCGAAGAAGACGTGGACTTCTTCGACGAAGACGACGACGACGACGGCAACGGCGGCTCCAAGGCCCTGACCAAGAAGCTGGAGGAGTTGAAGTCTGCCGCCCTGGCCAAGTTCGACGTCCTGCGCACCAACTTCGACAAGATGCGCAAGGCCTACGAAAAGGAAGGCTACAAGTCGCCGGCCTACAACAAGGCCCAGCAGGCCATCTCCGACGAGATGATGACCATCCGCTTCACGGTCAAGCAGATCGAGAAGCTGTGCGGCATCCTGCGCGCCCAGGTCGACGACGTGCGCCGCTACGAGCGCGAGATCCGCAAGATCGTCGTCGACAAGTGCGGCATGCCCCAGGAGCACTTCATCAAGACCTTCCCGCCCAATGCGCTGAACCTGCAGTGGGCCGAGAAGGAGGTGGCGTCCGGCAAGCCCTACAGCACGATCATGACGCGCAACCTGCCGGCCATCCAGGAGCTCCAGCAAAAGCTCAAGGACCTGCAGGCCAATGCCGTCGTGCCGCTCGAGGACCTGAAGGAAATCAACAAGAAGATGAACCAGGGCGAGGCCGCCTCGCGTGAAGCCAAGCGCGAGATGATCGAGGCCAACCTGCGCCTGGTGATCTCGATCGCCAAGAAGTACACCAACCGCGGCCTGCAGTTCCTCGACCTCATCCAGGAAGGCAACATCGGCCTGATGAAGGCGGTGGACAAGTTCGAATACCGCCGCGGCTACAAGTTCTCGACCTACGCCACGTGGTGGATCCGCCAGGCCATCACGCGCTCGATCGCCGACCAGGCCCGCACCATCCGCATCCCGGTGCACATGATCGAGACGATCAACAAGA
>CAMLSD010000024.1 GCA_946482595.1 uncultured Comamonadaceae bacterium
GCTCGACCACCACAAAGCAGTTCGACTGCTGGATCATCATGCGCAGCACCGGCACAGTGGAGCCGAGCTTGTACTGATTGAGCGTCTGATACCAGGGCGCGGCCTGGTCTTCGACCACCGCCAGCGTGCCCAGCGTTTCATCACAACGCTCGAGCTGGCTGTTGGCATTGGCCGCGGTCGAGCCGCCGGCCGCACCGGTGGCCACTGTGCCGCCCTCGCCCATCTTCGGCGTGGTGCCGCCGCCACAGGCGCTCAGCAGGACAACCACCGCGCTCAGGGCGACAAGATGACGGGCACGCCCGGAAACGGCTTCCGAGGCCTCGCTCTTCACGTTCATTGCTGGATCTCCACAAACTGACAAGAATGCCGGACCGCCGACCCACACGTGGACCGGCAAAGTTCGTGAGTGTCGTGGCGCCGGGCGTGTGCGCCTATCCCGAATTCGTGGGATGCCGGCCGCAGGCAACATCGCTTAGCCCACCCAAAGCGTATCGACAGGTAACAAGTGGAGGCAGATCGGCGGTGTCAGCCGCTCGACCTGTGTCGACAGGGCGTTCGATTCGCATGCACCAGGCCGCATGCACCGAGCCGCATGCACCCGGCGGCGTGCATCAGGCGGATGGTCTCGTCCCACCCAGAAAAGCGAAACCCCTCCAGGCCTTGACGGCCGGAGGGGTGGTGGCTCACGCCACGATCGGGGCTCCGGAGGAATGAGGTCCGGGGCTCCTGAGCGCAGAGACTGCGCAAGTTGTAGACCTGCTTGGCAGGCCTGCGTAGGTTAAGCACAGCCGCCCGAGCGCACAAGGCCAGATTTTCTATGGCCTCCCAGCCGGCCATTGAGACCGCGCGCAGCTTGCCGATCAATGGCCCACCAGCCAGCCCAGGGCCTCGCGCACCACCATGCGCGACTGCATCAGGCCCTCGACGCTCGGCAGCCACCGGTCGCTCGGCAGGCCCTGCCCCGCCACGGCCACGTGGCCCATCGCCGCGGGCAACAGCTCGACCTGCGCCGGCAGGTCGGCACGGAAGGCCCGAAGCGCTCGCGGCATGTGCCAGGAATGGGTGACCAGCACCACCCTGCGGATGCCGTCAGCCGTGAGCATCGGCGCCATGTAGCGTGCGTTCTCCCGTGTGTTGCGCGACGCCGACTCGGCCCACCGCAACGTCTGGCCGTACTCGTGGCTCAGGATGCGCTGCGCGATCGCGGCCTCGGACGGGGTCGAGGCGGGCACGGTGCGCGGCACGCCTCCACAGAAGCCCAGGGGCAGCCCCGTCTGACGTGCCAGCCACACGCCATAGCGCAGCCGGGCCAGCCCGTAGCGGGAGAGATCGGCCTCGCGGTACTCCGGCGCCATCGGCCTCAGCCCGCTGCCCAGCACGACGATGGCCGTGGTGGTGTCACCCTGCGCACGCGCCTGGGCCAGTTCGGCGATGCGCGCCGGCGTGAGCGGTGCCGGCACGGCCATCACCTGGCGCTGGAACCACTCGGCAAATCCGACGCTGGACAGCAGCCACAGCGCCACACACGCCAGCAAGGTGGCGAACATGCCGATGCGCCGCCACGTCAGCCGGGCCGAACGCCGCCACCAGGCGGCCAGCAGCAACAGAACCACGGGACCGACCGGCGGCAGCGCCAGCCAGGTCAGCATCGACTTGATCGACGCGATCACCTCAGGCACGGGCCGACCTCATCGTGTGGCCATCAGCTCGTCGAACAGCGAGGCCACCCGCGCCTCGACCTCGGGCTCCATCCGGATCAGGCGCCCCCACTCGCGATCGGTCTCGCCGGGCCACTTGTTGGTGGCGTCCAGCCCCATCTTGCCCCCCAGACCCGAGACGGGCGAGGCGAAGTCCAGGTAGTCGATCGGTGTGCGGTCGACCAGCGTGGTGTCGCGCACCGGATCCACCCGGGTCGTGATGGCCCAGATCACGTCCTGCCAGGAGCGGATGTCCACGTCGTCATCGGTCACCACGATGAACTTGGTGTACATGAACTGGCGCAGGAAGCTCCACAGCCCGAACATCAGCCGCTTTGCATGGCCCGGGTAGGCCTTGCGGATGCTGATGATCGCCATGCGGTAGCTGCAGCCTTCGGGCGGCAGATAGAAGTCCACGATCTCCGGAAACTGCTTCTGGAGAATCGGCACGAACACTTCATTCAGAGCCACCCCCAGCACGGCCGGCTCGTCGGGCGGCTTGCCGGTGTAGGTGGAGTGATAGATGGCGTCGCGCCGCATCGTGATGCGGTCGATCTCGAACACAGGGAACCAGTCCTGCTCGTTGTAATAGCCGGTGTGGTCGCCATAGGGTCCTTCCAGCGCATGCAGGTAGCCGCCCTTTTCGCGCAGCGGCACGCCGTGCTCGGACACCCCTTCGTAGCCACTGGCAGCCGGGGGCACATGGCCTTCCAGCACGATCTCGGCGCTGGCCGGCACCTGCAGCCGCAGCCCCGTGTCACCGACCGCGGTCTCGACCACCTCGGTGCGGCTGCCACGCAGCAGGCCGGCAAACTGGTACTCGGACAGGGTGTCAGGCACCGGTGTGACGGCGCCCAGGATGGTGGCCGGATCAGCCCCCAGCGCCACAGCCATCGGGAAAGGCACGCCGGGCTGGGCCAGTGCGAACTCGCGAAAGTCGAGCGCACCACCGCGATGGGCCAGCCAGCGCATGATGACCCGGTTGCGGCCGATCACCTGCTGTCGATAGATGCCCAGGTTCTGTCGACGCCGCGGCTGGGGCACGTTCTGCGGCCCGCGCGTGACCACGAGTCCCCAGGTGATCAGCGGTGCGACATCCCCGGGCCAGCAGTGCTGGACCGGCAGCAACCCGAGGTCGACGTCCGCTGCCTCGATCACCTGCTCCTGGCAGGGCGCCGAACGCACCTGCGCCGGTTTCATGTCCCACAGGGCCTTGCCCATCTGCAGCAGCTGGCCGGCATCCTTCAGGCCCTTGGGCGGCTCCGGCTCCTTCAGGCTGGCCAGCAACTGGCCGATCTGGCGCAACTCGGCCACTTCGGCCGCGCCCATGCCCATCGCCACCCGCCTGGGGGCGCCGAACAGGTTCGTCAGCGCAGGTATTTTGTAACCAACCGGCTGCTCGAACAGCAGGGCCGGACCGCCCGCCTTGAGCACGCGGTCACTGAGCGCCGTCATCTCGAGGCGCGTCGATACAGGCTTTGCGACCCGTTTCAGCTCGCCGAGCCGCTCCAGGCCGTGAATGAACTCACGCAGATCTCGATACTTCATACAAATTAGTTATTAGAGACGAATTCCACAAGCTTGACTGGTTATTTCAAGGCTCTCTAGAATCCGCCCGTCCCTAAGTTAAGGGATAACCCGCACCGTTCATTGGTGCGACGCTGCCGATGCCATCAACCGCTGAGCCGCCTTCGCCTCCTGCGAAGCCCGGGCTCCACAGCGCGGGGCATTATCGCTGCCGGACCTGCAGGCTCCTCAGAGCCCCCGGGCCCGGTGGGAGGAAAGGAGTGCCATGACAGCGTTCGATTCCGTGCGCCGATCCTTCGGGACTGCACAACAAGCCTCCGTGGATTCGTTCACGGTGTTCGTCAAGGATGTCGCCCACGGGCTGCTCGAGATCAGCCACAACGGCCTGGCTCTGGTGGGCCTGATCGTTCTGGCCGCCGCGGTGTTTGCACTGGGCCGGCCCGATCTGCGTCACACCATCGAGGTGCAGGCGCTGGGCTGGTTGCAACAACGCCAGGAAGCCCGCGCCGGTGATTCGGCCGAGGCCCTGCTGGCAAGCCTGGCAGAGCCTTCGGCCATCCAGCGTGCCACGGCGGCCGACCCCAAGGAGCTGTCGAAGCAGCAGGCGGCGGTGGCCCAGTGGCTGTCGCGCCGGTACCGCGTGGCCCCGGAGCCCATCAGCCGCCTGGTCCGCGAGGCCTGGGAGGTCGGTTCCGTCGCCAAGCTCGATCCCATGCTGATCCTGGCTGTGATCGCGATCGAGTCCGGCTTCAACCCCTTCGCGCAGAGCCCGGTTGGCGCGCAGGGCCTGATGCAGGTGATGACCCGCGTGCACGACGACAAGTACGAGGCATTCGGCGGCAATCACGCCGCGTTCGACCCGGTGACCAACCTGCGGGTCGGCGTGCAGGTGCTGCGCGAATGCATCGCACGCGCCGGCAGCCTCGAGGGCGGTCTGCGGTATTACGTGGGCGCGGCCAACCTGCCGCACGACGGTGGTTATGCCGCCAAGGTGCTGTCCGAGCGCTCGCACATTGCCAGTGTTGCCGCCGGCCGCGCCGTGCCGATCAACGTGCCCCAGCTGCTGCGTACCGTGCAGGCGGCTCCTGAACCCGCACCGGCGGGTGCCTCGGCCGCCGAACCGGCCTTGCCGGCCACGCCGGCGGCCGCCCGCCCGCTGCCCGGCACCGATGCGCCCATCGACACCGCGGCGGTGGCGCTGCCCCGCCAGGTCGTCGCTTACGTCAACTGACGGGGTCCGACGGGCGGCCCGCCGGGCTGCCTGCCGGTCGTGCCGTCTGATCCGCCTCGGCGCGCTGCGCCAATCCAGTACACTTCAAGCGCCGCACAACTGGCGATAAGGGCCCCCGGAGCACTCTGCAACCGGGCGCGCCCAAGGTGGTGTACCACCGGGAAGTGCGGCCGGAGCCTTGCGGCTTCGCCCCGCCGTTCGCCTGGGCAGCCCTCCGAGCATCCTGCATGCGTGCCAGGCGGCCACACCCTCAGTCGTGGACCGTTCCGGTTGCCGGTGCATCGAGGGGAAGATCCGACACTGAAGAGGACTGCCATGTTTGACCGCTCCCAATCCACCATTGCCAACGTCGATCCTGAACTCTGGGCCGTGATCCAGAAGGAAAACCAGCGTCAGGAAGACCACATCGAGCTGATCGCCTCCGAGAACTACGCCTCGCCGGCCGTGATGGCCGCGCAGGGCTCGCAGCTCACCAACAAGTACGCCGAGGGTTATCCGGGCAAGCGCTACTACGGTGGCTGCGAGTTCGTCGACGTGGCCGAACAACTGGCCATCGACCGCCTGAAGGCACTGTTCGGCGCCGAAAATGCCAACGTGCAGCCGAATTCGGGTTCGCAGGCCAACCAGGGCGTGTTCTTTGCGCTGCTGCAGCCCGGCGACACCATCATGGGCATGAGCCTGGCCGAGGGCGGGCACCTGACCCACGGCATGCCGCTGAACCAGTCGGGCAAGTGGTTCAAGGTCGTGAGCTACGGCCTCGATGCCAAGGAAGAGATCGACTACGACGCCATGGAGCGTCTGGCGCACGAGCACAAGCCCAAGCTGATCATCGCCGGCGCATCGGCCTACAGCCTGCGCATCGATTTCGAGCGTTTCGCGAAGGTCGCCAAGGACATCGGCGCCTACTTCATGGTCGACATGGCGCACTATGCCGGGCTGATCGCCGGCGGCGTGTACCCCAACCCGGTGCCGTTTGCCGACGTGGTGACCTCCACCACCCACAAGAGCCTGCGCGGCCCGCGCGGCGGCATCATCCTGATGAAGGACCATGTCGCCAAGCAGATCAACAGCGCCATCTTCCCCGGCATCCAGGGCGGTCCGCTGATGCACGTGATCGCGGCCAAGGCGGTGGCCTTCAAGGAAGCCCTGTCGCCCGAGTTCAAGGCCTATCAGGAACAGGTGCTGCGCAATGCCCAGGCCATGGCCGAGACGCTGATCTCGCGCGGTCTGCGCATCGTCAGCGGCCGCACCGAAAGCCATGTGATGCTGGTCGACCTGCGGCCCAAGGGCCTCACCGGCAAGGAAGCTGAAGCCGTGCTGGGCCAGGCCCACATCACCTGCAACAAGAACGGCATTCCGAACGACCCCGAAAAGCCCATGGTGACCAGCGGCATCCGTCTCGGTTCGCCGGCCATGACCACCCGCGGCTTCAAGGAAGCCGAAGCCGTGGCCACCGCCCAGCTGATCGCCGATGTGCTCGACAACCCGCGCGACGAGGCGAACCTCGCCACCGTGCGCGCCAAGGTGGCCGAGCTGACCCGCCGCTTCCCGGTCTACGGCTGATCGAGCTCCCCTCGTCATGCGCTGTCCTTTTTGCGGCAACGGCGAAACCCAGGTCGTCGAGACCCGCGAGTCCGACGAGGGGGATGTCATTCGCAGGCGCAGGCGCTGCCTGTCCTGCGACACCCGGTTCACGACCTACGAGCGCGCTGAAGTCACGATGCCGCTGGTGGTCAAGAAAGACGGCACACGCGCCGAGTTCGACGGCAGCAAGATGCGCGCCTCCATGGTGCTGGCGCTGCGCAAGCGCCCGGTGAGCATCGAGCAGATCGACGCCGCGCTGCAACGTATCGAACAGAAGCTGCGCTCCAGCGGCGCGCGCGAAGTGGCGTCTTCCAAACTCGGCGAGTTCGTGATGCGCGAGCTGAAAAAGCTCGACAAGGTCGCCTACGTACGGTTTGCCTCGGTCTATCGCAGCTTCGAGGACGTCGACGAGTTCAGCCGCCTGATCAAGGAAATCTGACGCCCTGACCTGCGCGTGCCACGCGGCTTGCACCGCGCAGGTGCGTGCCAGGCGCTTGCCAGGCACTTACCAGGCGTCACAGTCGTTTCGAACCCACCCCTCGTCCAGGGGGGACGGTCACCCCAAGGTTCTCCCTAGAGTCTCGCCCGAGCGTAGAACTCAGGGAGGAACAATGAGCACGCCACACCACCAGCACGGGCTGACGCTCGTGGAGGTCGGCATCGCCATGGCGATCAGCGCACTGATCACCGCGTTGGCGCTGCCATCCTTGGGCGATATCCTCGCCCGTCGCAAGCTGCACGGCTGGGCCCAGCAGCTTGTCGCCGACATCCGCCTTGCGCGCTCCGAGGCCATACTGCACAACGCGCCGGTGCGCATCTCATTCGCATCAGGTGCATCCGGCACGTGTTACGTCATCCACACCGGCCGTGCTGACGGTTGCCCCTGCGCCCCGGGACCCGCCACGACGGCCTGTCCCGCTTCCGCCCGGATCAAGCAGGTGGTGGTCGAAGACCACGCGGGTATCCGGCTGTCGTCGAACGTCAGGTCCATGCTGTTCGAGCCTCGGGGCACCGTCACGCCGGCCGCAACGATCACCGTGCACAGCGACCGCGGTGGTTCGATCCGCCATGTGGTCAACATCCTCGGGCGTGTGCGCAGCTGCGCCGTGCCTGCGGCCGCCCAGGCAGGTGCAACATGCTGAACATGCCGGACGCACAGCGCCCGTCACGCGGCTTCACGCTGATCGAATGCCTGATCGCACTCACGATCGTGGGCATCCTGGCAGCCATCGCCTACCCCAGCTTTGTCGAACAGGTCCGAAAGAGCCGGCGTACCGAGGCGCTGCTGATCTTCTCCGAAATCCAGACTGCCCAGGCGCGGTGGCGTGGCAACCATTTTCGCTATGCCACGTCGCTGGATGAACTGGGCCTGGCGCACACCGCAGCGTCCAGTTCGGGAGCGCGATACCGGTTCTCGGTTTCTCAGGCGTCCGTGACCGGCTACATCGTCCATGCCGAGGCGCTGGGCGAGCAGGCATTCGACCGGCCTTGCAACCATCTGCGCTTGACCGTGTCGAGGCACGATCAGTACCGTGAGTCCGGGACGACCACCTCGCTCGGCAACGGCGCTGTCGACAACCACCGCTGCTGGAGGTCTTGACATGTCGCGTCGAGAACAGCGGGGCGCGAGCCTGGTCGAGGCACTCGTCGGGCTCAGTCTGGGTGGCGTTGTGGCCGGGCTCGCTGTCGCGCATCTCGGGCACCAGGTTCACGCCAGCAGGGCGATGGTCGAAGATGCACGTGTCGCCCAGGACCTCAGGTCCGTCACCGACGTGGTCCTCAGAAACCTTCGCACGGCGGCCTATTGGCAGGCATCGTCGAGTCAAGGGGTGTGGCAAGTCCGCACGGGGCAGTTCGCACCTGCGCTGGTGCAGCCCACACTGTCCAACCCCCATCGCTCTGTCCGTGCCCCGTCCCTCGCTGAACTGCACTGGACCCAATCAGAAATGGGCGATACCGCCCGGCACGACGGCGCCGGCATCGATCAACTCGGCTTGCGTCTTCACGGCGGCGCCCTCCAGATGAAGGCCGGTGGCCGTGGGTCCTGGCAAACGCTGACTGATCCGGACGCCTTCACCATCACCGCCTTCAACGCTCGCATCGATCGCACGGCGGTGCCCTTGGCGGCTCTGTGCACGCAGGTCTGCCTCCAGGCCGGTTGCCCGACCCTTGAAATCAGGCATGCGACGATCGAAGTGCGGGGCCACCCTGCGGGCGCAGTCGCACGCGAAAGGCGAGTGGTGGTTCACACCCGACTGCGCAATGACACCGTCGAGGGGGCCTGCTCATGATCCGGAGCGCGTCGCGACTGCTGGCCGGCCGACGTGCGGGCCTCTGCGACGGCATGGCACCGCGAATGTCACACGTCGGGATCGATGCCTTCGGTCAGCACGCCCATCGCGACATTGGCGTGACCGTCGGCGCACGAGGCGGTGTCGCACTGCCGGTGGTGGCTGGACTGATCGCCGCGAGTGCCTTGCTGCTGGCGTTCACTCAGCGCAACCTGTTCATCGACGAACTGGCCTCGATGAACGACTACAGCGCCGTACGCGCCCATGAGGCCGCCGAGGCGGGTGCCGCCTGGACAACGGCGGCTCTCAACGCGGTGCACACCCCACTCGAAGGTTGCCCGGTCCGCGCTGGCGCCTCCGGTTCGCTGCGTGGCAGCGTCGACCTGAGCACCCCCATGAGGCCCGACAACCGCCCCCCTTGGGGCCGGATGCTGAATCATCGACTGGAGCTGAGCTGTGGCTCGGGCGCCAGCACGCCGGGTGCCGCCGAGGTCTGGCGGTGCCGCTGCTTCGACGCATCGGACACCCGTGCGCCCGATGCGGCCGCCGCGGGGACCGGTGGCGGGGGAACGAGTTCAGCCACGAGCGTTCGTGTCATCCTGCAGCCCGGGCCGCGCCCCGGAACCATCTTGTTGCGTGCCCATGGCTGCAGCGCGACATCGACCGAATGCGTGCCTGCAGGTAGCTCGCACGCACCGACGGATTCAGCGCCGCGCCCCGCACCGGCGCAGCGGCCCGACGCAGACCGACTCGCTGCCGCATCGATCGCCCACGCTGAACTGGGCGAAACACTCCTCGTTCTTCCCGCGATGCAGATCGTCCCCGATGGTGCTGTGACCTGGGTCGACACATCCGCGTCATCCAGCGACGCCGAGTTCACGCGTCAGTTCGGTATGCCGCCGCAGTCCTACCGACGCATGCCCGTGGTGCACCGACTCCACTGCGCAGCAGACTGCCTGCCGGCCATTCGGCGTGCGCTGGATGCCGGTTGGCGCCTCATCTGGATCGATGGAGACCTGCTGATCGACCGGCCTCTGGACCTGACTGTCGCCTCGGGTGGTGCGCTGCTGTTTGTCGACGGCAAGCTCACGCTTGACGCCTCGATCGCCTTCCAAGGCCTGATCCATTCGCGTGGACTGCGATTCACGCCGAGGGCGTCTGATGCCCGCATTCGAGGCGCGATGCTCGCAGAGCAGCTTGAGACGGACTTCATGCCGGCCGGCGTGGTGCATGACCTGCCGGTCCTTGAGCACCTGCAGGCAACAGTCGGACCCGTGGTGCCCGTGCCTGGGAGCTGGCATGTACCGTAAAGCGCACGCGGCGCAAGGGCATGCCTGGCGTGCGCGTGTCAAGCCGCGGCCGTGGTACGCGTGCGCCATGAGCAGCAGCCTGCCGAGCCGTGGCGCACAGCGGACTCGACGCGCCTGCTTCAGCGCCGTTACAGGAGCGCCACAGGGCGAATGCCTGAACTCGCGAAGGTCGGCGCAGCAAGGTATTGCCCTGCTCGATGCCCTGCTGGCCTTTCTGGTGCTTTCAATCGCAGCGGTGGCCACGCTGCGGTTCAATGCGACGCTGACGGCGCATGCCGAACTGGCGGCCCAACGGACGTTCGCCGTACGCGCAGCACAGTCAAGGCTGGAGGCCTTGCGCCATGGCTCGATGTTGCGTGGCGCACTCGGGGTGGCGACAAGCGCCGAACCTCTCATCGAGTCTCTGGCGCTCCACAACGCGACCTACCGGGTGAACACAGCGCTTTCGCCGCATCGTGACTGGCACCTGACGCACGTCAAGGTGACCGTCGACTGGCAGGATCCGCAAGGTCATGCCCAATCCATCAGCTTGACGTCCATGATTCGCCACCTTGACCCAGAACTGTCTGGCCTGGCAGCAATGCCACGAGCGAACCGCGGCGCATCAGGCCCTTGACGCCAGAGACTGCTGATCATCGGGTCACGAAGCGCGCCGGCATGCAGGTGGGCCGGCCCGGCAAGTGCCTGTCACCCCACCAAACGCCAGATTCATTGCGGTGTCACGACGCAAGTCGCATGCGCGGCTTCAGCGCCAGCACTCCGCCACGGTTCCCGATCCGCCAGTGACGTTGCGTACACCGGTGTTCGTGACGGTGAAGGTTCCGCACTTGTCGCCAGACAACGGACCTCCGGGCGTCGCACTCAGCGTGAACGACACGCGATTCACGTTGGCAATCGCAATCGTGTACAGCTGCGTTCCGGTCTGCGGCGAACGCTGCAGTTGAGCCGGCAAGGCGACGGCAGTGCCGCCACGTGTCTGGTCGAAGCGCTCATTGGCGGCATAGAAGCGCTGCATGAACTGCTCTGCTTCCAGCAGCACTGTCCGCGCCTCCGCACGCTGGCTTCGCCGGATGTACTCGGTGTAGCTCGGGAACGCGATGGCCGCGAGGATGCCGACGATCGCAACGACGATCATCAACTCGACCATCGAGAACCCGCGAGGCCTCGCATGTTTGACAACTTTCATCCGGCGATCTCCAGCATTCAGTGACTATCAGTGTGCCTCACTGCGGACGGGTATACAGCTGCCGCCAGATTCGCGGGCGCTGCAAGGGCGCGCAGAAGACACTGCCCCCACCCGCCGACGTATTGCTCAGCGTCATCAGTTTGCGTCCCGGCCCGCAGCCACCCTCGTCCACCGGGATCGGCGGGGCTCCGGGCGGCTGACCCAGCTTCACGTCGCGTCCGTCGGCACCCGTCTTGTAGCCAGCGATGGCTTCGTCGGACGAGTTGACCACACCGTCTCCGTTCGTGTCCATCAGTGGTGGTGCCATCTCGCCCGTGATCGGGTCGACCAGGATGTTGAACCCTTCACCTGAAGTCTCAAGACATGGATTGGTCGATACACCACTGGATGGTGCAACCGTCTGGAACAGCGCCAGGCCCTGGAAGTTGCTGACTTCAAAGACATTGCGCTGCCCGCTCGCCAGGGTCTGGCCGAGAGACCATCCGCGATGAACGGCCCAGTCGATCGGTGACGTGGTCACCTTGTAGTACGTCTGGCCTTCGGGTCCCGCCACGGTGGTCGCATTGAAGACATTGCTGACCACGCTGAGGGGGTCCGTGATGCGAGGCTCATCCGTCCAGACAAAGGTGCCGCCCGACTTGACGAGTTGCTGCTGATCCCAGAGCCCGTACAGGGTCTGGCGCGACGTGTCGAGTTGGTCACCTTCCTCGAACAGCTTGCCGGTACCGACCACCACCATGTAGCCTTGTTTCGGATGCGGCACATAGTCGGGCGTCGCGGTGATGGGTTGGGGCGACGACATGTAGGTCGCCGTGAACAGCGGCTGACCACTGAACGCGACGCCCCAGCTCGCAGGCGAGGTCGAGTCCAGGTCGAACTTCCAGACGTTCCCCTTCAGGTCGCCGGCATAGGCGCCAACCACCATGCGGTTCTCGTCCCGGATGAGTCGAGCACCGCCCAGTCCGTTGCCGGATCCGACACCGGTGTCGATCTTGCGGATCACGGCACCCGTCTGCACGTTGACGATGAAGAGCTGGGCCTTGCCGCTGGCGCTGTCGTAGCCGTTGCCGAAGACCGCCGCCCAGGTGCCGTCCTTCATCGGACCCACTTCGATGGGCGACAGGATGTGGCCCAGCTCGTCGTCGTTCGTCGAGTCCAGCTCCCACAGCACGTTGCCTGCGCCCAGCGAGGTCGTGTTCGTCACATCCAGGGCAAAGACCGCGCGAGCGCCTGCCCCGGTAGAACCGACCAGCAGGTTGCGCCACGCGCCGCCCCAGTATGCGTCCGTCTCGACGAGCGGCCCGTCGACAAAGTAGCGGTGGCCATAGGACGGCGACGACAGCAGATTCAGCGTCGGCAGGAGCGCACGCGGAATGAAACCGAACACCTCCGAACCTTGCTCCGCGGGCGTTCCGTAGTCGCGGAAGGCGTGCAGCATGCCGTCATTGCCGCCAATGAAGACCACCCCATTTCGCGCGGACTTCGCGCTCAGGAAGCCGTCATAGGTGCCGCGCCCGGGTGTGCCGGCAGGCAGCAGGCTGTAGCCCATGTCGACGAGGCCCTTCACATACACCGGCTGCGAGTTCACGAAGTCACCGAGCTTGCCGTTGCGCTTGCGGTAGGTCGTTCCTTCAAGCGACTTGTCGCCGCGCAGGTAGTTGACCAGGTTGGCACTGGCGCTGCCACCCATTTCCGTGCGCATCGCCGTGGGCAGGGAATCCCACTTGAAGTCGACCGCCTTGGGCGAACCATTGCGCGTGCCCGCGACAATGTTGCGCGAGCCATGTTCCGGCACCTTGGCGTCGGCGTCCCAGGCCAGAGTGGTCTGCTGCCCCAGGGAGTCGAGGTTGTAGGCCAGCAGGTTCCCGGTCCAGGACCCTGTCTTGTACTCAGGCACGTACTTGCGATTGCCCGCCTGCAGCGTGGCCGCCGCGGTCGCCACACCGCCATCGCTTGCCTGGCGTTCGACGATTTCCTGCAGGATGCTGGAAAGCGATGCGGCAAACTCGTCCGGGTTCTTGGCGCTGAGGTAGGTTCCCCGGCTGTTAACGGCCGCGTGCCACAGGTCATCAATGGTGCTGGGCGTGGCTGCCGACACGGCCGGCCAGGACTTCGCGCCGCTTTCCAGCGCAGCCAGGTCGCCCGGATAGCTCAGCGTACCGGTCAGGCCCAGGCCCACCGTGAAGTTCACCATGTGCTGCCAGAACGCCGGGTTCTTGCTGTCGGGCGTCACGCGGTTGTCCAGCGTGGGCCGCAGGTCCCGGTTCCAGTAGTACATCGCCACATCGGCCAGCGTGTTCTCGTAATTGTCACGGAACGGCCTGATCGGAGAGTAGGTATAGGTCTGTGCGTTGGGGCCGGTGATGGTCGGGCCAGGCTGGTTGTCGACATTCGCACGGGCCGCCTCGGTACTCGCCGCCGCATCGTTCCAGTAACCGTCAGTCATCAGCAGGTGATACGACTTGCGGCACTGAATATGGTCGGTCGGGTCGTCGCTGCCAGGGGTGTTGCCCCACGGGCCGCGGTTGTCGGCGCGTGAGTAGTACTTGCCGATATCGTCCATGGCCCGCCGCAAGGGCGTATTGCCGACAGGCCCCACCCCGTACAGCCAGTTGAAAAACTCGGTCCGGGGTGCATCCGCAAAGCGTCTCACGCCTCGAACCAAGGTGCGGGTGCTGACCCCATCCACCGAGGTACTTCCCTTGTTGATGCGGCCGTAACCGATGCGAAAACCATCCCCCTGCTTGGCGAAAGCGCGGCTCGACGCACCGATGGCCAGCAACATGCGATAGCGGTAGTAGGTGAACCAGTTGGCGAAGTTCTGGTACTCCTGCTCCTGGGTGCAGGTCGCGGTGGAGCCTGACACGGCACAGTCGGTGCGGCCGGCCCCCCGCGTGAAGCTTGTCGAATCCATGATCCGCACGCGGGTGAAATTCGAGGCCGTCGTGAAGTTGCCGCCGTTGTGGACGTAATACGTGGCGGGCGCGAAGATTTCACCCGTGACATTTTCGCAGTCGGCTCCTGTGCGATTCGCGTTGCCAGGCGCCGTCACGTTGGGCGTGGTGCTGGTCTCGGACTTGCACCAGATCCTCTCGCCGTATGTGGACTCACCTTCCAGGTTGACGGCGTCACCCGCATTGATCGCATTGGTGCGTTCAGCCGCGGTGCTGACCGGCACCCGGTTGGTCGGGTCCAGCCAGGCTGCCTTCGGATTCGCGTTCGGGAATGAGGTGTTGTCACCGAACACCCAGGGCACATACCGGATCTCGGGGTTGTAGTAGATCTGGTTGTACGCCGAGGAGCGAAGCTTCGCCGACACGAGATCACCCGTCCGCGTGGTCACCGGGTAGACGTCGCCTCCCTCGAAACTGTCCATGGGGTGATGCCCCAGGTTGTAGGAGGGAATGCCCGAGAACGTGCTGTCGGGCATTGTGCGCCAGGCCATGGACCCGGAATCGTCCATTGTGTAGACGAGGTTGGGTGTGGCCGGGTTGGCCGCCCGCGTGAGCAGCGGGGTTTGCGCCGGCGCCGCCCAGACCGGCAGCATCTGCCCCCAGCAGATCAGCGCGATGACCGCCAAGGCTGCAGGCCTGCTGGCCCGGGAGCCCGACTTGGACGAATGCTTGAAAGCGGAAGCGACCATGACGCCTCTCCTGATTGGGCGATCCCGTCCAGCCGCTGCCTGTGCAGCGGCCTGCAGGACCAGTTGAAACTCAAAACACGCGAATGACCGACTGCAGCAGGGTCTCTGCACCGCTGATCGCCTCGCCGGAACCGTCGCGCTGGTAGTCGGGGCTGAAGCCCCATGCGGTGATCTCGTAGGTCCGCTCGGTTGCCCGGGGGTCGACGCCCGGTACGCGGACCTGCTGGGCCATGCACTGAGGCGGCTGCGCATAGTCGACGGTCATCCCGAGTTCTGCGGCAGGCACGGTCAGCACATTCGCACCAGCCCAGTTCGCGCGCGTCAGCCAGAATGGCGCCGCCTCGTCGATGTTGCGCAGGTTCGGATAGACACGCGCCCAGGTTGGTGGCGGGCCCACGGGCGCATCTGGGTCCGGGTTCGCACGCACCCAGACCAGCAGCAGGTTCTCGCAACTGCGCAGGGCGATCTCGGCAGCCTGCAGTGCAAGCTGCTGTGCCCGCATGTTCTGGCTGGCCAGGCCGCCAAACAGTGCCGACCTCGCGATCATGGCCGAACTGATGCCGATGACGACCAGCAGGATCAGCGCCACCACCAGGACCACGCCGCGAGACCGCGTGCTGGCGTTCGAGCGAGGCTGGCGAAAACGTGTATGAAGTGCAGTCGAGTTCATGATGCAGGCACTCAAGGCGCAGGGAACGCGGGGGCACCGCTGTCGCGCAGGGCCACCGTGGCAAACACGGCGCGCCGCAACCGCCGGTCGCCCGAGGCCACGACCATGCCATCGCAGTTCTGGAAGGGCGTGGGCTCCTCGGCGACGTTGTCGCCGGTACGCATCAACAGGCACAGGCGTATCGTGCCGACACGGCGCCAGTTGTTGACCAGCGCGGCATCGTCCGCATTCACATAATTGGCAACCGTATCGTTGAAGACCGGGATCTTCGGCGAGTTGTCGGGGTGCAGCGAGAGCAGCCCGTACTGCACGCGCATCAGCTCGACGTTGTCGAGCAGCACCTGCGGCGCCCCGCCGCCGCTGCCACGACAGAACAACGCGGGGTTGCCGGTGGCAGGGTTGTTGGCAACGAAGAACCGGTTGTCAGCGAAGCGCCCCACCCCGACGCCAGGCAGATTCGTCTCGGGAATCGTGCGTCCCAGGCAATCGGTCGGCTGACCGGCACGCTGCACGCTGTTGAACTGGTCGACCTGGTAGCGCACGGCAATGGCGTCACCGAACGCCCCGCCAGCGCAGGTCAGGTTGTTGGCGGTTGCATCGGTGAAGCCGTTGCGACAGCCAAAGGGCAGCAGCGCCTGCGACGGGAGAAGATGGTTCAGGTCGGGGTTCAGCAGGTTCAGCACGGCGCGCGGCATGAGTGACCCGGACATGCGCAGGTGGGTGGTGACCAGACCCAGCGCGATCTGCCCCTCTTCGGCCAGGATGCCTTGTGCGTCCTGCCTGCGGCCACTCGCGCCGGTACCAGCCACGGTGATCAACACCGCCCCCAGCACGATCGCCGCGATCGTCAGGGACACCATCAGCTCGACCAGCGTCCGCCCCCGTGCGAACCGGGCGCCTCGCATCGTCGATCGGCCATGAGCTCTCATATCACCACCCTCAACGCAAGACACTGTGGCGGAATGTCGCCACCGACACCGGCCGGACAATGCTGGGCGCTGGTCATGGATGCCCCACCTCCAGCGGTGTTCTTCGCCTCAGGGTCGATCCACAGCACCCACACGTTCAGGATGTTCGTGCCTGCATCCTGTGTGACGTACAGATTCCCCCCGGGCAGTGCATTGCGCGCGATGTTGCGCCACTCCGCAAGGTCGATTGCCGCACGCTCGGCCGCGGTGCATGCCCCAGCCGTGGCGCAGGCCGGCACCGCCACCGCTGCCGGATTCGATGTGTACGGCACCATGTACACATACGGCGAGGCCGCAATGGGCAGCGTGAAGTCGAAGGCGCCGCGATTGGCCCGCATGCGGTCGGCAAAATCCGCCCCCAGCTGCATGGCCGTACCGCGGAACTGCGCCATCTTCCCCTGCTGGATCGAGACGGCATGCAGGCCCGCCATGGCCAGCATGCCGAACGACAGGATCAGGATCGCCACCATGACCTCGAGCAGGCTGGCGCCGCGCTGGCGGGTCCGTTGAAGGCGTGAATTCAGCATGACCGCAGCTCCGCACCGGTGGCATTGACGCAAAGACGCTTCGTCAAGGCGGCGTACTCAGAACTTCCTGAATCCATCTTGGGATACAGCGTGAAGGTATCCGCCACATCAAAAGCGATGCCGCTGGGCTGGAAGGTGATTGCATTGTTGGCGCCCGCAACGATGCCGCCACTGTTGGCAACGGCGTTCTGCACCTTGATCAGCACATCGTTCGCACTCACGGCCTGATCCCCGTTTCGATCCAGGAACACCAGCCAGCCGGCGGCCCACCCGCCCGCACCGCCCGCGCTGCAGCTGGGTGAGGCCGCCAGCGGATCCGCGGTCGCGCAGATGGTCACGGGTTGCCCCCGCTTCATTGCCTCGTTGCGGGCCAGGCGGATCGCTCCGCTGAGTTCGCGCATGTGGGATGTCACGCTGCGCTGGGCCACGAACGTCGTGAACATCGGGGCAGCCAGCGACACGAGAATGGCGGTGATCGCAACGATGACCATCGTCTCGATCAACGTGAAGCCGGATTGGTGTGGGTGACGCATTGGAGGCATCCTTTGGGAGGGAACTTTAGACCGGCGCCCGAACGCGACACAATCGGTGTGCGACGACTGGTCCGATGAGTGCGACGAATGGCGATGATTCCCGAAGACCGCGCAAAGCGCCGTGATGCATTTCACGATATGACCGATACCTCGTGGCCGGCTGACGACCAGCGGGCCATGTCCCTGGCGCTGCAGACCGCCCGTCAGGCCCAGTGGCTGTGTCCGCCCAACCCGGCGGTCGGCTGCGTGCTGGCCTGGCCGGACGGCCGACAGCTGGCCGCCCACACGCAGGCCACCGGCCAGGCCCATGCCGAGGCGCAGGCACTGCGCGATGCCGCCGCGCGCGGCTGGGACCCGCGGGGCGCAACGGCCTATGTCACGCTCGAGCCCTGCTCCCACCACGGCCGCACCCCGCCCTGCGCCGATGCCTTGGTACGGGCCGGGCTGGCCCGGGTGGTCGTGGCCGTGACCGATCCCAACCCGCAAGTGGCCGGCCGTGGGCTGGCGCGGCTGCGCGAAGCCGGCATCGCGGTCGACGTCGGGCTGATGTCCGGCGAAGCCCGCGAGATCAACCTTGGCTTCTTCTCGCGCATGGTGCGTGGCCGACCCTGGGTGCGCATGAAGGTGGCTGCGTCGCTGGACGGACGCACCGCCCTGGACGACGGCCGCAGCCAGTGGATCACCAGCGCTGCCGCGCGGGCCGACGGGCATGCCTGGCGGGCCCGTGCCGGCGCCATCCTGACCGGCATCGGCACCGTGCTCGAGGACAACCCCCGCCTGGATGTGCGCGAGGTGACGACCCCGCGCCAGCCGCTGCGGGTGGTGGTGGACTCCCGGCTGGAGGTGTCACCCGATGCCCGCATCCTCGCCCCGCCGGGCCAGGTGCTGCTGTACGCGGCGCAACCCGACCCCGCCCGCCTGCCGCCGCTGCAGGCCCTGGGTGCCGAGGTCTGCCTGCAGCCCGGTGCGGGCGGCAAGGTCGACCTGCCCGCGATGCTGGCCGATCTGGCCGCCCGGGGCGTCAACGAGCTGCATGTCGAGGCCGGCCACAAGCTCAATGGCTCGTTCGTGCGCGAAGACCTGGTCGACGAGTTCCTGGTCTATCTGGCACCCCGCCTGATCGGCCAGGGCCGCCCGATGATGCAGTTCGGCCCCCTGGCCTCGCTGGACGAGGCGGTGCAGCTGGAGTTCATCGAGACGGCGATGGTGGGCCCGGACCTGCGCCTGCGGGCCCGTCCGCCAGGCCGCTCGACTTTCTGAGGGCCCCCAGGGCCGGGCTGCGCCCAGCCCGGCCCGCGGGAAGACCGCACGGCGATCCGGATCGGCCCCGGCCTGCGACAATCAGCGCATGTTCACAGGCATCATCACCGGGCTGGGCCGCATCACCCAGGTCACCCCGCTGGGCAGCACCGCTCAGCACGGCTACCGTCTGACGATCGAGGCGCCACAAGGCTATCTCGACGACGTTCAGCTGGGCGACAGCATCGCGCTCAACGGCGCCTGCATGACGGCCACCTCGCTGGATCTGCCTGCGCACAGCTTCACGATCGACATCTCGGCCGAGAGCCTGGCCCGCACGGCCGGCCTGGACCGCCCGGGCCCGGTGAACCTCGAAAAGGCCCTGCGCACCCATGACCGGCTGGGCGGACACATGGTGTCGGGCCATGTCGACGGGCTCGGCCAGGTGTCCCATTTCGCCCAGGTGGGCGAATCCTGGGAGCTGCGCATCCTGGCATCGCGCGAGCTGGCACGTTTTCTGGCGTACAAGGGTTCGATCACCGTGAACGGCGTGAGCCTGACGGTGAACCAGGTGCGCGATGGCGCGGGTGACGGCGACCAGACCGAATTCAGCATCAACCTGATCCCCCACACGGTGCAGCACACGACCCTGGGACTGCTGGCGCCCGGCCGCCCGGTGAACCTTGAAGTCGACCTGATCGCCCGCTATGTCGAGCGCATGCTCAGCGTCGGCGCGATCACCGCGCCAGCGACACCGGCAGCCATGTAACTGCCCGCAACCTACAATCCTGCCCCTATGCCCATTTCTCCCATTCCCGAGCTGATTGCCGAACTGGCGGCAGGCCGCATGGTCATCCTGGTCGACGAGGAAGACCGCGAGAACGAGGGTGACCTCGTCCTGGCGGCTGACCACGTCACGCCGGAGGCGATCAACTTCATGGCCAAGTACGGGCGCGGGCTGATCTGCCTGACGCTCACGCGCGAACGGTGCGAGCGCCTGCAGCTGCCGCCGATGGCCACCCGCAACGGTACGGTGCACGGCACGGCCTTCACGGTCAGCATCGAGGCGGCCACCGGCGTGACCACCGGCATTTCCGCCGCCGACCGGGCCCGCACCGTGCAGGCGGCCGTGGCGCGCGATGCCGTGCCGGCCGACCTGGTCCAGCCCGGCCACATCTTCCCGCTGCAGGCCCAGGACGGCGGTGTGCTGATGCGCGCCGGCCACACCGAGGCGGGCTGTGACCTGACCGCCATGGCGGGCCTGTCGCCTGCGTCCGTGATCTGCGAGATCATGAACGACGACGGCACGATGGCGCGCCTGCCCGACCTGGAGGTCTTTGCCCGCGAGCACGGCCTGAAGATCGGCACCATTGCCGACCTGATCGAATACCGCAGCCGCAACGAGACGCTCATCCAGCGCATCGGCGAGCGTGTGCTCAACACCGCGCAGGGCAGTTTCAAGGCGATCGCCTACCGCGACCGCTCCAGGGGCACCCACCTGGCGCTGACCAAGGGCGAGTGGTCGTCTGAACACGAGGTGCTGGTACGCGTGCACGAGCCGCTGTCGGTGTTCGACCTGCTCGACGCCGCCGACAGCGCACACTCCTGGCCGCTGGCCAAGGCCCTGGCGCGGCTGCAGCAGGCCCCACACGCCGTGGCGGTGCTGCTGAATTGTGGCGAGACCGCCGACGACCTGCTGCGTCACTTCCAGCCGGGCGAATCCGTCGAGCGCCAGCGCCAGCGCGGCCAGATGGACCTGCGCACCTACGGCATCGGCGCGCAGATCCTGCGTGACCTGCGCATTGCCCGCATGCGGGTGCTGGGCAGCCCGCGGCGCATGCCCAGCATGGTGGGCTATGGCCTGGAAGTCACCGGCTTCCTCGGCCCGAACGAATGAACAGACAAGGACATCCGCATGCAAGGCGCTGACAAGGGACAGGCGGGCCGCCTCGAAGGAGACGATCTTCGCATCGGCATCGTGCAGGCCCGTTTCAATGAAGCCCTCACCGGCAAGCTGGCCGAGGCCTGCCTGGCCGAACTCGAGGCCCTGGGTGTGTCGTCGCGGCACGTCCAGCACGTGACGGTGCCCGGGGCCCTGGAAGTGCCGATCGCGCTGCAGGCCATGGCCGAAAGCGAGAACTTCGACGCGCTGATCGCACTGGGGTGCATCATTCGCGGTGAAACCTACCATTTCGAGCTGGTCGCCAACGAAAGCGGTGCGGGCGTGACGCGTGTTGCGCTCGACCACCAGGTGCCGGTGGCCAATGCCATCCTCACTGTCGAGAACGAAGAACAGGCCTGGGCCCGCGCCGAAGAAAAGGGCCGCGATGCCGCCCGTGTCGCGGTCGAGATGGCCAATCTGCTGGAAGACCTGTCGTGAACGCCCCCGAATCCCACAACAAGCCCACCGCGCCTGCGGCCACCCCCCGGCCTGCGGGCAAGCGTGTGCCGGCGAAGTCGGCACGCCGCCGCTCGCGCGAGTTCGCGCTGCAGGGCCTGTACGAATGGCTGGTTTCCGGCAGCGATGCCGGTGTCATTGACGCCCACGTGCGCGAGCAGGACGACTTCGGCAAGTGCGACGCCGCCCACTTCGACGCACTGCTGCACGGCTGCATTGCCGAGGCCAGCGAGATCGACGCCCTGCTGGCTCGCCACGTCGACCGCAAGACCACCGAACTGTCGCCGGTGGAGCACGCGGTGCTGATGATCGGCTGCTATGAACTGAAGCACTGCATCGACATCCCGTACAAGGTGGCGATCAACGAGGCGGTGGAGCTGACCAAGAGCTTTGGCGGCACCGACGGCCACAAGTACGTGAACGGCGTGCTCGACAAGGCCGCGCTGGACGTTCGGCCGACCGAGGTCCAGGCCGCCCGCAACGCCCGCCGCTGAGGCGACGCCGCTGCCCCGTGCTGCCGGGGCCCCACCCTGGCCCGCACCTCACTTTTCCAACCCGCTCCCGATGAAGTTCGCTGCACGCACTGGCCTGATCGAACCCTTCTATGTGATGGAATGCGCCAAGGCGGCCGAGGAACTGGCGCGCACCCCGCAGTGCGACCCCGCGCAGGGCGGCGAGCCGATGATCTTCCTGAACATCGGCGAACCCGACTTCACCGCGCCTGCAGCCGTACAGGAGGCCGCACGGCGCTGCATCGACCTTGGCCGCACGCAGTACACACCGGCGCTGGGTCTGCCCGCCCTGCGCGAAAAGCTCAGCCAGTGGTACGCCAGCCGCTTCGGCGTGGACGTGCCGGCCCGTCGCATCGTGCTGACCGCCGGTGCATCCGGCGCGCTGCAGCTGGCCTGCCTGGCGCTGGTCGATGCGGGCGACGAGATCGTCATGCCCGACCCGAGCTACCCGTGCAACCGGCATTTCGTCTCGGCCGCACAGGGCCGCGCGGTGCTGGTCCCCAGCGGGCCGGCGCAACGTTTCCAGCTCACGGCCGAGGGGGTCGAGGCGGCCTGGACCGACCGCACCCGGGGCGTGCTGCTCGCGTCGCCGTCCAACCCCACCGGCACGTCGATCCACCCGGATGAGATGCGGCGCATCGTCGAGCTGGTGCGCAGCCGCGGCGGCGTCACGATGGTCGACGAGATCTATCTCGGCCTGAGCTTCGACGACACCTTCGGGCGCAGCGCACTGAGCTGCGGCGACGACGTGGTCACGATCAACAGCTTCTCGAAGTACTTCAGCATGACCGGCTGGCGCCTGGGCTGGATGGTCGTGCCGGAGGCCATGGTGCCGGTCGTGGAGCGACTGGCCCAGAACCTCTACATCTGCCCATCGACCGTGGCCCAGCAGGCCGCGCTGGCCTGCTTCGAACCCGACAGCCTGGCCGAATACGAACGCCGTCGCGCCGAGTTCCGCGCACGCCGGGACTTCCTCGTGCCGGCGCTGGACCGGCTGGGGCTGACAGTGCCGGTGATGCCCGACGGCGCGTTTTATGCCTGGGCCGATGTGTCGCGCTTCAGCGACAACAGCTGGGACTTCAGCTTCGAGCTGATGCACCGGGCCCACCTGGCCCTGACCCCCGGCCGGGACTTCGGGCACCACGACAGCCAACGCTACATGCGCCTGTCCTACGCCAGCAGCATGGCCACGCTCCAGGAGGCCGTGACCCGGCTGGAACGTGTGCTTTGACACACCGCGTTACCCACTGGCCGGAAAACGGGGTCTTTTCTCACGTTCGATGCGGTTGAGCGCAACATGCGCTTGATCTAAGCTGCCGCAGTGGAATTCCAAAAGACCGTCCTCGCCCTGACGCCTGAACAGGCCCTTGAAGCCGAACGTGCTGCCCGACAGGCTGGCGCCGGCGGCCGGGGCCCGGAATCGGCCGACTCGAGCATCCTCGAAGGCGAGATGATCGAGGGCGAACACACGATCGCGCCGGCACCCGAGCCGCGTGCCCGCGAAGGCAGCCTGCCCTACGACGACCAGCCCACCATCGGACACATCGGCCGCTATGCGCTGAAGTACCGCCTGGGCGAGGGTGGCCTGGGCACCGTCTATGCCGCCCAGGATCCGCTGCTGTCACGCCTGGTGGCGATCAAGACCGTGAGCCTGGAGCTGTCGCCCGAGGCGCGCGAGCAGTTCAACTCCACCTTCCTGAACGAGGCCCGCGCTGCTGCCGGGCTGAACCATCCGCACATCGTCACGGTGTTCGATGCCGGCACCAGCCCGCAGGGCGCCTACATCGCGATGGAGCTCCTCAAGGGCATGGACCTGCGCCAGCGCCTCAAGGAAGGCTGGCGCCCCACCGCCATCGAGGCGGCGCTGATCATCCGCCGCGTGGCCGACGCGCTGTCCTATGCCCACACCAAGGGCGTGGTGCACCGTGACGTCAAGCCGGCCAACATCTTCATGACCGGTCGAACCCAGCCCAAGGTGCTCGACTTCGGCATTGCCCGCGTGGCCAGCCAGCAGGAGCCGGGCGCGGTGGACGAATTCGCCGCCGGCTCGCCCTACTACATGGCCCCCGAGCAGGTGCGCCATGCGCCCGTCGACCGCCGCTGCGACGTCTTTTCGCTCGGCGTGGTGCTGTACGAGCTGCTCACCTGCACCAAACCCTTCCAGGGCGCAACGCTCACCGAGATCGCCACCGCCGTCGTGGCGCACCAGCCGCCGCCAGCCCACGAGATCAATCCGTCCGTGCCACCCGCGCTGTCGGCCATTGCGGCGCGGGCGATGGAAAAAGACCCCGACGCACGCTTCCGCTCAGCCCGCGCTCTGTCGCGCGAACTGCGCCACTGGCTCGAGGAGCAGGCCGACGTCGCTCAGCAGGATGAACTCGAAGCGGCCGACCGCCGCGCCCGCCGCAAGCGCTGGCTGCTGGCCGCCACCGCCATCGGGCTGATGGCCACGGCCGTGCTGCTGAACCTGGGCGGGCTGTTCAAGCCACCAGGCACGGCGACATCCGGCGACGTCCCGGCCGCGACGCCAGCGGTGGCCGGCGCCCCAAGCGCCTCGGCGGCAGCGGCGGGAGCCACTGCCACTGCCGCGGCGGCTGCCCCATTGGCCACCGCCGGCTCGGCGGCTGCGTCTGAACTGCCCGCCGCCAGCTCGCTCGGCGCGTCCGAGACCCTGGTCACCGGGCCGGCCAGCGCCGCATCGGCGGCTGCACGCAGCGCCACGAGCGACCCGGCATCGCGAAGTGCCGCCGACGCCAAACCGGCCGAAACGCCGCGCGAGCGCCGTGCGCGTGAGGCTCGCGAGCGCGAGGCACGCGCAGCGCAGTCCACCACACCGGTCGCACCGGCGACCGGGCAGGTCAACATCGCCGTGAGCCCCTGGGGCCATGTTGAGGTCAATGGCAACCCAGCGGGCACCGCACCGCCGCTGAGCAAGCTCACACTGCCCGAAGGGCGTCACACGATCACGCTGCGCAACGACGCATTCGCGCCCCATTCCGTCACCATCCAGGTGTCGCCGGACCAGCCGGTGACCGTCAGACACAAGTTCGGATCATGACCCGCTGCAAGCTCCTGTTGACCACCTTCGCGCTCGGCTTTGTCCTGGCCGGCTGCGCCCCGATGCCACCCCAGGGCCCGGTCGGGATCACCGAACTGGCCGAACGCCCGGCCGAGCGCGCGCTGCTGGCCGGCATCCGTGCCTATGACGACGCGCAGTATCCCGATGCCGAACGCCGGCTGCTGCAGGCGCTCGAGCAGGGGCTGGCCGCACCGAAAGACCAGGCCGCCGCGCACAAGTACCTGGCGTTCATCTACTGCACCAGCCAGCGTGCGCCGCAGTGTGAAGCGGCCTTCAGGTCTGCCCGCAAGGCCGACCCGGCCTTCACGCTGAGCAAGTCGGAAGTCGGTCATCCGCTGTGGGGACCGGTGTTTACCCGCAGTCAGCAGCCATAATGCGGGTCGGGCCGCCACAGCCTGCCACCCGGCAGGCTTCCTGCGGCCGGTTGCCTGCATGTCCTCCATCGTCCCCTATCACTTCAAGATCCGCGTCTACTGGGAAGACACCGATGCCGGCGGCATCGTCTTCTACGCGAACTACCTGAAATTCTTCGAGCGTGCCCGCACCGAATGGCTGCGTGCGCGCGGCATTTCGCAGCAGCACCTGCGCGAGCACGGCGGCGCGATGTTCGTCGTCACCGAAACCGCCCTGCGCTACCACGCACCGGCCCGGCTGGACGACCTGATCGAGGTGACCGTGCAGGTGCGTGAAGCCGCCCGCGCATCGATGGTGATTGCGCAGCAGGCGTTACGAGATGGAACCTTGCTGGCCGAAGGTGACATCAAAATCGCGTGCGTCGATGCGCGGAGCCTTCGCCCGCGCCGCATTCCCGCTGAAATACTCCAGGAAATGGCATGAACCAGGATTTGTCGATCCTCCAGTTGGTCCTGCAGGCGAGCCTCGTCGTGCAGATCGTGATGGTGCTGCTGATGCTGATGTCGCTGGCGAGCTGGACAGTCATCTTCGGCAAGTTCTTCGGCATCCGCAGCGTGCGCAGTCTCAACGACGACTTCGAACGTGAGTTCTGGTCGGGCCGCAACCTCAACGACCTCTACAACCTGGCCTCCGACAGCCCACGCAAGGGCGGGCCGATGGAGCGCATCTTCGCCTCGGGCATGCGCGAGTTCCTGAAGCTGCGCGAACGCCGCGTGAACGACGCCGGCGCCCTGCTCGACGGTGCGCGCCGTGCGATGCGCGCGAGCTTCCAGCGCGAGCTCGATGCTGTCGAATCGCACCTGTCCTTCCTCGCCTCGGTGGGGTCGGTCTCGCCCTACATCGGCCTGTTCGGTACGGTGTGGGGGATCATGCATGCCTTCACCGGGCTGGCCAACCTGCAGCAGGTGACGCTGGCCACCGTGGCGCCGGGCATCGCCGAAGCCCTGGTGGCCACCGCCATCGGCCTGTTTGCTGCCATCCCGGCGGTGATCGCCTACAACCGCTTCGCTCGTGACATCGATCGCGTGGCGATCAAGCTCGAGACCTTCATCGAGGAGTTCTCGAACATCCTGCAGCGCAACATCGGCCACGCGCCGCCGCCCGGTGCGGCGCCGCATGCACCGCATCACTGAACGGGGCCTGCCATGCCTGCCATGAGCCCTCGCGGCGGATCGCGCCGACGCACCATCAGCGAAATCAACATGGTGCCCTTCATCGACGTCATGCTGGTGCTGCTGATCATCTTCATGGTCAGTGCGCCGCTCATCACGACCGGCGTGGTGGACCTGCCCACCGTGGGCAAGGCCCCGAAACAGCCCGACCGGGTGGTCGAGATCGTCGTGGCGACCGACGAGTCACTGAAGCTGCGCGTCGACGGCAAGGAACGGGGTCGCACCACACTGCGGCAACTGGCCGAGGAGGTCAAGGCCGCCCAGGCGGGTGCGCAGAACGCGCCGGTGGTGATCTCCGCGGAACGATCGGTGAAATACGAGGTCGTGGTGAAGGTGATGGACACCTTGCAACGTGCTGGCGTGCCCCGGGTGGGCCTGTCGGTCAAGACCACCGGAGCCTGACATGAACGCCGGCCTGGCCCGCGACGAACTGCTGCCACGCCCGCCCGACGCGCGCGGGCGCGGGCTGGTGCTGGCCGTCCTGATCCACCTCGTGCTGGTCGGCGCGCTGACGCTGGGCGTCAACTGGAAGTCCAGCGAGCCTGACGCGGTCGAGGCCGAACTCTGGGCCAGCGTGCCGCAGGCGGCCGCCCCCGCCCAGGCGGCCGAGCCCGAGCCCCCCGCCCCACCGCCGAAGCCGCAGCCCCGCCCCGAGCCCGTCAAGCCCCCACCACCGGTCCAGCAGCAGGCCCCCGATCGCGAGGCCGAAATCGCACTCGAGAAGCAGCGCAAGGAACGCGAGGCCCGCAAGCTCGAGCAGGAACAGCGCGAGCGGGAGCAGCGCGAGAAGCAGGCCCGCGAACGCCGGGAAGCCGAGCGCAAGGAGGCTGAACGCAAGCAGGCCGAGCTCAAGCGCAAGCAGGACGAAGCCGAGCGGCTCAAGCGTGAACAGGCCGAAAAGCTGGCACAGCAGAAAAAGGCCGAGGCCGAGCGCAAAGCCCGTGAAGAAAAGGCCCGCCTGGCCGCCGAGCAGCAAAAGCGCATCGAGGCCCTGCGCGAAGAGCGGCTGGCCCGGCTCACCAGCCAGGCCGGCAACGGCACCCAGGCCACCGGCGTGGCACAGAGCAGCAATACGGGTGCGGGCTCACCGTCGGCAGGCTGGGTCGGCCGCCTGCGCGCCAAGGTCAGGCCGAACATCGTCTTCACCGACGCCTACACCGGCAACCCGGCGGCCGAGGTCGAAGTGCGCGCCGCCCCGGACGGCACCATCCTCGGCACCCGCCTGGTCAAGCCCAGCGGCCATGCCGAATGGGATCAGGCCGTGCTGCGAGCCCTCGACAAGACCCAGACCCTGCCGCGCGACGACAACGGCCGCGTGCCGTCGTCGTTCGTGATCACCTTCAGGCCGCGCGATCTCTGACATCGGGCCGGCCGTGCGCCCGGCCTACGCCATGGCCGGCGCGACGCGGAACGAGTCGATGAAGCGCTGGTCGATGTGGCGCTTCCAGCGCCATGCAAGGCCACCCAGCCAGGGTGGTGACGCCCAGTCGCCCCAGGCCGCGATGGCCTCGCGGTTGCCGCAGTCGAGCAACTGCAGCGCGCGGCGCTGCGGTCGGTAGGGTTTCAGGGTCTGGTGGGCCAGCAAGGCGCGCAGGTTGGCGGCCAGCACCGGCCCGGCCCGAACCGCATGCACACCATTGCGAGGGTGGGGTTCGTCGACCCGCGACGACACGTCGCCGCAGGCGAACACCTCCGGGTGTGAACTCGACTGCAGGCTGGCCACGGTGGCGATGAAGCCGTCATCCGCGGTCTGCAGGCCGCTGTCGGCCACCCACGCGGGAGGCACTGCCCCGGTGGCCAGCAACGGTGCGTCGCAGACCAGCCGGGCGCCGTTGCTGAGCACGACCTCACCGTCGAGCAGTTCTACGCAGTCCTCGGGCAGCACCGTGATCTGACGAGCTCGCAAAGCGGCATGGCAGCGCGCCCTGAGCTGCGGCGAGTGACGGCCCAGCAGGCCGGCGCGCCCGCTCACCAGGCTCACCCGGGCGCGCCCGGCCAGGCGGTGCGCCACCGCCATGGCCATCTCGACCCCCGCCGCACCACCGCCGATCACGACCACATGGAGTGGCTTGTTGTCTGCCAGGGCCACGACCTGGGGCCAGAGCTGCGCAAACACCTGCAGCGGTTTCACGAACAGGCCCTGCGTCTGCGCCCCGGGAATGCGCTTGCGGTCCATCACGGCCCCGGTGTCCAGGCTCAGGACGTCATAGTCCAGCGTCTTGCCGTCGGCCGTGTTCAGCTTGCGCTGAGCCGCGTCCAGGCTGGCCAGGCTGCCCAGCACCACCTCGATGCCGCCGTCGCGTGCCAGTGCGGCCGCGTCGATGCAGGTCTGTTCGAAGCTGCAGTGCCCGGCCACATGGGCCGGCAGCATGCCGGAATAGACCTGTTGCGGCGAGGGCGTGAGCAGGCGCAGCCGCACGCCGGGCATCGGGGTGCGGCCCCAGTCCTTCAGCACTTGCAGGTGCGCGTGACCCGCCCCGACCAGCAGCACCTGCTTCATGGCCGTGCTCCCGTGCCCGCAAGGTGCCGCAGGCCCGCCACCCGGCTCACCGCATGACCGCCGGTGTTGTCGGTGTCAGCCCCGATCGCAATGGCCTGCAGGGGCGGCACCTCGGCGCTTTCGACGCCAAAGGCCTGGAGGAAGTCGGCTGCGAGGTCGCGGGACTCGCTCTGCCAGGCACCGGGCGGCTCATCGCCCGCGCCACGCAGCACCAGGTAGCGCACCCGCCGGCTGTATGCGTTGTCGAGCCATGTACCAGTCGGTTGTACCGGGTCGCGCACGTAGCACAGTGTTGCCGCCGGCAGCGGCTGATCGGTCCGGGCGCGAGCCAGCCGCAGCAACTGCCGCTCGACGAAGGGCACACGATCGAGCGGCATGTCGAACAGCGCGCACACCTTGACGCTGGTGTCGTCCGCCTCACGGGTGCGCAGATCGGCCGCATCGGCAAACCGCTCGACCTGCCATTGCCAGCTCAGCACCCCCGCGGCACCCCCCAGCGGATGGACCAGGTTGCCGTAGGCACCGCGCGCCTCGATGCGCACCGCGGTCCGCCCGTCATGCCGCTCGACTGAAAAGCGGGTGGCCGGCAGGCGTTGCGACGGCAACCCGGCCGGACGCCAAGGCGGCTCGATCGCACCCTGGACCGTCGCCGCAAACCCTGCCAGTGGCCGGACCTGCGCCTGGCTCGCGACGGACCCGAGCCCCGCGACAACCATGATCAGCGCGCCCATCACCGGCCTGCACGCCCCCGCCCTGCCTTCATGCACCACCACGTCTCCATTCGAAATACCGCTGCAACCACTGCAGCACCCGCTCGGGCTTGTGAGCCTTTTTCCACTCGCCCGCCGCATACTTGTTGGCTTCTGACAGTGTCGGATACGTGTGGATGGTTCCCAGGATACGGTTCAGGCCCAGGCCGTGTTTCATCGCCAGCACGAACTCCGCCAGCAGCTCGGCCGCATGTGCACCCACGATGGTGACGCCCAGGATGCGGTCGCGTCCCGGCTCGGTCAGCACCTTGACGAAGCCTTCGGCGGCCGAGTCGGCGATGGCGCGGTCCAGGTCGTCGATGCCGTAGCGCGTCACCTCGAAAGGCACGCCACGCGCACGGGCCTCATCTTCGCTCAGACCCACACGGGCGACCTCCGGGTCCACGAAGGTGGTCCACGGGATCACCCGGTAGTCGGCCTTGAAGCGCCGCAGGTCGCCGAACAGCGCATTCACCGCGGCATACCAGGCCTGGTGGGCGGCGGTGTGCGTGAACTGGAAGGGCCCGGCCACGTCGCCGGCAGCCAGGATGTTGGGATACAGCGTCTCGAGGTACTCGTTGGTGTCGATCACCCGGCGTCCTGCCGCAGCAGGAATGCCCAGTGCCTCCAGGCCATAGCCTTCCAGTCGAGCGACGCGGCCCACGGCACACAGCAGCACGTCGAACTCGATGGCCACCTCACCGGCGGCACTGCGCGCCCACAGGGTGTGCCCCTCGAAGCGCAGGGCCTGGTGGCCGGTCAGCACGCGCACGCCGTCGGCCTCCAGCGCGTGCTGCACGGCCTGCGCCACGTCGGTGTCCTCGCGCCCCATCAGCCGCGGGGCCATCTCGACCTGGGTGACCTGCGAGCCCAGGCGGGCAAAGGCCTGGGCCAGCTCGCAGCCGATCGGGCCGCCCCCCAGCACCAGCAATCGCCTCGGCCGCTCGCTCAGGGTCCACAGCGTGTCCGAGGTCAGGTAGCCGGTCTGCTCGATGCCCGGCAGCGGTGGCACGAACGGCTGTGCGCCCGCGGCGATGACGATGCTGCGGGTGGTGAGGCGGCGCGTGCCGCCCTGCGCATCGGTGATCTCCACCGTCCAGGGGTCGACGATGCGGGCCCGGCCGATGGCCACGTCCACACCCAGGCCGGTGTAGCGCTCGACGGAATCGTGCGGCTCGATGTCGGCAATCACACGCTGCACACGGGCCATCACGGCCGCGAAGTCGATCTCGGGTTCAACGTCCTTCAGCCCGAAGCGGCCTGCGTGGCGCATCTCGTGGGCCAGTCGGGCGCTGCGAATCAAGGCCTTGCTCGGCACGCAGCCGTAGTTCAGGCAGTCGCCGCCCATGCGGTGCGCCTCGACCAGCGTCACCTTGGCGCGTACCGTCGCGGCAATGTAGGCACTGACCAGCCCGGAGGCACCGCCGCCGATCACCACCAGGTTGCGATCAAAACGGCGCGGTCGCCGGCCGCGCCAGGGCGCGTAGACCCGCATGCGCTTCCAGGCTTCGAGCACGCGGCGCGCCAGCAGCGGAAACACCCCCAGCAGGGCAAACGAGGCCAGCAAGGCGGGCGAGACGATGCCCGCCAGTGTGTCGATGCGGGCCAGTTGCGTGCCCGCATTCACGTACACCACCGTGCCGGCCAGCATCCCCACCTGACTCACGAGGTAGAAGGTCGACGCCTTCATCGCCGTGAGGCCCATGGCCAGGTTGATGATGAAAAACGGCACCAGGGGCACCAGTCGCAGGGTGAACAGGTAAAACGCACCCTCGCGCTTCACGCCGGCGTCGATCTGCGCCAGACGAGCGCCAAACCGCGTCTGCACCATGTCTCGCAGCAGATAGCGCGACACCAGGAAGGCCAGGGTGGCGCCCACGCTGGACGCAAACGACACCAGCACCGTCCCCCACAGCAGACCGAACACCGCACCACCGGCCAGGGTCAGAATGACCGCGCCGGGGAGCGACAACGCCGTGACCGCCACGTAGACCAGCGCATAGGCCCCTGCCATCCAGAACGGGTGCGCCTGCCGCCAGGCTTCCAGCTGGGCCCGGCTGGCCTTGAGCGACTCCAGGCTCATGTAGCGGCCGAGGTCGAAAGCGAAGAACAGCACCACGGCCAGCACCGCGCTCAGGATCAACAGCAATTTGCGCCAGGGCATGGAATCGCTCCAGTGGGTGCGTGGGTCAGGGCCGTCCGGCAAAGGCCTGCCAGCCCGCCACGATGCGGGTCACGATGGTCAGTGCGCACAGGGCGGCAAACCCCAGTGCGAGTGCCGGGAAGTGCGCGGGCCACAGGCACATCAGGCTGAAGCAGATCAAGGTCTCGCTGCCTTCGGTCAGGCCACCGAGGTAGTAGAAGCCCTTGGACGGATAGGCGGTGCTGCTCAAACCGCGCCGCGCCGCCAGCACCGCAAATGCCAGGAAGCTGCTGCCGGTGCCCATGAACGCCGCCAGCAGCACGGCCGCCGCCAGCGCGTTGCCGGACGGATCAGCCAGTGCAAATGCCAGCGGAATGCTCGCGTAGAAGAGGAAGTCGAGCGTGATGTCCAGGAAGGCACCGCGGTCGGTCGGTGTGGTCAGGCGAGCGACGGCGCCGTCCAGTCCGTCGAACAGCCGGCTGAGCCACATCAGCGCCAACCCCCAGCCCGGTCGCCCCGCAGCAATGGCCGCAGCCGCCCCCAGGCCGGTGGCAAAACCGAACCAGGTGAGCGTGTCGGCATGGCAACGTGCTGCCACCAGGCGGCGAGCCATGGCATCGATCCCCGGCCTGAGCCAGGCCAGCGCAATGCGGTCAAGCATCGGCGGACTCCCCCTGCGCAGCCACCTGCACCACCCTTGCACCTGGCGGCACGTCGGCCACATCGTGCGTGACCAGCACGGTCGGGACACCACGCCGCGCCAGTTCGGCAAACACCTGCGTGCGGAAGCGCTCTCGCAGCCGCGCATCCAGCCGCGAGAACGGCTCATCCAGCAGCAGTGCGCGTGGCGCCGCGAGCAGGGCACGCAGCATCGACACGCGGGCGCGCTGCCCGCCCGACAGCGTGGCCGGCATGCGATCGCCCAGACCGGCCAGCGAGGCGTCGGCCAGTGCAGCATCGCAGCGCGCACGGCGTTCGGCGCGCGAGCCGCCGCGCAGCGCGAACAGCAGGTTCTCGCGAACGCTCATGTGCGGGAACAGCAGGTCGTCCTGAAACAGGATGCCGACCTGCCGCGCCCCCAGCGGCAGGTGATGGATCTCGCGCCCGTCGAGCAGGATGCGGCCCCGCGCACTGAACGCCGGGTCCAGCGTACCGCACAGCCAGGCCAGCAGCGTGGACTTGCCCGAGCCGCTGGGCCCCATCACGGCGAGCACCTCGCCCGGCTGCACGCACGCATCCAGGCCGTCGAACAACACCCGATCGCCCAGCCGGATGTGGGCCTCCCGGATTTCCAGACTCATCTTGCCCTCCCCTGCCAGGCGGCCCAGGCCAGCACGATGGCCGGCAGCACCATCTGCAAGGCCGCGAAGGCGGCACTCAGGTGACGCTGGCCGCCGGCGGCCAGCGTCAGCGCCTCCGTGGTGACCGTGCCCAGGCGCCCGGCACCGACAAACTGCGTCGGCAGGTACTGCGCCACGCTGACGGCAAAGCCGATGGCAAATGCCGAGGCGAGCGGTGCACGCAGCACCGGCCACTTGACCCGCACCAGGTGCGCCCAGGCGCCACGGCCCAGCGTGCGCGCTGTCAGGCGCAGGCGATCGTCATAGGCACGGTAGGCCGGCGCCAGCGCCACCCAGACGTAGGGCGCGACAAACATGAGATGGACCCACCACAGCCCGGCCGGCTGCCCGTCGAGGCCCAGCTGCAGCGCCACCGTGTAGAAGCCGGCCGACAGCAGCAGCGACGGCAGCACCATCGACGCATAGATCCAGGGCGTGGCCCACGCATCGACACGCGCGGGCAGTGCCTCGAGCCAGGCAACCACCAGCAACAACGCCGCAGACGATGCACCGGCCGCCAGCAGCGCCGTGCGACTCACCAGCGGTGCGCTGGCCCACACCTGCTCCCAGGCCGACAGCGTGAGCAGTTCAGGCCGCAAGTCAGGGAAGCGCCAGACGCCCGCCACGGACACCCCGGCCAGCACCAGCACGCAGACCAGGTAAAGCCCTTGCCACAGCGCCACCCCGGCACGCACGGCCACCTGCGGGCGCAGCCGGCCGATGCCGCCGGGCGGGCGGCGCGGCAGCCCCCGCGCCAGTGCGTGCCGGCGCATGAACCCGGCCACGCGCCACACACCGAGCAGGGCCAGCATCACCGCCACCCAGGTGCCCACCAGCAGCCACACGGCCGCTGCACCCTGGGCCTGCAGCGTCGGGCTTGCATCGAGCAGCCACTGCCATGCCAGCACGCCCAGCACCGGCGGCGTGCCTGGCCCCAGGACCACGGCCATGTCGACCACGGTGAGCCCGTAGGCCACCACCGCGCCCAATGGCCAGGCCAGCGTCGGCACCAGCACGGGCCACAGCACCTGCCAGGCGATCTGGGGCGACGACAGCCCCATCGAGCGGGCCACCCCGATCTGCTGGCGCAGCACACCCTGCAGCCCGGCGCGCTGCAGGCCGGCCAGTGCGGTCCAGACGAGAAACGGCACTTCCTTGGCGACCAGCCCGGCCACCAGGGCCCAGCCACCCGGGTCCTGCACGGTGGCCATATCGGGCGGCTGTTGCCAGCCCAGCCACGGTGCGAGCAGGCGCGCCACCACACCGCTGGGCATCAGCAGCAGCCCCAGGGCAATGGCAAAGGCCAGGTGCGGCATCGCCAGCATCGGCGCGAGGCGCTGCTGCAGGCGTCGACCGGCATCGCTGCCGACCACGCTGGAGACCACGCTCAGTGCCAGCACCAGCGAGACCAGGCTGCTGACCAGGCCCACGCGCAGGCCCAGGCCCCACGCGGGCAGCCACTGGCCGTCGGCCCACAGGGCCTGCCATGCGGCCACATCGGCGGCCCGCACGGCCGCAGCGGCCACCGCCCAGGCCATCGGCAGCGCAAAGGCCGCGAGGGCCACGGCAACCACCGCAGCCGGCGCAAGCCAGGGCGTGACCCTCATGTACCGTAACGTCGTGTCCACTCGCGCTCAAGTGCCTCGACCCAGCTGGCGTGTGGTTCGGGCAAGGCCGGCGCGGGCTGGGTCACTGCGCCGGGCACGGCAGCGCCCAGGAAGAGCTGACGCTGCGCGGGCGGCAGCCGATCCACCGCGAGCACGGTGGGGTCACCCCAATGGCGGATGTCGGCCTTGCGGGCCTGGGCCAGCGGTGACAGCAGGAAGTCGATCGCCACCTGGGCACCTTCGCGAGCGCGGGCGTTGAAGGGGATGCCGATGAAATGCGTGTTGCCGATGGTGCCGCCACGGTGCTGCCACGCAATGGTTGTGGGCGGCAGCAGCCGCGACGCCACGTGATTGGCCGCCGCATTGGGGTTGAACGTCAGCGCGATGTCGAGCTCGCCATCGGCCAGCATCTGGCGCAGCGCCGCATCGTTGGCCGGGAACTGCCGCCCCTGACGCCAGAGCTGGGGATGCAGGGCATCGAGGTAGGCCCACAGGGGCGCCGTGGCCGCGGCAAAGGCCTCGCTGCGCAAGGGCTTGTGGAGCACCGCGCGCACCGGAGTCAGCTCGCTGAGCACCTGTTTCAGGAAGGTCGTGCCATGAAAGTTCGGCGGCTTGGGATAGGTGAAGCGCCCCGGCCGACGCCGCGCAAATTCGGCCAGATCCTGCACGCTGCCTGGCGGCTGCGGCACACGTTCGCGGTCGCCGTAGAAGGTGAGCTGGGCCATGCCCCACGGGGCCTCCATGCCGTCGACGGGCTCGGAGAAGTCCACCCGTGTGGTGGGTTTGCCGTCGACGTCGACCAGGGCATAGGCCGGCAACTGCTCGGCGAACGGGCCGAACAACAGACCCTCACGTTTCATGGCGAGGAAGTTCTCGCCATTGATCCAGACCGCGTCGACTGAACCGTCCCGGGTGCGCCCGGCCTGCTTTTCGGCGCGCACACGCTGCACGACCTCGGCCGCATCGGCGATCTTCACATGCACGAGCTTCACGCCATGACGCTGCTCGATCTCAGCGGCGGCCCACTGCAGGTAGGCGTTGATGCGGTCACTGCCCGCCCAGGCATTGAAGTGCACGGTCTGGCCACGGGCAGCGGCCTCGATCCGTCGCCAGGCCTCGGACGGCGCCGAGCCCATCGAGGACTGTGCCGAGCCGAGGCCCGGCCATGCCAGGCTGGCCAGTGCGGTGCAACGAGTGAGGAGTGTGCGTCGTTTCATCGTGGTCATGGAGTCTCAGAGCGGATCGGCCAGTGCGATCAGGTCGGTCGTACCCACGTCGATGCCGGCCTGCATCAGCAGGGTCGTGACCTGCCCGCGGTGGTGCGTCTGATGGTTGAAGAAATGGCTCAGCGCCTGCCAGGTGCGCATGGCCCGCGGCTGACCGGTGGTGGTGGTGTAGTGCAGCGTGCCGGCCAGGAGCGGGTCGGTCAGGGCCTGAGCGAACTGCTCGATGGCCTCGTCAAGGGCCGCCCGCTCATGCGCCAGCGCGCCGAAATCGGCATGGAGCTGCATGTCCAGGCCGGTGAACCCCGGGATGGCCAGGCGATCAGCGTCCAGGCTCTCGAACGGTGCGAGACCGGCAAACCGCCGCAGCCAGATGCGGTCTCCGACCATCACATGGTTGAGCGTGCCATGAATGGAGCCGAAAAACGCACCGCGCTCGCGCTTGCGCTCTTCGTCCGAAAGGCGCCCGGCCGCCTCATACAGCCGTGCGTTGAACCACCGGTTGTACCGGGCCATGAAGACATAGTGGTCGCTTGCGGGCATCGGCGAAGTCTACACAGCCGCCCCGGCCCGCCCGGTGGCGCGACGCTGCGGGGCGCCACGCAGCCGGCCGCCCAGCCAGTGGTCGAACGACCAGCGCCCGGGCCCCCACAGCAGCAGGCCCGCCAGCAGGGCGCCCCAGAACAGATGCTGCTGCCAAGCGGCCGGCGCGATCTCGGGCAGGCTCACCACCGCCACGGCATTGACCACGAACAGCCCCAGGGCCGCAAACCGGCCGGCCAGGCCCAGCATCAGCAGCACGGGCAGCACCAGCTCGCCGGCCGTGCCCATCACGGCCGCCAGCTCGGGCGACAGCAGCGGCACCTGGTATTCATCAGTGAACAGCGCCACGGTGATCTCCCAGTCGCGCAGCTTGGTGAGCCCGGACAGGAAAAACACCTGGGCGACGTGGTAGCGCGCCGCCAGCTGTGCCAGCGGCTGGAGTGATTCGAGTCCACGCACGGCACGCTGCCAATGGGTGTCGAGGGTGTGCAGCAAGGGGCTCATGGTCGGGTTCCTCAGGGTTGGGGTCGTGGGGGGTCGCCTGCCCCGGCGGGCAAGGCATGCACGGCCAGCAGCCAGCCATGCTTCAGCGCACGCGCCAGCCAGTCGGCAAGGTCAAAACCACCACCGGCGGCGTCCAGCGCTTCGGCCAGCGTGGCACCGGCCTCGACGGCATCGAACCAGGCTGCGTCGCCCGGCGCCGCCTCGGCCACGCTCACCTGCCAGCCATGGCGACAGACCACCGCCGTTTGTGCCTGCGCGCCCGCCAGTGCCGTGCGCACGGCCTCGAAGGCGGCATCGCGTGCCGGTCCTTGTGCGCGATGGGCGTGCCAGATCGACACGATCGGATGTGGCGATGCCAGCCGCACGAGCGCTGGATGCAGCACCAGGCGCAGCCGGTTCGGCTCGGCCGCCGCCAGCAGGTCAAACGTCTCGGGGGCTGCCGGCGCATCTGCCGCATGCGAGGCCCGATGCACGGCCCAGTCCAGCCGGGCCGAGTCGGCCAGCCAGGGCCAGTCCTGCAGGTCTTCGCTGTGCTCGACCAGCGCCGGCACGGCCTCGCCGTACCAGGCCAGGTCGCCCCGGGTGGCGGGGTGGCGCAGCCGGTAGACACGTGCCAGCGTCTCGAATGATTCGTCGCCCAGCATCTGCTGCAGCGTGGGATACGCCGCCGCGAGCGCGGCATGGGCGCTGGCCTGGGCATTCGCCCGGTAGGCCGCCACGCCGCGCCGGGCCGTCGCGCCATCCTGCTGGAGCCAGCCGGCCAGCACCGGAGACAGCGGTGCATCAAAGCGCGCGAGCACCGCCGAAGCCAGCAGTTGCTGGCGCAGTTGTTCACGGCGGCGCAGATCGCCGGTGACTGGCGCGCCGCTGCCCGCCCCGCGTGGCGGCGATGAAGACCGGCGCGCCGTCATGCGGCCTGCCTCCAAGGCGACGCGGCAACGGGCGCCGGGGCCAGCAGCATTTCGCGTTGGCAGTCGGCGGCGCAGGCCGCCTCGTCGAGCAGCACGTCGAACTCGGGCAGGTCGGTGTCCCACTCGATCAGGGTGGGCACGGTACCGAAACGCTGGAGCGCATGGCGGTACACCGCCCACACCGAGGCATCGACCCGACTGCCGTGGTGGTCGATCACCAGGTCTGGCGTCACCAGATGGCCCGCCAGATGGATCTCGGCAACGCTGCCCACGGGCAAGGCATCGACATGGTCCATGACCGCCTGCACCGGGTCGACCGTTCGACCGCGACGCCCGGCATTGAGTCCATTGACCACGAGGTTGTTCAGGTCCAGCAGCAGCCGGCAGCCGGTACGGCGGCACAACTGCGCCAGGAATTGCGCTTCGCTCATCGTGCTGTCGGCCCAGTCAAGGTAGGCCGACAGGTTCTCGACCACCAGTTCCCGGCCGAGGCGCTCCTGCACCTGCTGGACGTTTTCGCACATGATCGCCAGCGCGTCTTCGGTGAAGGCCACCGGCAGCAGGTCGTTCAGGTGAACGACCTGGGCCGCCGCGCTCCCGGCATGGCGGGGCCAGGCGGTACGGGCAAACGAGGCATGGTCGGAGACGCGCACCGGCTCGATGCGCTCGACCAGCGCGGCCAGCCGTTCCAGGTGCCAGGGGTCCAGCCCTGCGGCCGAGCCCAGCGACAGGCCCACACCGTGCAGGCTGACGTCACACCGTGCCCTGGCCTGCTCGAGCAGCCCGAGGGCGGCGCCGCCATCGCCGAAGTAGTTCTCGCTGTGCACTTCCACGAAATCCAGCGCGTGTGCGCCTTCCAGGAAGTCGCGGTGGTGGGGGTGGCGCAGTCCGACCCCGACAGCCGACCGGGCGGCAGCGCCGGGGTGACCCACCGGGATCGGGGTGTGGCTCATCGACCGGGCCTCACTTCTTCATGGCCTTGTCGCGCGCCTCGGCCGTGGACAGCCCGCCCATCTGCTTGCAGGTGCCCTTGGCCACGTACTTCCACTCGCCCGGGTCACCGTCGACCTTGGACTGCCCGGCGCAGGAGTGCGTGCCGGCGAGGTTGGCGCAGTCGTTCTGCCCGGCCTTGGCAATGCCGTAGCACTTTTCCTTGCCCTTGTCGTCGGCCGCGGCGGCGCCGGACACCAGGCCCAGGGCCATCACCGAAGCCAGGGCGGAAGAAACGAGGTGCTTGTGATTCATGCGGGATCTCCTGATCGATCGAAGCCAGTCACCCGGGGCGGATGCCGTCGGCCATGCACTGGCCTGCTTCAGTCGCGGAGATCCCGACCTTCTTACACAGTGCGCATCAGGGCGGCGGCAGGTCGGGCATGGGCTGGGTCGTCTCGGCCAGGAAGGGCAAGGACGAGGTCGAGGCGAACAGTCGCGAGTCGAGCTTGCTGGAGACGACCTCGGGCGAGGCGTAGAAGCGCACCCGGTTGCGGCCGGCGCGCTTGGCTTCGTACAGCGCCTCGTCGGCGTGACGCAGCAGGTCCACCGCGTCGGTCTGGCCCAGCGCGAGCTCGCGCGCCGAGGCATAGGCCACCCCCACGCTCATCGTGCAGCTCAGGAAGCTGCGCCCGGTGTCGATCTCCAGCGTCTCGAAGCTGCGGCGCAGTCGATCGGCAAACACGCGGGCGCCGGGAACATCGGTGCCCGGCAGCACCAGGCAGAACTCCTCGCCACCCAGCCGCGCGAAGATGTCGGTCTCGCGCTTGGCGCGATGCACCAGTTGCGCCAGCGCCTTGAGCACCAGGTCGCCGACATGGTGGCCGTGGGTGTCATTGACGGCCTTGAAGTGGTCGACGTCGATCACGAGCAACGCAACCGACTGCCCGAGCTGCGCCGACAGCGAGGCCAGGCGGCCGGTGCGGTCTTCGAAGCCTCGCCGGTTCAGCGCGCCGGTCAGCGGATCACGCACGGCCTGGGCGCGCAGACGCTCGGCGAGCTGAAACGTCACCAGCAGCACATACAGCATCACCAGCGCGCCGGTGGCCACAAACACCACACCCACCAGCCAGCCGTTGGCCGACACCACCACGGCGCTGATGTCCGCGCCCCCCAGTGCCGACCACAGCCCGGCCGGCTGCTCGCGCAGGATCAGCAGGCCACGCAGCGCCCAGCCCGCAGCTTCGACCGCGGTGCACGCCGCCACACCCAGGAACAGCGGATGGAAGCCACGGCGGGTGTGCCGCAGCGAGGTCCAGCCTGCCCACAGCCACAACCACGCCGCCAGGGCCGACACCGCGGTGGTGGTCAGCACCGGCCGGTCGAACCATTCGGCCGGCACACACACGGCCGCCCCCAGCCCCAGGGCCACCCCCCAGTGCCAGAACGAACGCGGTGCCCCTGCGTAACGGCGCATGCCTTCGATCACGCTGGCCACACTGGCCAGCAGCACCAGCTCGCCCAGCACATAGGTGGCACGGGCGGCGGCCGAGGTGGCCTGCATGGCGGGGCCTGCCAGCCACATGCCGATCAGCCCGCAGGCCGCCCCGGCGCCCCACCAGCGTGGACCGGGGATGTCACGGACCAGTCGGGCCAGCACCGCCATCAGCACGATGGTGACGACCAGCAGGATGCTGAAGGCCGCAGCCAGGCCGGCGTACTGGGGCAGGCCCAGGGTGGTCATGCCGGGCTCCTTGCGGGTGCACGCCAGGGTGCACCGGGCAGGGGCTGCTCCGGGGCCGGTGCAGGTGGTGCCAGCATGCAGCAGTTGCGGCCCCGGGCCTTGGCCTCGTAGAGCGCCGCATCCGCGCGCTGCAGCAGCTCGTCCCAGGTGGCCTGGGAGCCGGGCATCGAGGCCACGCCGATGCTCACCGTCACCGCCAGTGGCTGCCCCGCCTCGCCAAAGCGCTGCTGCAACACCGCCTGGCGCAGGGCCTGGGCAGCCGCAAGGCCGGCGTCGTCATCGGCACCGGGCACGATCACCACGAACTCCTCGCCGCCCAGGCGCGCCACCAGGTCGGCCTGGTGAAAACTCTTCATCAGCAGCCGGGCGAACTGCTGCAGCACCCGGTCACCGACCGGGTGACCATGCTCGTCGTTGATGCGCTTGAAGTGGTCGAGGTCACAGGCCAGCACCGCCACCGGCCGGCCCACACGCCGGGCAAACGACAGCAGCGTGGGGACCGCCTCATCGAGCCCGCGGCGGTTGAACACCTGGGTCAGCGGGTCCTTCACGCTCAGCTCCGCCAGCGCCTCGTTCATGTTGGCCGTCATCAGCAGCGCAAGACCGGTGATCGCCGCGAGCAGCAGCATGGTCGTGACCATGCCCAGCGCGGCGTTGACTTCGATCGCCCGCGCGTCGGGCAGCCAGCCCGGCACGGCAAACAGGCCCATGCGCAGCACGGCCAGCAGCGCCATCAGGCCAAAACTGGCGCGCAGGTACAGCCTCACCTCGCGGAGCCCGCTGCGCGAGAGTTCGCCCAGTGACCACCAGGCCGCGCCCATCAGCAGCGCGATGCCGGCATTGCGCACGGTCAGGCGTGCTTCGACCACGGGCCACACGGCCACGAAACCCGCGCAGGCCACGAGGCTGGCCATCACCACCCCGCCGGCAAACGCCCAGGGGCGCGACAACCCCAGGTGATGGCGCAGGCCGATCAGCAACAGGCCGTAGCCGCTGAGCAGCACCGGCTCACGCAGCACCAGCAGCAGCGGCGGCAGCGCCTCGCCCTTCACCAGCAGCGCACTGCCGGCCGCCAGCGGCACGAAAGCGACGGCCCAGTAGCCCGCGCCCCGCACGTCCGGCACCCAGCGCGAGGCGATACCCACGATCGCCGCCAGCAGGAGGCCGAGCAGGGAGCTGGCAAAGGCGACGGCAGAGAAGTCCAAGGGGCAGGCAGCGTGGCAGTGGCGGGCAGAAGTGCCGGTCGAGTATGCCAACCCCCACAGGGTGCATCAAGCCGCGCGGGGCGACCGATCGCGCGAACTGGGCCGGATCTGCCCTGCTTTTCCCACGGACAGCGCGAAATTCGAGGGCACACTCCAAAGTGCACACTGGGTGCGTGCTGCGCCCGATGCCGGGGCACCCCCGGGACCACCGCAAGCCGAGACTGCCCATGACGACCGACACCCTGCCGATGCCGCTGATGGACGAGCCGATCGCGCCCACGCGCGAGAAGTCGCCCCACCCGAGCTTTCGCTGGCCCACGCCACCCTTCGGCACGTATCCGCAGGCGACCGAGCAGCAACAGCCGCTGCAGTGCGACATCGAGGGGCTCAACGGCCGCCTGATGAGCGGGCGGCTGATCTTTTTCGTGCCCGAGGAACAACTGGCCTACGTGCAGGTGCCCCCGGCACGCACGACCATGCCGGTGCGCTTCAATCAGTTCCGCTCGCTGGCGATCCGCGACACGCTCAAGCCGCTGGGCCTGGCCGCCGGCGACCCCCACGCCGACGTGCTCGAGTTCCGGCCGCTGTCGCCCTTTCGCGTGGCGATGAAGCAGGGCAAGGCCCTGGAGGGTGAGTCGATCGGCCATGTCGAGACCGATTTCGGCCTGTTCCTGTTCCCGCCGGCTGACGACCAGGGCAGCGTGCGTCGCCTGTTCGTTCCGCGCGACAGCTACGACGGTGTCGAGATCGGGCCACGCATCGGCGAGGTGCTGGTGGCCCAGAAGGCCGCCACGCCCCAACAGGTGGAACAGGTGGCCCGCCAGCAGGAAGAGATGCGCGGGCGCAAGCTCGGCGACATCCTGGTCACCCGCAAGATCGTCTCGGCCGACAAGCTGATGGCCGCACTCGAGCAGCAGTCGCGCATGCCCATGGTGCGCATCGGCGAGGCCCTGGTGTCGCTGGGCCTGATCAGCCAGGCGCAGCTCGACGAGGCGCTGGAACAGCAGAAGACCGACCGCACCGTGCCGCTGGGTGAACTGCTGGTGCAGACCAACCTCGTGTCGCGCCAGGACCTGCAGACCGCACTGGCCCACAAGATGGGCTACCCGCTGGTCGACGTGCTGAACTTTCCGGCCGACCCGGACGCCTTGCGCAAGGTGCCCTATGCGATCGCCTCCCGCCTGAATGCCCTGCCGCTGGTGCTGCGCGAGGGCCGGCTGGTGGTGGCGGTTGAAGACCCCTCCCAGCGCAAGGTGCTCGAAGAACTGGAGTTCGCCAGCCAGCTCAAGATCGTGCCGGCGCTGGCCCAGTCGGGCACGCTGGAAAGCGCGGTGCGCCTGGCCTACGAGAAGATCGGCGCCGACGTCTGGTCCCTGAATGCACCCGGCTCGGGCGGTGCGGGCACAGGCATGCTCGGCGCGATCGAGTTCGAGCCGCCGGAGACCACCGGCCGCCTGATGGAAACACTCGAAAAGGAAGGCTCGGCCGGTGCTGACAGCGACACCGACGACCACCAGATCGAGCAGTCCGACAACTCCCTGGTCCGACTGATCAACAGCATGATCGTCGAGGCCCATGCCCAGGGGGTGTCGGACATCCACATCGAGAGCTATCCGGGCAAGGAAAAGGTCAAGGTGCGCTTTCGCAAGGACGGCCTGCTGCAGCCCTACATCGAGCTGCCGCACACCTACCGCAGTGCCCTGATCGCGCGCATCAAGATCATGTGCGACCTCGACATCTCCGAGCGCCGCAAGCCGCAGGACGGCAAGATCAACTTTGCGCGATTCGTGCCCGGCCAGAAGATCGAGCTGCGCGTGGCCACGATCCCAACCGCGAACAACCTCGAAGACGTGGTGATGCGTATCCTGGCCTCGGCCAAGCCCATCCCGCTGGACAACCTGGGCCTGAGCGACAGCAACCTGCGCAACCTCAAGGACGCCATGCAGCGCCCCTACGGCCTCGTGCTGTGCGTGGGCCCCACCGGCTCGGGCAAGACCACCACACTGCACTCGGCGCTGAGCTTCATCAACGTGCCCGAGCGCAAGATCTGGACGGCCGAAGACCCGGTCGAAATCACCCAGCCCGGGCTGCGCCAGGTGCAGGTGAACCCCAAGATCGAATGGACCTTCGCCAAGGCGTTGCGGGCCTTCCTGCGTGCCGACCCGGACGTGATCATGGTCGGTGAAATCCGCGATGAAGAGACCGCACGCATCGCCGTCGAGGCCTCGCTGACCGGTCACCTGGTGCTGTCCACGCTGCACACCAACAGCGCCCCCGAAACCGTCACGCGCCTGCTCGACATGGGCATGGACCCGTTCAACTTTGCCGACTCCCTGCTGGCCGTGCTGGCCCAGCGCCTGGTGCGCCGGCTGTGCAGCGAATGCCGCGTCACCCGCCCGGCCACGCCGGAAGAGGTTGACGAACTGCTGGCCGACTACCTGCACGTGTGCCCGCCGGACGACCCCCGCTTCAGCCGCGAGTCGGTGCTGTCCGAATGGCTGGAGCGCTTCGGGCGCGACGGCAAGCTGATGCACCACCACAGCCCCGGCTGCGACAAGTGCGCCCACACCGGCTTTCGCGGCCGCGCCGGCCTGCACGAGCTGATGGTGGCCTCGCGCGAGCTGCGCCATCTGGTGCAGACGGGTGCACGCGCCGAACAACTGCAACGCAATGCCATCGCCGAAGGCATGCGCACACTGCGCCAGGACGGCATCGCCAAGGTGCTGATGGGCGTGACCACCCTGGCCGAAGTGCGGGCCACGAGCAACAGCTGACCCGCCGGCATGCCGGGCCGCCCTGCTCTGCCTGGGCGCACGCCGGGCGTGGCTGCCATGCCCGCGCCAGCCGGCGCCTGTGAACTCCGTCACGCTCGGACCATCCGCTCACGGTGCGCTTCCGCAGTGCGGAACCCGTGGGCCCGAAACAACCACTCACAGGTTGTCAATTCGTTTCAGATCTGTACGATCCACCTGGGCCCCCGTTCGGGCCCCAGCTTTCAGCAGTCGGCCATTGCAGTACGCCGCTGCTGAAGCGGTCGGTTCGCCGACCTGCCCTGCCCCTGCCGCACCGCGCATCGCCCTCACCCGGCACGCGTGGTCACCCCAACTGCCTCAAGTACACCGGACATGACCTTCATGCACGCTGCCTCCCCTGCCCCGGCATCCTTCCTGTCTGACCGCACGCCTCCCGGCCACCGTGCTGAAGTCCTGTTCATCGACCCTGGCGTAGCCGACGCGCCGGTGCTGGCCGACTGGGCCCGCACCGGTGTCGAGGTGGTCGTGCTCGACGCCGACCAGCCGGGCTGGGCCCGCATCGCCGCCCATCTGCAGGACCACGGCCCGGTGCAGGCCCTGCACCTGGTCGGCCACGGGCGCCCCGGGGCCTTGCAGTTGGGCAACGAATGGCTGACGCCGGCCACGCTGGCCCGCGAGGCCGAGGCCTGCGCCGCCATTCGCGCGGCACTGGCCGACGATGCCGATCTGCTGGTCTACGGATGTGAATCAGCCGCAGGAGCACAAGGACATGCCTTCGTGCAGGCGCTCGCTGCGGCCACCGGTGCCAGCGTGGCCGCATCCGATCGCATCGTGGGCCACGCTGACCAGGGCGGCACCTGGGCGCTGCCCATCGGGCACGGCGCTGTGGCCACCTCGCTCGCCTTCCGGCCCGCCGTGGCTCAGGCCTATGCCGGGGCCTTTGCGGTGACCTACTCCGACCGCGACAACAGCACCAGTCCGCTGGCCGAAGTGCCTGACGTGGCTGCGGGCACGCTGGTCGGCGACTTCGACAACGATGGCGATGTCGACATCCTGGCGAGCGCGAACAACGCGGCGCCGTACGACGACTTCGTCTACTTCCGGAACGACGGCAGCGGCAACTTCATCGAACTGAGCTACAACACGAGCCCGTTCTCGGCCGTGCCCGGCAGCGCGCAGTTCTTCAATGCGCACAACACCTATGTCTTCGACGTCGACAACGATGGCGACGACGACATCTGGGACTATGCCGGCACGGGCGGCGCGCCGATCTTCCTGCGCAACAACGGCGGCGTCTTCGAGGACGCCTCGGCAAGCAATCCGCTGGCGGACGTGGCGGCCGTCGGCCAGTACGTGATCACTGGCGACTTCGACACCGACGGCGACGTCGATGTGCTGGGATACGACGACAGCGGCACGGCACTCGAGTTTTTCCTGAACGACGGCAGCGGCAACTACGCACTGGTGACTGGCGCAGCCAACCCCTTCGACAGTGTGCTGGCCAGCGACCAGTTCTGGAACGCGCACAACACGTTTGTCGCCGACTTCGACGGCGACGGTGACCTCGACATCTGGGACCACGTGGGCAACGGTTCGCAGATCTACCTGGAGAACACCGACGGCAGCACCTATGTGCGCCGTACCGGCGGCGCCAACCCCCTCGACGCCATCCCGGCACCGCTCGGTTCGGTGATCGTGGGCGACTTCGACACCGACGGCGACATCGACGTGCTCTCGTATGACGTGGTGGACCCTGCCGTGTCGGCCGTGCAGTTCTACCGCAACGATGGCGCGGGCAGCTTCACGCTGGTCAACTACGCCAGCAGCCCGTTTGCCAGCATCACGAACGATGCCGACCACCATTTCTGGAACGCCCGCAACACGGTGGTGGCCGACTACGACAACGACGGCGACGTCGACATCTGGGACTACTCCGGCCGGGCCGACTTCGACGGCAATGCGATCTACCTTGAGCAGCAGGTGGCGCCGCCGGCCCTGACGGCCTCCACCCCCGCCGACAACACCAACGGCGTGGACCCCACCGCGTCGATCACGCTCACCTTCAACGAAACCATCACATCGGCGGGCACCGGGCTGATCCGCATCGTGCGCTCCGACAACGACACCGTGGTCGAGTCGTTTGCCGGCAACGATGCGCGCGTGACCGGCGTGGGCACCAGCACGCTCACGCTGAATCCGGGCATCACGCTGTCCGATCTCACCGGCTACTACGTGCTGATCGACAAGAAGGCCTTTTTTGACAGCGACGGCATGACCTTCCAGGGCATCACCGACGCAAGCCGCCTGAACTTCACGACCGGCACGTCCAACCTGCCGCCGGTGGTGTCCAACCTGAACGGAGACAGCGTCGTCTTCACCGAGGGCGGTGGCGACATCCTGCTCGATGCCGGCGGCAATGCCGCCGTGAGCGACAGCGATTCGACCAACTTCAACGGTGGCCAGCTCACCGTGGCGATCACGGCCAACCGGGTCGCGACCGAAGACCAGCTTGCCATCCGCAACCAGGGCAGCGGCGCCGGCCAGATCGGCGTGAGCGGCTCGAACGTGACGTACGAGGGCGCCACCATCGGCACCTTCAGCGGCGGCTCCAGCACCGATGACCTGATGATCACGCTCAATGCGCTCGCCACGCCCACGGCGGTGCAGGCGCTGGTGCGCAACCTGAGCTACCGCAACGTCCACCCCAACGATCCCGACACCAGCGCACGCACCATCGGCATCACGGTCACCGACGGTGACGGCGGCACAAGCACCACTGCCAACGTGACAGTGACAGTGACGGCGGTGAACAGCAACCCCACGTTGGATCAGGCCATCCCCGACCAGAACGCGACCGAAGACAGTGCCTTCAGCTTCCAGTTTGCAAGCAACACCTTCAGCGACCTCGATGACAGCCTGAGCTACAGCGCCACACTCGCAGGCGGCGGCCCCCTGCCCGCGTGGCTGAGCTTCAACACGGCCACACGCACTTTCTCGGGCACACCCGCCAACGCCGACGTCGGCACGGTGTCGATCGAGGTCACCGCCAACGATGGCAATGGCGGCAGCATCAGCGACAGCTTCGACATTGTTGTTGCCAACACCAACGACGCGCCCACGGTGGCCCAGCCGATCGCATCGCAGGCGGCGACCGAAGACGCCGCCTTTTCGTTCCAGTTCGACGCCAATGTGTTCGCCGATGCCGACGTGGGCGATTCACTCAGCTACTCGGCCACACTCGCCGGTGGCGCTGCGTTGCCGGCCTGGCTGAGCTTCGACGCGCTTTCACGCACCTTCAGCGGCACGCCAGCCAACGGTGACGTGGGCACCGTGTCGATCGACCTCACCGCCACCGACACGCAAGGCGGCGCGGTGACCGACACCTTCGACATCGTCGTGGCCAACACGAACGACACGCCCACACTGGCCAACGCCATCCCCGACCAGAACGCCACCGAAGGGGTGGCCTTCAGCTTCCAGTTCAGCCCGACCACCTTCGACGATCCCGATGTGGGCGACACCCTGAGCTACACGGCCGCCCTCGTCGGCGGCGGCAGCCTGCCGGCCTGGATGAGCTTCAACGCGGCCACACGCACCTTCAGCGGCACGCCGCAAGACCCCGGGACCGGCACCTTCGACATCGAGGTGACCGCCACGGACGGCAGCGGCAGCACGGCAACCGACACCTTCCAGTTGGTCGTCGCTGCGGTGAACGATGCCCCCGAGGTGGTGGCTCCGCTGAGCATTGCCGTCACCGAGGACACACCCACCGCACTGACCGGCATCACCTTCAGCGACAGCGATGCCGGCACCGCGCTCGTGGGGACCAGCTTCAGCGTGCCCTCCGGGGCACTTTCCGCCAGCAGCGGTGGTGGCGTGACGGTCAGCGGGACGTCCTCCCTCCTGAACCTGGTCGGCACGCTGGCCGACATCAACCAGTTCATCGCCGATGGCGCGCTGCTCTACAGCCCGGCGGCCGATCAGACCGATGACGTGACCCTGGGCATCATCATCGACGACCTGGGCAACAGCGGCTCGGGCAGCGTGCTGTCCGACACCGCCAACGTGACACTCGATCTGAGCGCCGTCAATGACGCGCCGGTCAACACCCTGCCCGCTGACCAGCACACCGCCACCGACACCCCGCTGGCGTTCAGCACGGCCAACGGCAACCTGCTGTCGGTGAATGACATTGACGCAGGCACAACACCGTTGGCGGTCACGCTGGCAGTCACGAATGGCACGCTGACGCTGGGCCAGACCACAGGCCTGAGCATCCTGAGTGGCGATGTGAACGGCGGGGCCTCGCTCGCGTTTTTCTTCCGCGGCAACATGGCCGATGTGAACGCTGCCCTGGCCACGCTGGTGTTCACCCCTGCGTCCGGCTTCAACGGTGACGCCACCCTCACCTTCATCAGCAACGACGAAGGGGCACAGGGCAGCGGCGGTGCCCAGTCGGACACCGACACCCTCACGATCACCGTCGCGCCGCCGAACCCGATCGTCACCGAGGTGGGCAGCAGCAGCCCGGACGGCAGCTATGCCGTGGGCGACACCGTGACCCTCACCGTGACCTTCAGCCAGACGGTGTTCGTCGACGGCGGGCTGCCCACGCTGCAGCTCGAGACCGGCAGCACCGACCGCATCGCGACCTACAGCGGCGGCTCAGGCACCAGCACCCTGAGCTTCAGCTACGTCGTCCAGGCAGGTGACCTCAGCACCGACCTCGAGATCCTGTCCACCGCCGCCCTGAGCCTGAACGGCGCCACCGTGCGCAACGCCGGCGGTGACGACGCGGTACTCACCTTGCCTGCACCCGGCACGGCCGACGCCATCTCGGCACAGCACGACATCGTGATCGACGGTGTGGCCCCCACGGTCACCAGCCTGACCTCGCCGACCGCCAACGGCACCTATGGCGTGGGCGACGAGATCATCATCGAGGTGAACTTCTCGGAAGCCGTCGTCGTGACCGGCTCACCGCAGCTGATGCTCGAGACCGGCGCCACCGATCGCGCGGCCACCCTGGTCGGCGGCTCGGGCACAAACACCCTGAGCTTCCGGTACGTCGTGACCCAGGGCGACCTGTCCGGCGATCTGGACGTCGTGTCCACCTCGGCGCTGACGCTCGCCGGCGGCAGCATCACCGATGCCGCGGGCAATCCGTCGTCGCTGCTCCTGCCGGCGCCGGGTGGCGCGGGCTCCCTGTCCGACGGCAAGGCGATCGTGGTGTTCACCAACACCGCGCCCAGTCTGGCCACGCCCGCGGCGCTGGAGTTCAACGACACCCCCGCATACGACAGCTTCAGCGTTCGCAGCGGCACGCTGCAGGCC
>CAMLSD010000025.1 GCA_946482595.1 uncultured Comamonadaceae bacterium
TGAAGGGCTTCTCGATCGCCCAGAAGCTCGACAAGCTGGGCATGCGCGGCAGCCATACCGGCGAGCTGGTGTTCCAGAACGTCGAGGTCCCGGCTGAAAACGTGCTCGGGCGTGTCAACGGCGGTGTGCGGGTGCTGATGAGCGGGCTCGACTACGAACGCGCCGTGCTGGCGGCCGGCCCCATCGGGATCATGCAGGCGGTGATGGACAACGTCATCCCCTACACCCACGACCGCAAGCAGTTCGGCCAGAGCATCGGCGAGTTCCAGCTGATCCAGGGCAAGGTGGCCGACATGTACACCGTGCTGCAGGCCGCGCGCGCCTTCTGCTACACGGTGGGCAAGAACCTCGACAAGCTCGGTGCCGAGCACGTGCGCCAGGTGCGCAAGGACTGCGCCAGCGTGATCCTGTGGTGCGCCGAGAAGGCCACCTGGATGGCCGGCGAAGGCATCCAGATCTTCGGCGGCAACGGCTACATCAACGAGTACCCGCTGGGCCGGTTGTGGCGCGATGCCAAGCTGTACGAGATTGGCGCGGGCACCTCCGAGGTGCGTCGCATGCTGATCGGCCGCGAGCTGTTCTCCGAAACGATGTGAGCCGGGCCGGGGCTACGTACACTCCAGGGTGGAATTGACGCACTGCACCATCATGTCCACCCAACTCTCAGAACTCTTCGACAACAACCGCCAGTGGGCCCGGGACACCGAGGACCGCACCCCCGGTTTTTTCACCCGGCTGCTCAAGCAGCAGTCGCCCGAGTACCTGTGGATCGGCTGCGCTGACAGCCGTGTCCCGGCCAACGAGCTGGTGGGCCTGCTCCCTGGCGAGCTGTTCGTGCACCGCAACGTGGCCAACGTGGTGGTGCACTCCGACCTCAACTGCATGTCGGTGATCCAGTTCGCCACCGACATGCTCAAGGTGCAGCACATCATCGTCGTGGGCCATTCGGGCTGTGGCGGTGTGGCGGCGGCGCTGACCGACCGCCGTGTGGGCATCGCCGACAACTGGATCCGCCACGTGCAGGACGTGCGCGACCGCCACCGGGAGTTCCTGGCCAGCGTGCCCGAGGCGCACCGCGTCAACGCGCTGTGCGAGCTCAACGTGGTCGAGCAGGCCGAGAACGTCTGCCGCACCACGGTGGTCCAGGACGCCTGGCAACGCGGGCAGGACCTGGTAGTGCACGGCTGGTTCTACGGCCTGCACAACGGCCTGCTCGAAGACCTGGCGATGACCGTCAGCCACCCGGACGACGTGATCGGCGCCTATGAACGGGCGATCGCGGCCGTGCATGCCCGCTACGCAGGCCGCACATGATGTTCCCCCAGAAGCTCACCGACCCACGCGCCTTCGATATCGCGAACGCGATGCTGGAGGGCTTCAACCGGCACTATTCGCTGTTCCGCCGGGCCAGTGCCGCGGCCAAGCTGCGCTTCGAACAGGCCGACTGGCACGGCCAGCAGCGCGCCCAGCGTGAACGCATCGAGTTCTACGACAAGCGGGTCGACGAATGCGTCGAGCGGCTGCAACAGGAGTTCGGCGCCCACCAGCTTGCGATGGACGTCTGGCACCAGGTCAAGCTGCACTACATCGGGCTGCTGACCAATCATCTGCAGCCCGAGCTGGCCGAGACCTTCTTCAACTCGGTCACGACCAAGATCCTGCACCGCAGTTACTTCCACAACGAATTCATCTTCGTGCGCCCGGCGATCTCGACCGAATACCTCGAGAACGACGAACCCGCCTCGCAGCCGACCTACCGCGCCTATTACCCCACGCGCGAGACGCTGCGCGACACCTTGTTGCGGGTGGTCAACAACTTCCAGTTGAGTCTCGAATTCGAGGACCTCGGTCGCGACGTCGATCACGTCCTCAAGGCGCTGCGTTCGCAGTTCGGTGACGTGCGGCTGCGCACGAATTTCCAGCTGCAGGTGCTGTCTTCCTTGTTCTTTCGCAACAAGGGCGCGTACATCGTCGGCAAGATCATCAACGGCTTTCGCGAGACGCCGTTTGCACTGCCCATCCTGCACAGCCCGCGGTCGCAGCTCTACATCGACGCGGCGCTGTTCGGCGAGGACGAACTGCAGATGCTGTTCAGCTTTGCGCGGGCCTACTTCATGGTCGACATGGACATCCCGGCCGCCTACGTGCAGTTCCTGAGAACGCTGATGCCGCGCAAGCCCCGCTCGGAGATCTACAACGCCCTGGGTCTGCAGAAACAGGGCAAGAACCTCTTCTATCGCGATTTTCTCTACCACCTGCGCCACTCGAGCGACCGCTTCCGCATCGCCCCCGGGATCAAGGGCATGGTGATGCTGGTGTTCGACCTGCCGTCCTTCCCGTACGTGTTCAAGGTCATCAAGGACTTCTATCCGCCGCAGAAGGACACCACGCGCGAGCTGATCAAGAGCAAATACCTGCTGGTCAAGCAGCACGACCGCGTGGGCCGCATGGCCGACACGCTGGAATACTCGAACGTGGCCTTCCCGCGCGCGCGCTTCGAAGACGACCTGATCGCCGAACTCAAGCACTTCTGCCCCAGCCTGCTCGAAGAGGACGGCAGCGACCTCGTCATCCGCCACCTCTACATCGAGCGGCGCATGATCCCGCTGAACATCTATCTGCAGGAAGGCTCGACCGAGCAGATCACCCACGCCGTTGTCGAGTACGGCAATGCCATCAAGGACCTGGTGGCCGCCAACATCTTCCCCGGCGACATGCTCTGGAAGAACTTTGGCGTCACCCGGCATGGCAAGGTGGTGTTCTACGACTACGACGAGATCGAATACCTGACCGACTGCAACTTCCGCAAGGTGCCTGCGCCACGCAACGAAGAAGAAGAGATGTCGGGCGAGATCTGGTATCGGGTCGGCCCCAAGGACGTCTTCCCCGAGACCTTCGGGCCGTTCCTGCTGGGCAACAACAGCGTTCGCGAGGTCTTCCTGCGCCATCACGCCGATCTGCTGGACCCCGCCTTCTGGCAGGGCCACAAGGAGCGCATCCTGGCCGGCCATGTGCATGACGTCTTTCCGTATGACGTCGACAAACGGTTCAGCCACAAGCGCCATGCCCATGGCGCACACACCCCCGCCCTCCCGGCGGTCGATCCGGCACTGGCCCGGTGATCCGCCGGGTCGGCCCCATCGCCTTTTTCTAGAAGGAGCTCATCATGTCCGATCCCATCGTCATCGTCTCCGCGGCCCGCACCCCCATGGGCGGGCTGCTGGGTGACTTCTCCTCGCTGGCCGCCTGGGAACTCGGTGCGGTCGCGATCCGGGCTGCCGTCGAGCGTGCCGGCGTGGCACCCGACACCATCGACGAAGTGCTGATGGGCAACTGCCTGATGGCCGGGCAGGGCCAGGCTCCGGCCCGCCAGGCGGCGCGGCGTGCCGGCCTGCCTGATTCGGCGGGTGCGGTCACCCTGTCGAAGATGTGCGGCTCGGGCATGCGCGCGATGATGTTCGCCCACGACATGCTCGCGGCCGGCTCGGCCAGCGTGATGGTCGCCGGCGGCATGGAAAGCATGACCAACGCGCCGCACCTGGCCTTCATGCGCAAGGGCGTGAAATACGGTGCCACCCAGTTCTACGACCACATGGCTCTGGACGGCCTGGAAGATGCCTACGAGCGCGGCAAGGCCATGGGCGTGTTCGCCGAGAACTGCGTGTCCAAGTACAGCTTCACGCGCGAAGCCCAGGACGCTTTTGCAATCACCTCGACCGAGCGCGCCCGGCGCGCCAATGAAGACGGCAGTTTTGCCTGGGAGATGGCCCCCGTCACGCTGCCTGGCAAGGCTGGCGACGTGGTGATCTCGCGCGACGAGCAGCCCGCCAAGGCCAAGCTCGACAAGATCCCCGGCCTGAAGCCGGCCTTCAAGAAGGACGGCAGCATCACCGCCGCCACCTCGTCGAGCATCTCCGACGGTGCAGCGGCACTGGTGATGATGCGCGAGTCCACCGCGGCAAAACTGGGCCTGACCCCGCTGGCGCGCATCCGCGCGCACAGCGTGCATGCCCAGGCGCCGGAGTGGTTCACCACGGCCCCGGTCGGCGCGATCGACAAGGTGCTGGCCAAGACCGGCTGGAAGGCGCAGGACGTCGACCTGTGGGAGGTCAACGAAGCCTTTGCCGCCGTCACGATGGCCGCAATGGCCGAGCACAAGCTGCCGCACGAGAAGGTCAACGTCAACGGCGGTGCGGTGGCACTCGGCCACCCGATCGGCGCCAGCGGTGCACGCATCGTCGTCACGCTGCTGGGCGCGCTGCGCAAGCACGGCCTGAAGAAGGGCGTGGCCGCACTGTGCATCGGCGGTGGCGAGGCCACCGCGCTGGCGGTGGAGTGCGTGTGAACGTCCTGCTGATCGGTGCGTCGCGCGGGCTCGGCCTCGAGTTCGCGCGGCAGTATCGTGCCGAAGGCGCGCGTGTCGTGGCCACGGCCCGCAGCGCCGAGGCCCTCGAGCGGCTGCTCGCGCTGGGTTGCGAGGCCTTTGCGCTGGACGTGACCGACGCGGCCAGCGCCGCCGGCCTGGCCTGGCGCATCGACGGCGAACGCTTCGATGCGGTTGTGGTCAATGCCGGCGTCTACGGCCCGCGCACCCAGGGTCTGGACACGCCCACCCGTGACGATTTCGACCAGGTCATGCACACCAATGTGCTCGGGCCGATGCGCGTGATTCCGCAACTGCGCGACAGCCTGGCCGAAGGCGCCCGCCTGATGGTGATCTCGTCGCTGGTCGGCTCGATCGGCCAGCGCAGCGCGTCCACGGGCTGGCTGTACCGCGCGTCCAAGGCGGCGCTCAATTCAGTCCTGAAGGACACGGCGCTGGTGCTCGGGCCCCAGGGCGCCGTGTGTGTGGCCGTGCACCCCGGCTGGGTGCAGACCGACATGGGCGGCCCCAATGCGCCGCTGACCCCCGAACAGAGCGTGAGCGACCTGCGCCGTCTGCTGGCACGCCTGACGCCCGACGACAACGGGCATTTCTACAACCATGATGGCACCCCGATCGCGTGGTGAGCCCCGATGCTGCTGAGCCAAGACCAGACGATGATCCGCGACGCCGTGCGTGCGTTCGTCACCGACGAGATCAAGCCCCACGCCGCCCGCTGGGACCGTGAGCACCACTTTCCCAAGGACGTGCATCGTGGCCTGGCTGCACTGGGTACCTACGGTGTTTGCGTGCCCACCGAATACGGCGGGGCCGGCCTCGACTACGTGACGCTGGCCCTGGTGCTCGAAGAGATCGCCGCCGGCGATGGTGGTACGAGCACGGCGGTGAGCGTGAACAACTGTCCCGTGTGCGCCATCCTGATGCGCTACGGCACCGAGGCCCAGAAGCGGCAGTGGCTCACCCCGCTGGCGCAGGGCGAGATGCTGGGCGCCTTCTGCCTGACCGAACCCCATGTGGGCTCCGATGCATCGGCCCTGCGCACGAGTGCCGTGCGTGATGGTGACCACTTCGTGATCAACGGCGTCAAGCAGTTCATCACCAGTGGCAAGCATGGCCAGGCGGCCATCGTGATCGCGGTCACCGACAAGGCCGCCGGCAAGCGCGGCATGAGCGCGTTCATCGTGGCCACCGACACGCCCGGCTACCAGGTGGCCCGCCTCGAGGACAAGCTCGGCCAGCACTCCAGCGACACCGCGCAGATCGTGTTCGAGAACTGCCGGGTGCCGGCCAGCCAGATGATCGGCGAGTCCGGCGAGGGCTACCGCATCGCGCTGTCTGCACTGGAAGGCGGACGCATCGGCATCGCGGCACAGAGCGTGGGCATGGCGCGGGCCGCCTTCGAGGCCGCGCTCGACTATGCCCGGCAGCGCGAAAGCTTCGGCAAACCCATCTTCGAACACCAGGCGGTGCAGTTCAAGCTGGCCGACATGGCCACGCGCATCGAGGTGGCGCGCCAGATGGTCTGGCATGCCGCGAGCCTGCGCGATGCCGGTCAGCCCTGCCTGAAGGAGGCCGCCATGGCCAAGCTGTTCGCCTCCGAGATGGCCGAAGGCGTGTGTTCCGACGCCATCCAGGTGCACGGCGGTTACGGCTATGTCAGCGATTTCCCGGTCGAGCGCATCTACCGTGACGTGCGTGTCTGTCAGATCTACGAAGGCACCTCCGACGTCCAGAAGATCCTGATCGGGCGCGCCCTGGCAGGCTGAGCCGTCGGCAACCGTGCGCCCCCCGGATGCGGGGGCGTGGGGGCTGCGGCGAGGCCACGCCCGCGCATAATCCGGCCCCATGAACATCATCATCCTCGGCGCGGGCCGGGTGGGCGAAAGTGTTGCCGAGAACCTGGTGTCGGAAAAGAACGACATCACGGTGATCGACACCAACCCCCAGCGCCTGCGCGACCTGCAGGACCGGCTCGACCTGCGTGGGGTGCCCGGCAACGGCATCCAGCCTTCGGTGCTGCGCGAGGCCGGTGTCGAGGACGCCGACATGCTGATCGCCTGCGCACCGCTGGACGAAACCAACCTGGTGGCCTGCAAGGTGGCGCACGACGTCTTCAACGTGCCCACCACGATCGCCCGGATCCGCTCGCCGGAGTTCCCGGACGGCTCGCCGCTGATGGACCGCTCGGGCTTTTCGGTCGACCGGGTGATCTGTCCCGAGGACTCCCTCACCGCCTACATCCGCAAGCTGATCGAATACCCCGAGGCGCTGCAGGTGCTGGAGTTCGCCCAGGGGCTGGTGAGCCTGATCGCGGTGCGGGCGGTGGCCGGTGCGCCGCTGGTGCGGCACAACATCTCCGAGCTGCCCAGTCTCGTGCCCGATGTGGACATGCGCATCGTCTCGATCTACCGCACCGACCCCGAGGGGCAGGATCGCCTGATCTTCTGCGACGGCAACACCCGCATCGAACCAGGCGACGAGGTGTTCGTGCTGGCGGCGACCGAACACATCCGTACCGTGCTCGATGCGCTGCGCCGGCGCGACGCTCCCGTCAAGCGCGTGATGATCGCCGGCGGCGGCCGTGTGGGGCTGCGCCTGGCGCGCCAGCTCAAGAACGACTACCGCATCAAGCTCATCGAGGCCAACGCCCAGCGATGCGAATACCTGGCGACCCAGCTGCCGGCGGACGTGCTGATCCTGCACGGCGACTCGACCGACGAGGAGCTGCTCGAGGAGGAGAACGTGCATGACGTCGACCTCTTCCTGGCGCTCACCCATGATGACGAGGACAACATCATGTCCTGCCTGCTCGCCAAGCGCATGGGCGCGCGACGGGTGCTGGCGCTGATCAATCGCAAGGCCTATGCCGACCTGGTGCAGGGCACGCAGATCGACATCGCGCTGTCGCCGGCGCAGACGGTGATCGGCGAACTGCTGACGCACGTGCGTCGCGGCGACGTCGAGGCCGTGCACAGCCTGCGCCGTGGCGCGGCCGAGGCGCTGGAGGCCGTGGCGCGCGGCGACCGCAAATGCTCGAAGGTCGTGGGCCGGCGGCTCGAGGAGATCGGGCTGCCCAAGGGCGCGCAGATCGGCGCGATCGTGCGGGGTCTGCCCGAGGACGACGCCACCCCCGAGCAACGTGCCGAGGCCCTGTCCCAGGCCCGTGTGGTGATCGCCCACCACGACACCCAGATCGAGGCCAACGATCACCTGATTGCCTTCCTGCCGCGCAAGCGCATGGTGCGAGAGGTCGAGAAGCTGCTGCAGGTCAGCGCCACCTTCTTCTGACCGATGCGCACCATCCTGCCTGTTTTCGCCATCCTGGGTGTCATCGTGATGGTGTTTGCCGCCACGATGCTGGTGCCGCTGGGCGTGGCCTGGTTCGGCGACGAAATCGCGCTGTGGGCGTACAAGATCGGCATCGCCACGACCTTCGGCTGCGGTGCGCTGATGTGGCTGGTGAGCCGGCGCTACCGGCGTGAACTGCAGCCGCGCGACGGCGTGATGCTCGTGTCGGCCGTCTGGACGATGCTGCCGTTGTTTGCCAGCCTGCCGCTGTGGCTCTACTTTCGCCAGATGGGTCAGCCGCTGTCGTTCACCGACGCCTATTTCGAGGCCATGTCAGGCCTCACCACCACAGGAGCCACGGTGCTGGTCGGTCTGGACCACCTGCCGCGCTCGATCAACCTGTGGCGCTGCTTCATGCAGTGGATGGGTGGCATGGGCATCCTGGTGCTGGCGGTGGCCATCCTGCCCCTGCTCGGTGTGGGTGGCAGCCAGCTCTTCAAGGCCGAGGCCGCCGGCCCGATGAAGGACGCCAAGCTCACCCCGCGCATCACCGAAACGGCCAAGGGCCTGTGGTCCGTCTATTGCGTGTTTTCACTGGCCTGCCTGTTGGCGTACCGGGCGGCCGGCATGAGCTGGTTCGACGCCTGGGCCCACATGTTCACGACCGTCAGCCTGGGCGGGCTGGCGGCCTACGACGCCAGCTTCGGTCACTTCAACTCGGCGGTGATCGACTGGATCTGTGTGTTCTTCATGCTGGTGGCGAGCTGCAACTTTGCGCTGTACTTCGTGGCGGTGCGCAAACGCTCCTGGACCCGCATCACCGACGACCCCGAAGTGCGCGGCACGCTGGGCCTGATGATCGGTGCCAGCCTGGCGGTGGCGGCCCTGCTGTGGTTCAAGGGCACCTATGCCGACCCCTGGATGGCCCTGCGCATGGCCTTCTTCAACGTGGTGTCGATCGCCTCGACGACCGGCTACGCCACCACCGACTACAGCCAGTGGCCCATCTTCGCGCCGGTGCTGATGCTCATGCTTTCGGGCCTGGCCACCAGTGCGGGGTCGACCGGGGCCGGGATCAAGATGGTGCGGGTGATCATCCTGATCAAGCAGGCGCGCCGCGAGATGTCACGCATCGTGCATCCGCGGGCGGTCAATCCGGTCATGCTGGGGCACAACCCCGTCTCCAGCCAGACGATCTTTGCGGTGCTGGCCTTCATGCTGGTGTACGGCGCGACCATCATCAGCCTGACCATGCTGCTGCTGCTCACCGACCTGGACGTCGTCACCGCCTTCACCGCCGTGGTGGCCAGCGTCAACAACATGGGCCCGGGTCTCAACGCCGTCGGGCCTGCCGGCAACTTCTCCGGGCTGACCGACTTCCAGACCTGGGTCTGCACCGTGGCCATGCTGCTCGGACGGCTCGAGATGCTGTCGTTCATGGTGCTGCTGACGCCGTCGTTCTGGCGCAAGTGAGGCTGCAGGGCTGGCGTGCGGCTCCGGCTTGCACGGGTTCCCGTGGCACCCGAGCCGGGCTACCATGAGGTCAACGCAGGCCCGGAGCGTCCCGGTCGGGATGCAGAAGTGTCACCATGCAGCAGTCTGATGGCAGTGCAGGCTCTCCCACCGTGCCCGGGCATGTGCCCGATCTGCTGCTTGCCTGGGTCGAAGCGTCGGCCGGCGTGGCGCTGATTGCTGACGAACAGGGATCGGTACTGCTGCTCAATGAGGCGGGTTGCCGCGTCTACGGCTGGCGCCGCGACGCGGGCCGCACCGCTCACCTGAGCGAGATCGACGCGCCGCTGTGGGCGGTGTGGTCAGATGCCGCTCATCCGCGCTGGCGACCCGGCCATGTCTCGTCCTGGCAGTCCTGGCACGACGCGCCCGACGGGCGCCGCGTTGCGCTCGACAGCCAGCTGCAAGTCCTGCTCTCGGGCGGGCAGCGCCACCTGATGCTGACGGCCGGTCCGCTCGCAGCCAGCCCCGATGCCGAGCAGGAGCTCAAGCGCACGCTGAAGTTCGTCCAGGGCATCATCGATGCCTTCCCGGACTTCCTTTTCGAGGGCAGTGCCGACGGGCGATACCTCAACGCGTGGACCCACAACCCGGAGCTGCTCGCGGCGTCGCGTGAGTTCCTGGTGGGACGCACGCTGGACGAGGTGCTGGCGCCTCAGAGTGCGGCCATTGCCAGGCAGGCGTTCCGCGAGGCGGATGAGTCGGGCATTTCGCTCGGGCGGGTGATCTACATCGATACCGCGCTGGGGCGACACTGGTACGAGCTTTCGGTTGCCCGCATGTCGATGGGCGAGGGTGAGCCGCCCCACTTCATCACGGTATCGCGGGATGTGACGGCTCGCCTGGCCCTGCAGGAGTCGCTGGAGCACAAGGAGCGGCAGTTCCGGACCCTGGTCGAGAACTCGCCGGATCTGATCGCGCGATTCGACCGTACCGCCCGGTGCATCTATGCCAACCCGGCCTTCGCCTCACGCGCGCATCACCACAGCGGTGGAACGGCCCACACCCAGCCACGCGACATGCTGGGTACGCTGGCGGGCCAGGCGCTGCATGAACGCCTGGCGATCTGCGTGAACGAAACCATCGCGCAGCAGTTCGAGCTGAACTGGATCGATGCGGCGCAGAACCCGGTGTGTTGCCTGGTCACGCTGACGCCCGAGTTCGACGCCGCGCGTGAGGTCACCAGCGTGCTCTTGGTCGGCCGCGACATCGGCGACCTGCGCGCCCGCGAAGCCGCGGAGGCGGCGTCCCGCGCCAAGGGCGAGTTCCTGGCGAGCATGAGCCATGAGATCCGCACACCGATGAACGCGATCATCGGCATGTCCTACCTGGCGCTGCAGGGGCAACTGGATCGCCAGCAGCGCCACTACATCCAGACGGTGCACCGATCGGCGGAGTCGCTGCTGGCGATCATCAACGACATCCTGGACTTCTCGAAGATCGAGGCCGGCAAGCTGGACATCGAGCACATCGAGTTCGGCCTGGACGAGGTGATGGACAGCCTGGCCGGAGTGCTGGGGCTCAAGGCCCAGGAAAAGGGGCTCGAACTGGTCTTCGATCTGTCGCCCGAGGTACCCACGCGCTTGATCGGCGACCCCTCGCGCCTGAGCCAGATCCTGCTCAACCTGGGCAGCAATGCGGTGAAGTTCACGCAGGCCGGTGAGGTGGTTGTGGCCGTCGAACGGGTCGAGCGTGCAGACCAGGCCGTGACGTTGCGCTTCGAGGTGCGAGACACCGGTATCGGCATGACCCCGCAGGTGCAACGCCGGTTGTTTCAGCCGTTCTCGCAGGCCGAGGCGTCGACCAGCCGGCGCTTTGGCGGGACCGGGCTGGGCCTGGCGATCTGCCGCCGCCTGGTGGAGTTGATGGGTGGGGAGATCGGCGTCGAAAGCGAACCAGGGCGGGGCAGTTGCTTTCGGTTCACACTGCGCATGGATGCTCCTCCCAGGACACCGGAACGCGCGGACCCGCACGGGCTGCAGGGCCGGCGCATCCTGATCGTTGATGACAACCCCAGTGCGCGACAGGTGCTCGCCGGCATGGCGCGCCGCCTGGGACTGCAGGTCGACAGCGCGCGCGATGCACCCCAGGCGCTGGCAGCGATCCAGCGTGAGGACGCCGGGCAGTCGCCCTACGAGCTGGTGCTCATCGACTGGAAGATGCCGCAGGTGGACGGCGTCGAGCTTCTGCAGGCGATGCTGCAGGCGGCGATGCGGCACCGCCCCCCGGCGGTGCTCATGGTGACCGGTTTTGGTGAGCAGGAACTTCGGACGAGGCTTCAGGACTGCGGGCTGAACTGCGGTGCCATCCTGTCCAAGCCAGTCCATCCGGTCAGGCTGCGCGAGGCCTGCAGCGCTGCCCTGGGTCGAGGGATCGAGCACGTGCCCGCGCCACCCCGCGACGAGTCGCTGCGCGCCCACCAGGCCAGGTTGCGTGGTGCACGCATCCTGCTGGTCGAGGACAACGCGGTCAATCAGGAGCTCGTGCGCGAGCTGCTCGGGCGCTGCGGTGTGATCGTCAGCGTGGCCGAGCATGGACAACAGGCTGTCGACATCCTGGCGCGCGAGGCCTTCGATGCCGTGCTGATGGACTGCCAGATGCCGGTGATGGATGGCTACGAGGCCACGGTGGCCCTGCGACGCGAGAAGCATCTGCAGGAGCTCCCGATCATTGCGATGACCGCCAACACCATGGTCGGGGATCGCGAACGGGCGCTGGCCGCGGGCATGAACGACCAGATCGGCAAGCCGATCAAAGTGGACGAGATGTTTGCCACGCTGGCGAAGTGGATCCCGTCGCCAGGCGCTGGTGGCCGCAGCACACTGGCGGCGCAGCAACCGGTCCTGCCACATGGCCTGCAAGGCATCGACGTATCGGACTGGCAGGCCCGCGGTCTGGCCGATGTCTCGCTGCACCGGCGGCTGCTGAGGATGTACTTCGACGAACTCGAGCGCTTTCCTGCGCCGTTCGAGGCGGCGCTCGCGAGCCAGGACATCGCGCTGCTGCGCCGCCTTGCCCATGACCTCAAGTCCATGTCCGCAACACTCGGCGCCCACGGCATCGAGCCTGCCGCAGCCGCACTGGAGCGCGCATGCATCGGCGGCGAGGCGCCGGACCTGCTGCGTCGCACGCTCGACGAACTGGCCATCCAGGTGCGGCCGGTGCTCGCCGGCTTGCGAGTCTGGTCGGACGGACTCGGCCCGCAGCGCCCATGAAAAAAGCCGCGGCGGCTGCCGCGGCTTGGTGCTTGCCGACAACGCCCGGGTTCAGCCGGGCGCCGTCGCGGGGCTCACTCCTGGCTGCTGGTGATGCCCAGCAGGGCCAGCAGCGACTGGAACACGTTGTACAGGCTCAGGTACACGCCCAGGGTCGCGGTGATGTAGTTGGTTTCCTCGCCGTCACGCACGCGCTTCAGGTCGTACAGGATGAAGGCCGAGAAGATGCCGATGGCCAGCACGGACAGGGTCATCATCAGCACGCTGGACTGCAGGAAGAAGTTCGCGATGCCGGCGACCATCAGCATGATCGCGCCGATGAACAGGAACTTGCCCATGCCGCTCAGGTCGCGCTTGATCACCGTGGACAGGGTGGCCATGCCCAGGAAGATCACGCCGGTGCCGGCAAAGGCGGTCATGATCAGCCCGGCGCCGTTGTTCAGGCCCAGCACCACCCCGATCAGGCGAGACAGCATCACGCCCATGAAGAAGGTGAAAGCCAGCAGGATCGGCACGCCGGCGGCGGAGTTCTTGGTCTTCTCGATCGCGAACATGAAGCCGAAGGCACCGACCAGGAACACCACCAGGCCGATCCCGGGGGACATCGCCCGGGCGATGCCGGTGGTCACGCCGATCCAGGCGCCCAGCACGGTGGGCACCATCGACAGCGCGAGCAGCCAGTAGGTGTTGCGCAGGACGCGATTGCGTTCGGCGGCCACTTGCCCGGAGGCGGTGGCGTTGTAGGCAGGAAAACCAGGGTTCATGACAAAACTCCTTGTGGTTGAGTGAGTATGGGGACAGTCTCGACGATTTCAATGGGGCAACTCATCGGCCGGGGCCCTGGCGCTGCCGCACATGCGTGCAGCGCACCGCAGGCCGCCGATGAGGCAGCAGCTCAGGCCCGGGGCGGACGCTGGGGCTGGTCGAGGAAGGGATAGGGGCGTTCGGGCGGATACAGCGCCCGCACGGGGGCGCTGCCACCCTGGACCGGCAGGGGCGGCGCGGCCCAGACCAGCAGCTCGTGAGGATCCTGGGCAGCGTCGGCCACGCTCGGGGCCGGCTGTTCGGCGCCCAGGCGGTCGGGTTCGGCGTCGCAGGCGACCAGGACCGCCGTGATCGGCGAGGTCGGCTCACCCTCGGCCGCGATGGCCGACCCGGCCGGGCCGGCGATCACCGACCAGCACAGGGCAAGCAGACAGGCAGCAGTGGCAAACCAGCGGAACATGGCCGCTTGAGTGTACAGCCGCGCGGGCCGTCGGGTTATTCAGCTCGGCCTCAGCTTGTTGCAGCGCCGCGTACGCCTTTCGCACCGACTTGCAGGCGGATGTGCTGCTGTGCGGGATTCTCGCGGGTTTGTGCTAGCCCTGGCCTGCATCACGCTGCCTAGCATCTGTTCACCATTCCCCCACCAGAGCGGGAAGGCCGTTCCAGAACGTTCAGACCCAGGAGACAGACATGAGCCAATCCAGTTCGCAACGTCGCCGCTTCCTCAAGTCCGCCACGGCCGGTGCCGTGGGGGCCGCCGCTGCGGCAGCCCCGATGGTGTCCAGTGCCCAGACCACTTCGCTGCGTTTTCAGAGCACCTGGCCGGCAAAGGACATCTTCCACGAGTACGCCAACGACTTCGCCAAGAAGGTCAACGACATGGCGGGCAACCGCCTGAAGATCGAAGTGCTGCCCGCCGGCGCCGTGGTCCCGGCCTTCCAGCTGCTCGAGGCGGTGTCCAAGGGCACGCTCGACGGCGGGCATGGCGTGATCGCCTACCACTACGGCAAGAATTCGGCGCTGGCGCTGTGGGGTTCCGGCCCGGCGTTCGGCATGGATCCGAACATGGTGCTGGCCTGGCACAACTATGGCGGCGGCAGGGAGCTGGTCGAAGAGATCTACAAGTCGCTCAACATGGATGTGGTGAGCTTCCTGTACGGCCCGATGCCGACCCAGCCGCTGGGCTGGTTCAAGAAGCCGGTGGCCAAGGTCGCTGACATGAAGGGCCTGAAGTTCCGCACCGTGGGACTGGCGGTGGACGTCTTCACCGAACTCGGCACCGCGGTCAACCCCCTGCCGGGTGGGGAGATCGTGCCGGCGCTCGATCGGGGCCTGATCGACGCCGCCGAATTCAACAATGCCTCGTCCGACCGGGTGCTGGGCTTCTCTGATGTGGCAAAGAACTGCATGCTGCAGAGCTTCCATCAGAGCGGTGAGCAGTTCGAGATCCTGTTCAACGGTGGCAAGTACAAGGCGCTGCCCGGTGAACTCAAGTCGATCATCGACTACGCCGTGCAGGCCGCCAGCGCGGACATGAGCTGGAAGGCGATCGAGCGCAACTCCAAGGACTACATCGAGCTGAAGAAGAGTGGCGTCAAGTTCTACAAGACGCCTGATGCGATCCTGCGCGCGCAGCTCGAGGCCTGGGACAAGACCATCGCCAAGAAGTCTTCTGAAAATCCGCTGTTCAAGAAGGTGCTGGACTCCCAGAAGGCCTTTGCCGAGCGCGCTGGCCAGTGGCAGAACGACTACACCGTCGACTTCAAGATGGCCTACAACCACTATTTCGGCCGCAGCGCGAAGAAGAGCTGATCGGCCCCTCCACCGAGGGCGGGGCGGCTGCATGGCCGCCCCTTGTTCGTTGCGGAAGTGCATCATGCAGAAACTGCTGTTGACCGTGGACCGCGTGTCCACCTGGATCGGCAAGGCCTTCGCCTGGGCGGTGGTGGGCCTGACCGTGCTGATCAGCGCCGAAGTGTTCTCGCGCTACGTGCTCAACTCGCCGCACGGCTGGGTGCTCGATGCCCAGATCATGCTGTACGGCACGCTGTTCATGACCGCCGGCGCCTACACGCTGGCCAAGAGCGGCCATGTGCGCGGTGATGTGCTCTACGGTTTTTTCCGACCTCGCACCCAGGCCGGGATCGACCTGGTGCTCTACATCGTGTTCTTCCTGCCCGGCATCGTGGCGCTCACCTGGGCGGGCTGGTCCTACGCCAACGAATCGCTGGCGATCCGGGAGCAGACCTTCAACGCCGACCCGCTGCCGGTCTATCCGTTCAAGTTCGTGATCCCGTTCGCCGGGCTGGCCCTGCTGGTGCAGGGCCTGGTCGAGATCGTGCGCTGCGTGATCTGCCTGCGCGAGGGGCAGTGGCCGTCGCGCGAGCAGGACGTCGAGGAGGTCGACGTCGACAAGCTGAAGGAGATGGTCAATGTGAAGGATGACGACATCGCCGCACTTGACCAGTACGTCACCCGGGAAGGCGGGAAGTCATGATGCGCCGTGAACTGTGGTTCGGCTTCTCGCTGATGGGGCTGATCGTCCTGGCCGCCGTCGGCATGGTGGTGAGCGTGCCCGAGATGACCAATGGGCACTACGGCCTGCTGATGCTGTCGCTGGTGGTCGTGGCCATCATGCTGGGCTTTCCCACGGCGTTCACGCTGATGGGCATGGGCATCCTTTTCGCCTTTTTTGCCTACCACTCGGGGGGTCAGACGGTTGGCGGAGCGGTGAAGCAGACGCTGGACCTGATGGTGCAGCGCGCCTATTCGGTGATGGCCAACGACGTGCTGATCTCGATCCCGCTGTTCGTCTTCATGGGCTACCTGGTCGAACGCGCGAACCTGATCGAAAAGCTGTTCCGCAGCCTGCACCTGTCGATGGCGCGGCTGCCGGGGTCGCTGGCCGTGGCCACGCTGGTCACCTGCGCCGTGTTCGCCACGGCCACCGGCATCGTCGGCGCGGTGGTCACGCTGATGGGCCTGCTGGCCCTGCCGGCCATGCTGCGTGCGGGCTACAGCGTGCCGGTGTCGGCCGGGGCCATCACTGCCGGCGGCTGCCTGGGCATCCTGATCCCGCCGTCGGTGCTGCTGATCGTCTACGGCGCCACGGCCGGCGTGTCGGTGGTGAAGCTGTATGCCGGCGCGTTTTTCCCCGGGCTGATGCTCGCGGGCCTGTACATCGTCTACGTGATCGTGCTGGCCAAGCTCAAGCCTTCGCTGGCGCCACCGCTGCCCGAAGCGCAGCGGCAGGTGCCGCTGCCGCACAAGCTGGTGCAGGTCGGTGCCACGGCGGGGCGGCGGGTGCTGCCGGTCATGCTGGCGGCCCTGAAGGGGCGGCGCAATCATGACGTGCCGGCCGGGTATCTGCTGCGCCAGCTTTTCATCGCGCTCCTGCCGGCCCTCCTGTTCGTGGTGGTGGCGGCCTGGAGCTACCGCAGCGTGACGGCAGCGCCCGCGGTCGAAGAGAGCTTCATCCTCGAGCCCCTGGGCGGTGGCAGCGCGCCCAGCCGTCAGGACGAGGGCCTGCAGCCGCCGCCCGGCGCCGGTGGACTGGCCGAGCCGGCGGATGAAGGCGGTCTGTCCGAGCCGCCACAGGAGGGCGGGCTGGCGGAACCCCCGCAGGAAGGGGGGCTGTCCGAGCCACCCGGCGAAGGCGGACTGGCCGAGCCGCCCCAGGCTGGCGGACTGGCTGAACCCCCGGGGGCGTCATCGGGCCTGGAGCCGCCCCCTGGTTCGGCGCCCGTCACCGGCGGCAGTGCGCAGGGGGGCGGCGCGGCGCCGGCCGGCTACTGGATCGGCGTTGCCGCGGGCGCGGTCGCGCTGGCGGTGTTCTATGCGCTGCTGAGCTTCACGCGCCTGGAGATCTTCAAGATGCTCCTGGCCAGCTTCTTTCCGCTGCTGATCCTGATCCTGGCCGTGCTTGGATCGATCGTCTTCGGCCTCGCGACCCCGACCGAAGCGGCCGCCGTGGGGGCACTCGGGGGATTCCTGCTGGCGGCAGCGTACAAGCAGCTCAACTTCACGGTCGTCAAGGAAAGCGTCTTCCTGACCGCCAAGACCAGTGCGATGGTGTGCTGGCTGTTCGTGGGCTCGGCGATCTTCTCGGCAGCGTTTGCGCTGCTGGGCGGTCAGGAGCTGGTCGAGCAGTGGGTGCTGAGCCTGAACCTCACCAAGACGCAGTTCCTGATCCTGAGCCAGGTGCTGATCTTCGTGCTGGGCTGGCCGCTGGAGTGGACCGAGATCATCGTGATCTTCATGCCCATCTTCATCCCGCTGCTTGACAACTTCGGTGTCGACCCGCTGTTTTTCGGCCTGCTCGTGGCGCTGAACCTGCAGACCGCCTTCCTGAGCCCGCCGGTGGCGATGTCGGCGTTCTACCTGAAGGGCGTGTCGCCGCCGCACGTCACGCTTAACCAGATCTTCCTGGGCATGCTGCCGTTCATGGGGATACAGATCGTGGCCATCGTGCTGCTGTATCTGTTCCCGGGAATCGGGCTGTGGCTGCCGGAGTTGCTGTACAAGTGAGGGCATGAACGCACCGATCGACTTCTATTTCGATTTCTCGTCGCCCTACGCCTACATCGCCTCGGAGTGGATCGACGCGCTGGCGGCGCGGCATCAGCGCCGGGTGCGCTGGCATGCCGTGCTGCTGGGCGTGACCTTCCAGGTCGCCGAGCTGAAGCCACCGGTGGCGCATCCGGTCAAGCGCGAGTACGTGCTGCGCGACTTCGAGCGTTCGGCCCGCTTTGAAGGGTTGCCCTTCCGGCTGCCCGAGCCCTTCCCGGTGCCCACGCAGAATGCCGCGCGGGTGTTCTGGTGGCTGAGCGACACCGATGCGGAGCGTGCCGTGCCCTGGGCGCGCAGCTGCCTGCGGGCCGGCTTCACGCGGGGGCTGGACCTGTCGAACGTGGAGGTGCTGAAGGCCCTGGCCACCGAGTTCGGGCTGGATGCCGACACGGCCGAGGCGGTCTGGAACGATCCGGTCTGGAAAGAGCGCCTCAAGCACGCCAACGAGGCCGCCGTGGCAGCCGGCATGTTCGGTGCGCCGTATTTCGTGATCGACGGTGAGCCGTTCTGGGGCAATGACCGCAAGGCCCAGATCGAGCGCTGGCTGGCCCAGGGCCCGTTCTGAGGCCCGGCTCCAAGGAGACGACATGACGCTGAAGCAGGGTTACAAGGCACTGGTCGATCGGGCGATGGCCGAAGTCACCACCTACTCGGTCGAGCAGGCGCGTGCGCTGCACGGCCGGCCGGAGGTCTGTTTCGTGGACGTGCGCGATGTGCGTGAACTCGAGCGCGAAGGGGTGATCCCTGGTGCGGTGCATGCACCGCGCGGCATGCTGGAGTTCTGGGTCGATCCCGAGTCGCCCTATCACCGTGCGGTGTTCGCCGAAGACCGCGAGTTCGTGCTGTTCTGCGCCGCCGGCTGGCGCTCGGCCCTGGCGGCCAAGACGCTGCAGGACATGGGCCTGTCGCGCGTGGCCCACATCGAAGGCGGCTACACCGCCTGGAAGGCGGCCGGGGCACCGGTCGCCGACAAGGCTGCCGCGCGGTCGTAAGGCGCACCCGGCGATGGAGCAGCTCGACATGGCCGCGCTGGTCGCCCTGGCGGCCGCGCTCGGCTGGGCGAGCGGCATCCGCCTGTATGCCGTGCTGCTGGTTGTGGGCCTGGCGGGCTGGGCGGGCTGGTTTGCGTTGCCTCAGGGCCTGCAGGTGCTGCAGCACCCGATGGTGCTGGCCGCCAGCGGCTTCATGTTTGTGGTCGAGTTCCTGGCGGACAAGGTGCCGGGGCTGGATTCGCTGTGGGATGGGGTCCAGACCGTGATCCGCATCCCGGCCGGCGCGGCCCTGGCGGCGGCGGTGTTCGGTGCTGATCAGGGCGCCTGGGCCGTGGCCGCGGCCGTGCTGGGCGGCACACTGGCCGCCACCAGCCATGCCACCAAGGCCAGCACCCGTGCGGCCATCAACACCTCGCCCGAGCCCTTTTCGAACATCGGCATGTCCCTGATCGAGGACGGCATCAGCCTGGGCGGCCTGTGGCTGGCCGTGGCCAACCCGGTGGTGTTTCTCGGGGTGCTGGTGCTGGTGGTGATCGGATCGATCGCGCTGATCTGGGTGCTGTGGCGCTTCCTCGCCGGTCTGGTGCGGCGCATCGGCATCATGCTGGGCGCACGGCCGACGGGGACCCCGACCTGAGGGGTCGGCCCGGCCTGCGCCGGGTCGGTGCGGGCCGTGCGTGCGTCAGTGGTGCAGACGGTGGCCCGTCATGCCCAGCAGGTCCAGTGGCAGCCGCCACAGCGGGGTGACCGGGGTCGTGCTGCGCGCCGGCAGCTTGTTGCCGCGTGAGCGCAGGCGCGAGCTGTCGATGTTGGCCGGCGCAGCCTGGGCTGCGGGGGTGCGCACCTTGAACGGCGTGAGCGGCACCGGGCGCACCGGCACGGGCCGGGTGACACCACCGCGGGGCGAGCCCCCCGCCGACGGCGCCGGTTCCGGCGTGGCCTCGGCCAGGGCCGGCGACAGATTGAAGCGGTAGGCGGCTTCCAGCTGGCTCAGGCGCACGAACTGCTCGGCCAGGTGGGCCAGTTCGTCGTCGTCGCTGGCGCGGCACACATTGATGACGTCCAGGGCGTACAGCTCGCGCTGCAGCATCAGGCCGACGTCGATGCCCGTGCCCAGCAGGCGGATCAACGCGAAGTGGATCTTCGTGGCAAGGTGCAGTCGGGTGGTGCTGTCCATGGTGACTCCTGAGCGGTATGGCCGAATTCTTGTCGGGCCTGGCGGGTGGCACCATCCCCAATCCGGTGGAGCACCCCAAACCTTAGGGGGGAGACCGCGACGACGTTACGATGCCAGCCGCGCAGGCGCTCATCCGGATGCGCTGCGCTGACCCATCTGCCCCCTCCGAAGGGGGTATCTGCACAAGAGGAAGACAAGTGGAACAGCTGAATGACCGACCCGAAGGGTTCCAGCGGGTCGCCCAGGCCCTGGCGCAGCTGGGGCACCCCCATGCCCCGGTGTTTCTGGACGTGGCGGCCCGCACCGCCCAGGAAGCGGCCGACGCCTTGTCGATCAGCGTCGGCCAGATTGCCAAGAGCATCATCTTTCGGCGCAAGTCGGACGACAGCGCGGTGCTGGTGATCACCTCCGGTGACAAGCGGGTGGACGAACGCAAGGTGGCCACCCTGGTGGGGCCGGTGGGTCGTGCCGACGCCGAGTTCGTGAAGACGCGCACCGGCTTCACGATCGGCGGTGTCTCGCCGGTGGCCCATGCGCAGCCGCCGGTCACGCTGATCGACCGTGAGCTGTTCCGCTTCGACGTGATCTGGGCGGCGGCCGGGCATCCCAACGGCGTGTTCCCGCTCAGTCCCCAGCAGCTCGAACGCCTGACCGGCGCACCGGTCGAGGACGTGACGCTCGCGTCATGATCTGCCACATGCCTGACACGCCAGCCCCGCCCGACCTCCAGACCGCGCCTGGCCCGGACACGCCGGGCGGCCCGGTCGCGAGCCCGTGCATCAATGTGTGCCGCATGAACGCCACCACCGGCCTGTGCGAGGGCTGCCTTCGCACGATCGACGAGATCGCCGGCTGGTCGCGCTACGACGATGCCGACAAGCGTGCCGTCTGGCTGAGGATCACCCAGCGCCGCGCCTCGGCCAGCCTCACAGCCATCCGGGGGACATCATCGTGAAGCACATCGAGTTCCACCTGGACGTCGTGTCGCCCTATGCCTGGCTGGCCTTCCAGCAGCTGCCCAGGGCCTTGCAGGGGTGTTCCTTCGAGGTGAGCTACCGCCCGGTGCTGTTTGCCGGGCTGCTCAAGCACTGGGGGCAGTTGGGGCCGGCCGAGATCGCGCCCAAGCGTGACTGGACCTACCGCCAGGTGGCCTGGCAGGCGCATCGCCTGGGCATCGAACTGCGCATGCCGGCCGCGCACCCGTTCAATCCACTGTCGCATCTGCGCCTGCTGCTGGCGCACGGCCTGCGGCACGGCCTGCCGGGGCGTGCCAGCCGGTTTGCCTGCGAGACCGTGTTCCGCCGCGTGTGGTGCACCGGCGAGTCCACCGATCACCCGGCCGGGCTGGATGAACTCGCGCTCGCGCTGTGCCCGCAGGACCCGGCCAGCCTGCTCGCGCTGGCCCAGGGCGACGAGGTCAAGGGCTGGCTGCGCAGCAACACCGAAGCGGCGGCGGCCGCAGGGGTGTTCGGTGTGCCCACCTGCGTCGTCGACGGCCGCCACTTCTGGGGCCTGGACGCGCTGGACATGCTGGGCGCCTGGCTGCGCGGTGATGCCTGGTTCGAACAGGGGCACTGGGAAGCCGCGGCACAGGTGCCGTCCGGTGTGATCCGGTCTCGCTGAACCCGGTGTTGCACATCGAGAAACGGCCCCTCAGGGTTGCTCCCTAGTTTGTCAGCGTGGCATCAGCCTGGCGTCAGCCAGCGTTGGGTTCGCGTCAGGGCAGGGTCAGAGCCCTGAACCATAGTTGTCTCCACATGACCGGGCCACCGGCATGCCCCTTCAAAACGGAGACAACAAGCATGGCTACGACTGCAATGGCGTCCAAGGCGCCGATGACGAAGGAGGAGAAGAAGGTCATCTTCGCCTCCTCGCTCGGCACCGTGTTCGAGTGGTACGACTTCTATCTGTACGGTTCGCTGGCGGCCATCATCGCCAGGCAGTTCTTCTCGGGCCTGGATCCGACATCGGCCTTCATCTTTGCGCTGCTGGCGTTTGCCGCCGGCTTCATCGTGCGCCCCTTCGGCGCGCTCGTGTTCGGCCGCCTGGGCGACATGATCGGTCGCAAGTACACCTTCCTGGTGACCATCCTGCTGATGGGCCTGTCCACCTTCATCGTGGGCATCCTGCCGACCTACGCCAGCATCGGGGTGGCCGCGCCGGTCATCCTGATCGTGCTGCGTCTGCTGCAGGGCCTGGCCCTGGGCGGCGAATACGGTGGTGCCGCGACCTATGTGGCCGAGCATGCGCCGCATGGCAAGCGTGGAGCGTTCACGTCCTGGATCCAGACGACGGCCACGCTGGGCCTGTTCCTGTCGCTGATGGTCATCCTCGGCACGCGCAGCGCCATCGGCGAAGAGGCCTTCCAGGACTGGGGCTGGCGCGTTCCCTTCCTGGTGTCCATCGTGCTGCTGGGCATCTCGGTGTGGATCCGCATGTCGATGAACGAGTCGCCTGCCTTCCAGAAGATGAAGGCCGAGGGCAAGACGTCGAAGGCGCCGCTGAGCGAGTCCTTCGGGCAGTGGAAGAACCTGAAGATCGTGATCCTCGCACTGGTGGGCCTGACCGCCGGCCAGGCGGTGGTGTGGTACACGGGGCAGTTCTATGCGCTGTTCTTCCTGCAGCAGACGCTGAAGATCGACGGGGGCACGGCCAATGTGCTGGTGGCGGTCTCGCTGCTGATCGGCACGCCGTTTTTCGTGGTCTTCGGCACGCTGTCGGACAAGATCGGCCGCAAGCCGATCATCATGGCCGGCTGCATCCTGGCCGCAGCCACCTACTTCCCGCTGTTCAAGGCCCTGACCGAAGCCGGCAACCCTGACCTGGCCCGTGCGCTGGCCACCGCGCCGGTGAAGGTGGTGGCCGACCCGAAGGAGTGCTCGTTCCAGTTCAACCCGACGGGCACCGTCAAGTTCACCAGCTCGTGCGACATCGCCAAGCAGGTGCTGGCCGCCAGTTCGGTGAACTACGAGAACGTGGCCGGCACGGGAGTGGCACGCATCATGGTGGGCGACAAGGTGATCGAGTCCTACGATGCCCGCACGCTCAGCGGTGCGGACCTGAAGGCTCGCGATGCCGAGTTCAAGAAGGCCGTGGCCACCGCCGTCAAGGAAGCGGGCTATCCCGCCAAGGCCGACCCGTCCAAGGTCAACAAGGCCCTGGTCGTGGCCATCCTGACGGTGCTCGTGATCTACGTGACCATGGTCTACGGCCCGATCGCTGCGATGCTGGTCGAGATGTTCCCCACGCGCATCCGCTACACCTCGATGTCGCTGCCGTATCACATCGGCAACGGCTGGTTCGGCGGCCTGCTGCCCACCACGGCCTTCGCGATCGTGGCCCAGACCGGCAACATCTACAACGGCCTGTGGTACCCGATCATCATCGCGGTGGTCACCTTCGTGATCGGCATGGCCTTCGTGCGCGAGACCAAGGACCGCGACATCTTCGCCAACGACTGATCCAACGCTTCACGAGGAAGACATCATGTGGAAACTGCTTGCCGGATTCGGCGTCTTCGCGGCCCTGGCCATCTTCATGCTGATGCAGGGAGGTGACATCGACATGGGCGGCGAGAAGCACGGCGCCGAGGCCACGCATGCACCGGTGGCCGAGGCTGCAGCCAGCAAGTAGCCCACAGGCACCTGGCTGATGCGCTGAACTGACGGGTCTGCGCAGCGATGGCGGCACAGTGGCAACACTGTGCCGCTATCCTTTTGGGCACTGTCCAAACGACTGCACGAGACCGTCACCATGATCACCGTCTTCAGCCCCGACCATCGCCGCCATGCCGCCACCAAGGAGCTCTATCGCGGGCGCCTTGTCGATGCCTTCGAGAAGCCCGAACGTGCCGATGCGGTTCACCGGGCCGTGCTGTCGGCCGGCCTGGGGGAGGTGATGGCCCCGACCGAACACGGCCTGGCGCCGCTGGAGCGGGTGCATGACGCTGCCTACCTGCGCTTCCTGGCAGGCGCCTGGGACGAATGGCAGGCGCTGGGCAATGACACCGACATCCTGCCGGCCGTGTGGCCGGGGCGCACCTTGCGCATGGATGTGGCGCCCACCAACTTCGCGGCCCGCTTTGGCCGCTACGCGCTGGACAGCGGCACCCCGTTCACGGCCGGCACCTGGGCGGCGGCGCGCGCTGGCGCCGATGCGGCGCTGACCGCGCGCGACCTGGTCGAGCGTGGCGAACGGGCTGCGTTTGCGCTGTGCCGTCCGCCCGGCCATCACGCCGGGGCCGACTTCTTTGCGGGCTACTGCTTCCTGAACAACGCCGCGATCACCGCCCAGGCCTGCCTGGACCGGGGTGCAGGCCGCGTGGCCATCCTGGACGTCGACTTCCACCACGGCAACGGCACGCAGTCATTGTTCTATGACCGCAGCGACGTGCTGTTCGTGTCGATCCATGGCGACCCGACCACCGAATACCCCTTCTACCTCGGCTATGCCGACGAGACCGGCCACGGGGCGGGGGCCGGCTACAACCTCAACCTGCCGCTGCCGGCCGGCAGCGACAACAACCACTGGTTCGGCGCGCTGGACGTTGCCTTGCAGCGGGTACAGGATCACGACCCCGACGTGCTGGTCGTCTCGCTCGGGGTGGACACCTACGTCGGTGACCCGATCTCGACCTTCCGGCTTGACCTGCCCGAGTACCAGGAGCTGGGACGACGCCTGGCCGCTTCGGGCCGCCCCACCGTGTTCCTGATGGAAGGCGGCTACGCCACGGATGCCATCGGCCGCAACGTGGCGGCGGTGCTGACGGCATTCGAGCGTGCCGCCGGGCTGCGCGGGTGAGTCCGGTGGCCGGGCCGCGCCCCGGCATCGCGGCCTGGTTTCGTAAGCAAACCCTTCGAGCGCGCCTCCTCGTTTGATCCACTTACATGTGACGCATTTTCAGCCTGTCATCTCGCCGCTGGAGCGCCTATGGTTGCGCCGTTGTCGATATGGCGGGCAAAACATGAAATGGTTCTTTCTCGGGGTGCTGGGGGCCTTGGCCGGCTCCTTTGTCGCATGGGTGCTGATGTATGCGGTGGCCGTGGTGCTCGAACTGGTGGGCCTGCCGCTGTCTGACCCTTCCTTGCGTGAGCCTCGGGCGTTCCAGGTGTTCCTGGGGGTGTGGGGTGTGGTCGCCGTGGCTGGCGCCATCCTGGCGATCCGCGCCGGCCGCGGGCAGCGCCATGCCCACTGGTAACCCCGCGCCGCACATCACCGTTCAGCGTGGGGGCTGCAGGCCGCGCCTTGGAATGGGGGTGGACATCACGATCGAGGTGCGTGTTTCGCCGTAACCGTTGATGCTGCCCAGAAAGGCCTCGAGCTCACCGATGCTGCGCGCCACCACCGTCATCACATAGGAGTCGGCGCCAGTCACATGGTGGCATTCGAGCACCTGGGGCAGGCCTTGCAACTTCTCCAGAAACCGCCGCTTGTGCGGCTGTGCGGTGGTGATGCCCACCAGGGCCTGCACGCCGTAGCCGGCGGACTCGGCATCGACCTCGGCCCGGTAGCCTCGGATCACGCCCGCATCCTCGAGTTTGCGCAGTCGTTCGGCCGTGGCCGGGATCGACAGCCCGGCGGCTGCGGCCAGTTCCTTCAGCGGGCTGCGTGCATCGGCCTGCAGTGCCTGCAGCAGTCGCCATGCCTTGTCGTCGAGCCTGGGTGAGATGTCACTCATGCGCTGGTTCTCCTGAAAAAACGCAAGCCAGGCCCGATCTTCGCCTGAAAAAGCGCATTCACGCGTCCGGATCCCGACACTAGAGTGTCGGCATGGACACTCAGACCCTGGCCCTGTTCCTGAAGTCGGCCCTGATCGGCCTGTCGATTGCCGCCCCGGTGGGGCCGATCGGCCTGCTGTGCATCCAGCGCACCCTGGAGCACGGCCAGCGTGTGGGCCTGGCCACGGGGCTGGGCGCGGCCGTGGCCGATGCGGCCTATGGTGCGGTCGGGGCTTTTGGCGTGACCTGGCTCATCCAGTGGCTCACCGAGGCCCGCACCGGCCTGGGTGTGGTGGGCGGGGGCTTCCTGCTGTGGCTGGCCTGGCGCACCTGGCAGGCGCCGGCTGCAACCCAGGCCGCCGTGGTGACTGCGCCTGCCGGGCGCCCGGGCCTGTGGCGCAGTTTTGCCGGCACGTTTTTTCTCACGCTGTCCAACCCGGCGACCATCCTGTCGTTCATTGCCATCTTTGCGGCCCTGTCGGGTCAAGGCCCGGTGGCAGCTCCCGGCTGGATGGTGCTGGGCGTGCTGTGCGGATCGGCCCTGTGGTGGCTGGGGCTGAGCACGGGCGTGGCCGCCATGCGGCACCGCATCGCGCCGGCGGCGATGCGGGCCATCAACCGGGGGTCGGCGCTGGCGCTGGGCGCCTTCGGCCTGTACCAGCTCGCCCGCGTGGTCGCCGGTTGACGGCGGGCAAGCGCCGCGTCACTCCTCCAGTTCGGCGCGTGCCATCTCCACGTCCAGGCATTCCATCGCGTCCATCGGCGTGCATTCGGCCGCTTCCTGGTAGAGCTTCTCGGCTTCCTTCATCTTCTTCTCGCCTTCGAGCATCACAAGGCCGTTGGCATATTCGACCCGGGCGATCGCGGAGTCCGGGTTGAGCTTGAGGGCTTCCTTGAAGTGCTTGAGGCCGGCGTCCTTGCTGGCCCCCTGGGTCTTGCCCAGCAGGCTGCCCACCTTGTCGATCACCTCGGCATGGAAGGCGCCCAGCGCGATGTGGGCGTCGGCATGCCGGGGTGCCAGCTTGATGGCCGTTTCCAGGGCATTCTTGACCTTGCCGCCCAGCCCCTGCGCCAGTGCCTTGGTCACGCTGATGCCCTGGCTGTATCGGCCCAGCGCATAGGCCTGGTAGTACCACGCGGCGGCGTTTTTCGGGTCCTCGGCCTGCTGGGCCTCGGCGCGTTCGGCCACTTCGAGGAACAGCTCGAGCTTTTTCTTCTCGCTCTTTTCCAGGTAGTTGGCATAGATGGACTGGGCCTTGTTGGCCACGGTGATGCCCGCCCCGCCGGCCTTGAGCCCTGCCTCGACCGCCTTCTGAAACTCGCCGGCGTGAAAGTGGCCCCAGGCGGCCAGCACGGCCGCGTCCTTGGGCAGCGGCTCGGCGTCGCCGGCATGCAGGCGGGCCCAGTGCTTTTTGAGCGCCGCGGCGTCATAGGTGTAGTCGGCGGCGTCGTACGGGAAGGCGGTCCATTTGGCCATCGGTGTCTCCTGCGGGAAAGGGGGGGTTGTTGTGGTGTCAGTTCTTGCGGTAGTTGCCGACCAGGCCCAGCAGATGCTGCTTCTGCGAGGCTTCGAGGTAGGGCATCAGCAGGCTCAGCACGTGGTAGGCGCCGCGCATCAGGGCCGCACCGGCGCTTTCGGGTTCGAGCGCCTTGCGCGGGTCGCGCACGTACTCGTAGCTCAGCCAGTAGGTCAGCACCACGACCATCGCGGTGGCCACCGGTTCGGCCTCGCGTGCGTCGATGCGCACCGCCTGGTGGCGCGACAGGCCGTCGAGCACGCTTTGCACCGCACGTGACTTGTTCTTGAGCACGAACTGGAAGTGGGTTTCCAGGCGCCGGTTCTTCGACAGCAGGTCGTTCAGGTCGCGGTACAGGAAGCGGTACTGCCAGATCAGCTCGAACAGCATGTGGAAGAACAGCCAGGCGTCCTCGACGTTCTTGACCGCGTCGCTGGCGTGCAGCAGCTCGTTGAGCGCACGTTCATAGCGGTCGAACAGCGAGTTGATCAGTTCGTCCTTGGCCGGGTAGTGGTAGTACAGGTTGCCCGGGCTGATGTTGAGTTCGGCCGAGATGAGGGTGGTCGATACGTTCGGTTCGCCGAAGCGGTTGAACAGGTCGAGCGTCACTTCAAGGATGCGCTCGGCCGTCCGGCGCGGCTTCTTCTGCTGCATGGTGTCTCCCGGGGCCGCCGCGCACAACGCCCGGCCGGCCCGTGCCCAATCTAGCAAAAAGCACCTGCCACAGGAACCGCGAAAGCCCGACGCCAGCACGTCTAGTGGCGACTGCCTACAATTCCGCACGACCGTCCACCCCGCCATGCCCGCCGTCAGCTTCCAGCACGTCTCCAAGTCCTACCGCACGCCACGCGGCAGCCTCCAGGCCCTGAACGACGTCAGCTTCGACATCGAAGCCGGCGAATTCTTCGGCCTGCTCGGCCCCAATGGTGCGGGCAAGACTACGCTCATCAGCATCCTGGCGGGCCTCAGCCGCGCCAGTGGCGGGCGGGTGCTGGTCAACGGGCACGACGTGGTCACCGACTACGCCACCGCCCGCCGGCAGCTCGGCATCGTGCCGCAGGAGCTGGTGTTCGACCCGTTCTTCAGCGTGCGCGAGGCGCTGCGCATCCAGTCCGGCTACTTTGGTGTCAAGCACAACGACGACTGGATCGACGAGCTGCTGGCCAACCTGGGCCTGTCCGACAAGGCCAATGCCAACATGCGCCAGCTGTCCGGCGGCATGAAGCGGCGGGTGCTGGTGGCCCAGGCCCTGGTGCACCGCCCGCCGGTGATCGTGCTGGACGAGCCCACGGCCGGCGTGGACGTCGAGCTGCGCCAGACGTTGTGGCAGTTCGTGGCCCGGCTCAACCGCGAGGGCCACACGGTGCTGTTGACCACCCACTACCTCGAGGAGGCCGAGGCCCTGTGCGGGCGCATCGCCATGCTCAAGGCGGGCAGGGTGGTGGCACTGGACCGCACCTCGGCGCTGCTGTCGGGCCGGGCGAGCACCATGCTGCGCTTCAAGACCGACCGCGAGCTGCCGCCGGCCCTGGTGGCCCAGTCGCGGGTGACCGGGCGCATCGTGCAGATCAAGGCACACGATGCACAGGAGGTCGAGTCCATCCTGGCCCTGCTGCGTTCGGCCCGCTGCCCGGTCGAGGACCTGGAGATCGGCCGGGCCGACCTCGAAGACGTCTTCCTCGAAATCATGCAGGCCGACACCGCGCCGGCACCGCTGGCCGCGCAGGAGGCCGCATGAAGGCCGTGTTCGACCGGTTTGCCGGCGTGCGCACCCTGCTTTACAAGGAGGTGCTGCGTTTCTGGAAGGTGAGCTTCCAGACCGTGGCCGCCCCGGTGCTCACCGCGGTGCTGTACCTGCTGATCTTCGGTCACGTGCTCGAAGATCACGTCAAGGTCTATGACCAGGTCGGCTACACGAGCTTCCTGATCCCCGGTCTCGTGATGATGAGCGTGCTGCAGAACAGCTTTGCCAACAGCTCGTCCTCGCTGATCCAGAGCAAGATCACCGGCAATCTGGTGTTTCTGCTGGTGACGCCGCTGTCGCACTGGGCATGGTTCACCGCCTATGTGGGTGCTTCGGTCGTGCGCGGGCTGGCGGTCGGCCTGGGGGTGTTCCTGGTCACGGTGTGGTTTGCGCCGCCCAGCTTTGTCGAGCCGGTGTGGATCCTGGTGTTCGCGGCCCTGGGCGCGGGCATGCTGGGCTCGCTGGGCCTGATCGCCGGGCTGTGGGCCGAGAAGTTCGACCAGATGGCGGCCTTCCAGAACTTCATCATCATGCCCATGACCTTCCTGTCGGGCGTGTTCTATTCGGTCCACTCGCTGCCGGCGTTCTGGCAGGGCGTGAGCCACCTGAACCCGTTCTTCTACATGATCGACGGCTTCCGGCGCGGGTTTTTCGGGGTGAGCGATGTCTCGCCGTGGCTCAGCCTGGCCGTGGTGGGCACGAGTTTTGTCGTGGTGGCGGCGGTGTGCCTGCACCTCCTGAGGACCGGCTACAAGCTCAGGCATTGAGCTTGGGTGATAATCCGACCCATCATGGCCGATCCGACCCCCCAGGAAGTTCGCGACTACATCGCGCAGGGCCTCGACTGCAATCACGTGCACGTCGAGGGTGACGGCCGTCACTTCTTTGCGACCATCGTGTCGGCCGAGTTCGAGGGCAAGTCGCGTGTGGCGCGCCATCAGCGTGTCTACCGGGCCCTGGGCGATAGAATGCGCGAGCAAATCCACGCCCTGTCGATGAAGACGCTGACGCCGGCCGAATGGGCGCAGGCCCCGGCCCAGACCCACCACCACCACTGATCGGCAACCCGCTGCTGCGGCGCGGGTTGCAGGCCGGAGCGCGCGCTGGCAGCGGCTCCGGGGCCTGGACACCGTGCGGCAGGGGCATCACACCCCACCACCCATGGACAAACTCCTCATTCGCGGCGGTCGCCGGCTCACCGGCGAGGTGGTCATCTCCGGCGCCAAGAACGCCGCCCTGCCCGAGCTGTGTGCTGCCTTGCTGACGGCCGATCCGGTGACGCTGGTCAACGTGCCGCGCCTGCAGGACGTGGCCACCACGCTCAAGCTGCTGCGCAACATGGGCGCCGGTGCCGAACGCAGCGAAGCCCGTCCCGACGAGGTCCTGATCACCGCCGGCAGCGTGACCTCCCCCGAGGCGCCCTACGACCTGGTCAAGACCATGCGGGCATCGATCCTGGTGCTCGGTCCGCTGCTGGCCCGCTTCGGCGAAGCCACCGTGTCGCTGCCGGGCGGCTGCGCCATCGGTTCGCGGCCGGTCGACCAGCACATCAAGGGCCTGCAGGCCATGGGTGCCGAGATCGTGGTCGAGCATGGCTACATCATTGCCAAGGCTCCGGCCGGTGGGCTGCGCGGGGCGCGCATCACCACCGACATGGTCACCGTGACCGGCACCGAGAACCTGCTGATGGCCGCCACGCTGGCCCAGGGCGAGACCATTCTCGAGAACGCCGCGCAGGAGCCCGAGATCCCCGATCTGGCCGAGATGCTGATCGCCATGGGCGCGAAGATCGAAGGCCACGGCACCAGCCGCATCCGCATCCAGGGCGTGGAGCGCCTGAACGGCGTCACCCATCGCATCGTGCCCGACCGCATCGAGACCGGCACCTTCCTGTGCGCGGTGGCCGCCACCGGCGGCGACGTGGTGCTGCGCCACGCCTGTGCGGGGCACCTGGATGCCGTGATCGACAAGCTGCGCGAGGCCGGCGCCGTGATCGAGGCCGGCGACGACCACATCCGCGTGAGGGCCGACGGCCGCATGAAGGCCCAGTCGTTCCGCACCAGCGAATACCCGGCTTTCCCGACCGACATGCAGGCGCAGTTCATGGCGCTGAACTGCATCGCCGAGGGCACGTCGGTGGTCACCGAGACCATCTTCGAAAACCGCTTCATGCACGTGAACGAATTGATCCGCCTGGGCGCGCGCATCGAGATTGACGGCCACACCGCCGTCGTGCACGGGGTGGACAAGCTCTCGGGGGCCACCGTCATGGCCACCGACCTGCGCGCGTCGGCCAGCCTGGTGATCGCCGGGCTCGTGGCCGACGGCGAAACCGTGGTCGACCGCATCTACCACCTGGACCGCGGCTACGACCAGATGGAAGCCAAGCTGCGTGGCATCGGCGCCGACATCGAGCGAGTCAAATGAACAGCATGATCACCCTGGCCCTGTCGAAGGGGCGCATCTTCGAGGAGACCCTGCCGCTGCTGAAGGCGGCCGGGATCGAGGTCAGCGAAGACCCCGAGAAGTCGCGCAAGCTCATCCTGGGCACCAACCGGCCCGACGTGCGTGTGGTGCTGGTGCGGGCCACCGACGTGCCCACCTATGTGCAGTACGGCGGCGCGGACCTGGGTGTGGCCGGCAAGGACGTCCTGCTCGAACACGGCGGCCAGGGGCTGTACCAGCCGCTGGACCTGCAGATTGCCAAGTGCCGCATGAGCGTGGCCGTGCGTTCCGACTTCGACTACGCCGAGGCGGTCAAGCAGGGTTCGCGCATCAGCGTGGCCACCAAGTACACCACCGTGGCGCGACAGCATTTTGCCGACAAGGGCGTGCACGTCGACCTGATCAAGCTGTACGGCTCGATGGAGCTGGCGCCGCTGACCGGCCTGGCCGATGCGATCGTCGACCTGGTGTCCACCGGCAGCACGCTGCGCGCCAACCAGCTCGTCGAGGTCGAGGAAATCATGCAGATCTCGTCGCGCCTGGTGGTCAACCAGGCCGCACTGAAGCTCAAGCGCGAAGCCATTCGCGCCATCATCGACGCCTTCGAGGCGGCGATTCCCACCCCAGGCTCAACCAAGGAGTGAAGCCATGACCGTCCAGATCCGTCAACTCGCCACCACCACGCCGGACTTCGAGGTCGAATTCCATCGCGTGCTGCATTGGGCGGCGCAGACGGATCATGAGATCGAGTCCCGGGTGGCCGAGATCCTGGCCGACGTGAAGGCCCGCGGCGACGCCGCCGTGCTGGACTACACCAACCGCTGGGACGCGCTGGGCGCAACCTCGGTGCCGGCCCTCGAACTCTCGAAGGCCGAGCTGCAGGCCGCACTGGCGCAGATCACCCCCGCCCAGCGCGAGGCGCTCGATGCGGCGGCACGCCGGGTGCGCGCCTACCACGAGCGCCAGCTTGAAGCCTGCGGGCGGTCGTGGAGCTACCGCGACGAGGACGGCACGCTGCTGGGCCAGAAGGTCACGCCGATCGACCGGGTCGGTGTGTACGTGCCCGGCGGCAAGGCGGCTTATCCGTCGTCGGTGCTGATGAACATCATCCCGGCCAAGGTGGCCGGCGTGCGCGAGATCATCATGGTCGTGCCCACGCCGCGCGGCGAGCGCAATGCGCTGGTCCTGGCCGCGGCGGCCGTGGCTGGCGCCGACCGCGCCTTCACGATCGGCGGGGCCCAGGCCGTGGCGGCGCTGGCCTACGGCACGGCGTCGATCCCCAAGGTCGACAAGATCACCGGGCCGGGCAATGCCTATGTGGCCAGTGCCAAGAAACACGTCTACGGCACGGTGGGCATCGACATGATCGCCGGCCCCAGCGAGATCCTGGTGCTGGCCGACGGCACCACCCCGGCCGACTGGGTGGCCATGGACCTCTTCAGCCAGGCCGAACACGACGAGCTGGCCCAGAGCATCCTGCTGTGCCCGGACGCCGGTTACATCGAGCAGGTGCGCGCCGCGATCGAGCGCCTGCTGCCGGGCATGCCGCGCCGCGACATCATCCGCGCCTCGCTCGAAGGCCGGGGCGCACTGATCCACACACGCAGCATGGAAGAGGCCTGCGAGATCAGCAACCGCATCGCGCCCGAGCACCTGGAGGTGTCGTCCCGCGAGCCGGGGCGCTGGGAGCCGCTGCTGCGCCATGCCGGAGCGATCTTCCTCGGCGCCTACACCAGCGAAAGCCTGGGCGACTATTGCGCCGGCCCCAACCATGTGCTGCCGACCTCCGGGACCGCGCGGTTCTCGTCGCCGCTCGGGGTGTACGACTTCCAGAAGCGGTCCAGCCTGATCGAGGTGAGCGAGGCCGGTGCGCGCACCCTGGGTCCGATTGCCGCCGAACTGGCCTATGGCGAAGGGCTGCAGGCCCACGCGCAGGCCGCCGAGTTCCGACTGAACAACGGGAGCACCTCATGAGCCGCCTCGACACCGTGATCGACCGCTGGATCCGCAAGGACGTGCTGGGCATGCACGCCTATGCCGTGCAGGACAGCACCGGCATGGTCAAGCTCGACGCGATGGAAAACCCCTTCCGCCTGAGCGATGAACTGCAGCAGGCGCTCGGCGCCCGTCTGGGGGCCGTGGCCGTCAACCGCTACCCCGGTGCGCGCATCGAGGTGCTGCGCCAGGCCCTGGCCCGCCATGCCGGCATGCCCGAGGGCTGTTCGCTGATGCTGGGCAACGGGTCGGACGAGCTGATCAGCCTGCTGGCGATGGCCTGCGACGTGCCCGGGGCAACGATCCTGGCCCCGCTGCCGGGCTTCGTGATGTACGAGCTGTCGGCCCAGCTGCAGGGCCTGAAGTTCGTCGGCGTGCCGCTGACGGCCGAGTTCGAACTCGATGCGCCGGCCATGCTGGCCGCCATCGAGGCCCACCAGCCCGCGCTGATCTACCTGGCCTATCCGAACAATCCGACGGCCAACCTCTTCGACGAGGCGGCCATGGAGGCCATCATCGAGGCCGCGCCTGGCCTGGTGGTCATCGACGAGGCCTACCAGCCGTTTGCCAGCCGCAGCTACCTCGACCGCCTGGCGCGCCACGAGCATGTGCTGCTGATGCGCACGCTCAGCAAGTTCGGGCTGGCGGGCATCCGCCTGGGCTACATGATGGGGCGCTCCCGCCTCATCTCGGAACTCGACAAGGTGCGTCCGCCCTACAACGTGAGCGTGCTCAACTGCGAAGCGGCCCTGTTCGCGCTGGAGCATGAAGACGTGTTCGCCGAGCAGGCGAGGGTGCTGCGCAGCGAGCGCGAGCGCCTGATCGCTGCCGTGAGCGCCATGCCCGGCGCCCGGCCGTATCCGAGCGAGGCCAACATGGTGCTGGTGCGCGTGCCGGACGCCGAGGCGGCCTTCCAGGGCATGAAGGCACGAAAGGTGCTGGTGAAGAACATTTCTAGAATGCATCCACGGCTGGCGTCCTGCCTGCGCCTGACCGTCGGCACGCCCGAAGAGAACGACCTGATGATCGCCGCGCTGCGGGACAGCCTCTGACGCATGCCGCTGCCTGCCACGATGGGAAACTGAGATGACGATGCCCTGTACCGACCGCGTGGCCGAAGTCACGCGCAACACCAACGAGACGCAGATCCGCGTGCGGGTCAACCTGGACGGCAGCGGCGTGGCCCGGCTGTCCACCGGCATCGGGTTTTTCGACCACATGCTCGACCAGATCGCCCGCCATGGCCTGATCGACCTGGAGATCGACGCCCAGGGCGACCTGCACATCGACGGCCACCACACCGTCGAGGACGTGGGCATCACCCTCGGGCAGGCCGTGGCGCGTGCGGTGGGCGACAAGAAGGGCATCCGTCGCTACGGCCATGCCTACGTGCCGCTGGACGAGGCCCTGTCGCGTGTGGTGATCGATTTCTCGGGCCGTCCCGGCCTTCACATGCGCGTGCCGTTCAAGGCCGGCATGGTCGGCGCCTTCGACACCCAGCTGACCTACGAATTTTTCCAGGGGTTCGCGAACCACGCGCTGGTCACGCTGCACATCGACAACCTGCACGGTGACAATGCACACCATCAGTGCGAGACGGTGTTCAAGGCGTTCGCCCGCGCACTGCGCGCCGCGCTCGAACTGGACCCCCGCAGTGCCGGCGTGATTCCCTCCACCAAAGGATCGCTGTAACCATGACTCGCACCGTTGCAGTGGTCGACTACGGCATGGGCAACCTGCGTTCGGTGTCGCAGGCCGTGATGCATGTCGCACAAGGCTCGGGCGTGGAGGTGTGCGTCACCTCGCGCCCCGAGGACGTCTTTGCTGCCGAGCGCATCGTGCTGCCGGGCCAGGGCGCCATGCCCGACTGCATGCGCGAGCTGCGCGAGTCCGGCCTGCTCGAAGCCGTGCTGGATGCAGCCGCGAACAAACCGCTGATGGGCGTGTGCGTGGGCATGCAGATGCTGCTCGAGCGCAGCGAGGAAGGTCCGACCGACGGCCTGGGCCTGATCCCCGGGGACGTCGTGCGCTTCCGTCTCGAAGGCCAGCGGCAACCTGATGGCAGCCGCTTCAAGGTGCCGCAGATGGGCTGGAACCGCGTGTTCCAGGCCCGGCCGCACCCGATCTGGGCCGGTGTGCCCGATGGCTCCTGGTTCTACTTCGTGCACAGCTACTACGTGCGGCCCGCCAATCCGGCCCACAGCACCGGGGAAAGCGAGTACGGCACGCGCTTTACCTGTGCTGTCGCACGGGATAACATTTTTGCGACCCAGTTCCACCCCGAGAAGAGCGCGGACCAAGGCCTGGCCCTGTACCGCAACTTCCTGAGCTGGAAGCCCTGAGCCGACACCGCCTCATCCTCCCCCCTTCCTCCACCCACGTGACTTCACGGCCATGCTGCTGATCCCTGCCATCGACTTGAAAGACGGCAAGTGCGTTCGTCTCAAACAAGGTGACATGAACGACTCCACCACCTTCGGCGAAGACCCGGCTGCCATGGCACGCCGATGGGTCGAGGCCGGTGCCCGGCGGCTCCACCTGGTGGACCTCAACGGTGCGTTCGCCGGCAAGCCGGTCAACGAGCCGGCCATCCGCAGCATCCTGGCCGAGGTGGGCGACGAGATCCCGGTGCAGCTGGGTGGCGGCATCCGCGACCTGGACACCATCGAGCGCTACCTCGACGACGGCCTGAGCTACGTCATCATCGGCACCGCGGCCGTCAAGAACCCGGGTTTCCTGAAGGACGCCTGCAGCGCCTTCGGCGGCCACATCATCGTCGGGCTCGACGCCAAGGACGGCAAGGTGGCCACCGATGGCTGGTCCAAGCTGTCCGGCCATGAGGTGGTCGACCTTGCCCGCAAGTTCGAGGACTACGGCGTCGAAGCCGTGATCTACACCGACATCGGCCGCGACGGCATGTTGACCGGCATCAACATCGATGCCACCGTGAAGCTGGCGCAGTCGCTGTCGATCCCGGTGATCGCCTCCGGCGGGCTCAGTGACCTGGCCGACATCGAACGGCTGTGCGGCGTCGAGAGCGAAGGGGTCGGCGGCGTGATCTGTGGCCGCGCGATCTACACCGGCGCGCTTGATTTTGCACAGGCCCAGCGGCGAGCCGACGAGCTCAACGGCGGCGCCTGACCCTCAACCTACCGAGGCGGGGTGCCCGTCACCCCGCACTGCCCATGCTGGCCAAACGCATCATTCCCTGCCTTGACGTCACCGGTGGACGGGTCGTCAAGGGCGTCAATTTCGTCGAGCTGCGAGACGCCGGGGACCCGGTCGAGATCGCTGCCCGCTACAACGAGCAGGGCGCCGACGAACTCACCTTCCTCGACATCACGGCCACCAGCGACGGGCGGGACCTGATCCTGCACATCATCGAGGCCGTGGCCTCGCAGGTGTTCATCCCGCTGACGGTCGGTGGCGGGGTGCGCACCGTGGACGACGTGCGTCGCCTGTTGAACGCCGGTGCCGACAAGGTGAGCTTCAATTCGGCGGCGGTGGCCAATCCGCAGGTCATTCACGATGCCTCGAAAAAGTACGGCGCCCAGTGCATTGTCGTGGCCATCGATGCCAAGCGCCGCACCGGCGACGACCTGCAGGCGCGCGGCGAGGGCTGGGACGTCTACACCCACGGCGGGCGCAAGAACACCGGCCTGGATGCCGTGCAATGGGCGCGCACGATGGCAGAGCAGGGCGCCGGCGAGATCCTGCTGACCAGCATGGACCGCGACGGCACCAAGAGCGGCTTCGATCTGGCGCTCACGCGTGCCGTGAGCGACGCGGTGGACGTGCCGGTGATCGCCTCGGGCGGCGTGGGCAACCTCGATCACCTGGTCGACGGCGTGCAGCAGGGCGGCGCAGACGCCGTCCTGGCGGCCAGCATCTTCCATTACGGCGAATACACCGTGGGCCAGGCCAAGGCCCTGATGGCATCGCGCGGCGTGCCGGTGCGGCAGTGACGCCGCCCCACGCCGGGCTGTCATCACCGGTTGCTACACTGGCGCCATGAGCTGGCTCGATGACATCCGCTGGGACGAGCGTGGCCTCGTTCCCGTGATCGCCCAGGAGGTCGGCACCAACGACGTCCTGATGTTCGCCTTCATGAACCGCGAGGCCCTGCAGCGCACGGCCGAATGCGGCGAGGCCGTCTACTGGAGCCGTTCACGCGGGAAGCTCTGGCACAAGGGCGAGGAATCCGGCCACATCCAGAAGGTGCACGAGATCCGCATCGACTGTGACGCCGACGTGATCCTCCTCAAGGTGACCCAGCTCGGCCACGAGCCCGGCATCGCCTGTCACACCGGGCGTCATTCCTGCTTCTTCAGCATCTACCGCGACGGCCAATGGCAGGTGGTGGACCCGGTGCTGAAGGATCCCGGCCACATCTACAGGTGAGCGCGATGAGCTCTGACGACACGCTGGCCCGTCTGGCCGAGGTGATCGAATCCCGCAAAGGGGGCGATCCCGACAAATCCTATGTTGCCCGCTTGTTTCACAAGGGTACCGACACCATCTTGAAGAAGGTGGGTGAAGAGGCGACCGAAACCGTGATGGCCGGCAAGGACGGGGACCGCACCCGCATCGTCTACGAAGTGGCCGACCTTTGGTTTCATTCGCTGGTGGCCCTGGCGCACTTCGGGCTCAAACCCGAGGACGTGCTGGCCGAACTGGCTCGGCGCGAGGGCCTGTCGGGCTTGCAGGAGTTCGCACAGCGCACAACCCGTCAGACGGAGGACAAACTGCCATGAGCGACGTGATCGACCTGGACGGCAAGGACCAATCGCTGCGCACGATCGGGCACATCAGCTACCTGCTGCATGCCATCGTGGCCGTCGGGGCGGTGATTCCGGGGTTTCAGCCCAGCGTGCTGCTGCTGATCGCCGCATTCATCCTCGACCTGATCAAGCGCGACGATGCCGCCGGCACCTGGCATGCCTCGCACTTCAGCTGGCGCATCCGCAGTGTGCTGTGGGCCGCGGGCCTGTACATCATCACCTCACCGCTGTACCTGCTGCTGTTCCTGCCGGGGCTGCTCGCCTGGGCCGTCATTTCCATCTGGTTCCTGTATCGGGTGGTGCGTGGCTGGCTCGCCCTCAACGACCGCAAGCCGCTGCCGACCTGACGCCGCCGCGTGCCCGACCTGCTGCACAGACCATGAGAATCTCGTTCCGTTTGCCCGTCTCCGGCCGCGTTGTGCCGGGGGCCACCCAAGCTGCCACGCACCAGGAGGTGTCATGACGCACGATCCGGACTGCATCTTCTGCAAGATCATCGCCGGCCAGGTGCCGTCGAAGAAGGTCTACGAAGACGAAGAACTCTTCGCGTTTCATGACATCCGGCCCCACGCGCCGGTGCATTTCATGATCGTTCCCAAACTGCACGTTGCCTCGCTGGCACACACCACCGAAGCGCATGCGGCGCTGCTCGGGCGCATCCTGACGCTGGCCCCGCGGCTGGCGGTGGAACAGGGTGCCACGAACGGCTTTCGCACCGTGATCAACACCGGGCATGACGGCGGGCAGGAGGTGCATCACCTCCACGTTCACGTCATGGGCGGGCCGCGGCCCTGGCGCGGCGGCTGACCGTAGAATCGACATATCGTTAGGAGTACATCATGGGTTCCTTCAGCATCTGGCACTGGTTGATCGTGCTGGCGATCGTGGTACTGGTGTTCGGCACCAAGAAACTCAAGAACCTCGGTTCTGACCTGGGCGGTGCCGTCAAGGGCTTCAAGGACGGCATGCGCGACGGGTCTGCCGACGCCGCGTCGCCCAATCAGCAGGTGACGGCCGAGAAGTCCCTTGACAAGGGCACCATCGACGTCGAGGCCAAGACGAAGTCCTGAGGCTTGCGTCACATGGTGCCTGCCGCGCCGTCGTGCCTTGCGCACGCCGTGTCGGCAGGGCGTTCCGTTTTGCCGGCCCATGGCCGGCATGTGCCTGAATCCCGCGTCTGCAGCTCCGGCTGTGGGCGGCAACCGCAGCGTCCATGATTGATTTCGGCTTCGACAAGCTGGCCATGATCGGGGCCGTGGCGCTTATCGTCATCGGCCCCGAACGTCTGCCCAAGGTGGCCCGTACCGTTGGCCACCTGCTGGGCAAGGCACAGCGCTACGTGGCTGACGTCAAGGCCGAGGTGAACCGGTCGATCGAGCTTGAAGAGCTCAAGAAGATGAAGACCGAGTTCGAGGACGCCGCCCGCAATGTCGAGCAGACGGTCTCGCGCGAGATCAACGAGACCAGCAGCGAGTTCGAAAAGGCCTGGTCGGACGCCACCGGCAGTGCCGGCGCCATCGAGCATGGCGGCACCGCCTGGGAGCCGCCAGCGCCCGAATACAAGCATCCCAAGAAGAAGTGGCGCTTGAAGCGCTCGGCCATGCCGCAGTGGTACAAGCAGCAGCAGGGCATCCGCTCGCGCGCGCAGTCCGGTGCGGCCCGCGTGGCGCGCTTCCGGCCCCGTCCCTCATCGAAAGTCGGCCCGTGAGCCAGTCGCAAAACGATCGTCCTGACGAACTCGAAGGCACCGAACAGCCCTTTGTCTCCCACCTGATCGAGTTGCGCGACCGACTCATCCGTTCACTGATCGCGGTGGGTATCGCCTTTGGTGTGCTGTTCATGTGGCCCTCGCCATCCGGCCTGTATGACATGCTGGCAGCGCCGTTGGTGGCCAACCTGCCGCAGGGCGCCACGTTGATCGCCACCAACGTGATTTCGCCGTTCATCGTGCCGCTGAAGATCACGCTGCTGGCTGCGTTCCTGGTGGCGCTGCCGGTGGTGCTGTATCAGGTCTGGGCCTTTGTGGCGCCCGGCCTGTACATGCACGAGAAGAAGCTGGTGCTGCCGCTGGTGGTGTCGAGCACGCTGCTGTTTTTTGTCGGGGTGGCGTTCTGCTACTTCTTCGTCTTTGGCCAGGTCTTCAAGTTCATCCAGAGCTTTGCGCCCAAGAGCATCACCGCGGCGCCGGACATCGAGGCCTACCTGAGTTTCGTGATGACGATGTTCATCGCCTTCGGCCTGGCCTTCGAGGTGCCGATCGTGGTGGTCGTGCTGGCCCGCCTGGGCATGGTGAGCATCCAGAAGCTGAAGGAATTCCGCAGCTACTTCATCGTGCTCGCCTTCGTGATCGCCGCCATCGTCACGCCGCCCGACGTCATTTCTCAGCTGGCGCTGGCCATCCCGATGTGCCTGCTCTACGAGGCCGGCATCTGGGCCGCACAGATCTTCATCCGGCACACCCAGGCGCCTGACGCCGAGAAGGACACGGCGAGTTCCTGATGTCGTAGGTGCAGCCCGACCGTGTGCCGGGTTTGCCGCGTGTGGGGCGCTGCCTGGCGGCCTGCAGCGAACCCACGAGATCGCGCGCTGCCAGCGGGATCGCTGGCCCTTGGCTACTGCCGGCGCACCGTGGAGCGGGGGCGCAGGGCCACGGTCACGTCGAGATCGATCGCCTGCGCGCCGCGTTGCACCGTGATGCTGGCCTGCGACTCGGGCTTGAGCGCCGCCACCGCATTCAGCAACTGCACCGTGCTCACCACCCGGTTGCCGGCCACGGCCGTCACCACGTCACCCGGACGCATGCCAGCCCGCTGGGCCGGGCCGTTCTGCAGCACACCGGTGATCAGCACGCCTTCGCGCACCGGCAGATTGAAGGTCTCGGCCATCTCGGCGGTGAGATCCTGAGGTTCCACACCGATCCAGCCCCGCGTGACCTGGCCGTCGCGGATCAGCCCCTCCATCACCTGGCGCGCGGTCGTGGCAGGAATCGCAAAACCGATGCCCATGCTGCCGCCCGAGCGCGAGTAGATGGCGGTGTTGATGCCCATCAGGTTGCCGGTCGCATCGACGAGCGCGCCGCCGGAGTTGCCGGGATTGATCGCGGCATCGGTCTGGATGAAGTTCTCGAAGGTGTTGATGCCCAACTGGTTGCGGCCCAGGGCGCTGACGATGCCCGACGTGACGGTCTGGCCGACACCGAAGGGGTTGCCGATGGCCAGCACCACATCGCCCACCTGCAGCGCATCGGCGTCGCCGAACGCGATGGTCGGCAGTTTGTCGAGGTCGATCTTGAGCACCGCGAGGTCGGTCTCGGGGTCGGTGCCGACCACCCGAGCGCGGGACTTGCGGCCGTCGCTGAGCATGACCTCGATGTCGTCGGCACCCTCGATCACGTGGTTGTTCGTGAGCAGATAGCCCTCGGCCGAAACAATGACGCCGGAGCCCAGCCCGGTTTGAGCCTGGCCGCTGCCCTGGTCACCGAAAAAGAAGCGGAACCAGGGGTCTTCGGCGTGCGGGTTGCGCTGCATCGCCTTGCTGGTGGCGATGTTCACCACCGCCGGCGCCGCGCGGCGCGCCGCCGGCGCATAACTGCCGGGCGCTGCGGCGGCCGATGCCGCGGTGGCGGCCGGCGCGACCTCGGTGATCGAGATCGTTGGCACCATGCTGTCAGGTGAACGGGCAAGCCAGTCTGGCTTGAGCGTTGCCACAACAAACAGCACCGCCACGGCCACCGTGACGGCTTGCGAGAAAATCAACCAGGTTTTGCGCATAAAGGAAACACCGATGACCCACCGTGACGATCTCGAGTCCTACCTGCGGGTCCTGCTGGAGGTGGATCGGTTCAAGGATTATGGTCCGAACGGACTGCAAGTTGAGGGCAAGCCCGAGGTTCACAAGCTCGTGAGCGGCGTGACGGCCAGCCTGGCCCTCATCGAGGCGGCCGTGGCGCAGGGTGCGGACGCCATCCTGGTGCACCACGGATTGTTCTGGCGCGGCCAGGATGGTCGTGTCACCGGCTGGATGAAGCGCCGGCTCCAGTTGCTGCTGGCCCACGACATCAATCTGTTCGCCTATCACCTGCCGCTCGATGCGCACCCGGAGCTGGGCAACAACGCCCAGCTGGGTGCGCGCCTGAAATGGACCTCCGATGGCCGTTTTGGCGACCACGACCTCGGTTTCCTTGGCACACCGGCCCAGCCTCTGACAGTAGCGGCGCTGGCGGCCCTGCTGAAGTACCGGCTCAACCGCAGCCCGGTCGTGGTCGAAGGCGACGGCCGCCCCATCCGTCGGCTGGCCTGGTGCACTGGCGGCGCACAAGGCTACTTCGAGGCCGCGATCGACGCCGGGGCCGATGCCTACATCACTGGCGAGATCTCGGAGCCGCAGGCGCACTATGCGCGCGAAACCGGCGTGGCCTTCCTGGCCTGTGGCCACCACGCCACCGAGCGCTACGGCGCCCCGGCCGTCGCGACACAACTGGCGCAGCAATTCGGGCTCGAACATGAATTCATCGACATCGACAACCCGGCCTGAGGCCGCCATGCACGACGGCACGATGGCGCTCACGATGGGTGACCCGTGCGGGATCGGGCCGGAGATCATCGCCCGCGCCTGGTGTGACGACCGCCTCGGGCGCGCGGTGGTGATCGGCGACCCCGGCGTGATGCGCCGTGCGGCGCGCTGGGTGGCCGGGCCGGTCTCGCTGCCGGTGGTGGTGCTGGACCGCATCGAGGAGGCCGCGCACCTGCCTGCAGGCGCGCTGCCGGTGCTGGCACCGGCGGGGCTGCCCGCCGATCTGCTGAACGTGCCGCTGGGGCAGGTCGATGCGCGCGCCGGTGCCGCTGCGGCCGCCTGCATCCGGCATGCCGTGGCCCTGGCGCGCGATGGCCGGGTCGCCGGCATCGTGACCGCGCCGATCCACAAGGAGGCGCTGGCCCTGGCCGGCGAACCCTACCCGGGCCATACCGAACTGCTGCAGGCCGAGGCGGCCGGCGCAGGCCAGGTCAGCCCCGTGCGCATGATGCTGGCCAACGACGAACTCAAGACTGTGCTGGTGAGCATCCATGTGTCGCTGCGCCAGGCGATCGAGGCCGTCACGACCGAACAGGTGCTCGAGACCATCAGCATCGCCCACGCGGCCGCCATCCGCTGGGGGCAGGCGGCGCCCCGCATCGCGGTGGCGGGGCTCAACCCGCATGCCGGCGAGGGCGGTCTGTTCGGTGACGAGGAGGTGCGTTTCATCGCCCCGGCGATCGAGGTCGCCCGCCGCATGGGCATTGATGCCCGCGGGCCGTTTGCGCCCGACACGGTCTTCATGCGGGCGCGCCACGCCCCCGGCCACCCGGGTGAGTTCGACATTGTCGTGGCGATGTACCACGACCAGGGCTTGATTCCGGTCAAGTACCTCGGGCTGGATGCAGGCGTGAACGTGACGCTGGGCCTGCCCTTCGTGCGCACCAGCCCGGACCACGGCACAGCCTTCGACCTCGCGGGCACGGGTCAAGCCAGCGCCGACAGTCTGGTGGCTGCCGTGGCGATGGCCCGACGCCTGATGTCGGGTGGCTGACGGCCGGCGAACGCCGGGCGCGCTCAGCTCTTGCTGTTGGCCGACAGCGCGGCGAGCTGCTTGCGTGCCCGGGCGACGGCGCGCTCGATCAGGTAGGCCTGCTCGAAAGCACGGAAGCGCCCGGTCTCGCACAGCTTGGTCAGCATGCGGCCGGTGAGCGAGACGATTTCCTGGTGCTTCTTGCCGTGGCTGAAGATGAAGAAGGTGCGCCCCGGGCTGACCCAGTTCAGGCGAACCTTCTTCCACTCGCCTTCCATGTGCATCTGGTAGGCGACTCCGGGTTGCACATGCTGGACCAGCTGCAGGCCCTGGGTCGGGGTCTCCGGGCGCAGCTCGGGGCCCAGGCCGTCGAGGTTGATGTCCAGGTCGGCCTGCGATGAATCCAGGCTGGCCAGGTCGATGTCGACCGAGCCGTCCCAGTCGATGGCGGCTTCCTGGACCAGGCCCAGCTGCTCGACCTCGGCCGGAGAAAAGTTGTCTTCCGGCGCCGGTGCGGCGCTGGGCGTTTCGCTGCGCGGCACCTCTTCGCCCGCAGGCACCGCCAGGCGTTCCATCACCTGGATCTGCGTTTCGAGCTGGCGCTGCTGGAAGTCGGTGAGCGGCTGCCCCTTCAGGGACTGGGCGTGACAGGGCAGCAGCTCGGCAAAAAAGGCCTTCTTGCGATCCTCGGGGAAGTGGATGCGCGCCAGGCCTTCATTGAGCGTCTTCATCAGCTGCGGCAGCGACAGGATGAATTGCTTGCGCTCGGTCGGGCTGGTCTTGGGCTGCACGCTCTGGATCAGCTCGCGTGCAGCCTGGCGGGCCTTGCGGAACTCCTCGGATTCCGCGCCATGCCGGACATGGGCGGCCACCAGGACCTGGCTCCAGGTGCTGGCCAGGAAGCCCTTGACGAACTCGGGCAGCCCCATCGGCTCGAGCAGCGGTGCCAGCATCTGCTCGTAGCGGTGGTGCACGCGCAGCTGGGTTTCCTTGCTGTCCAGCAGGGCGACGGCCTCGGCATGGGCCTGCGCCTCGTCGACCACCTGCTCGTGGACGAACTGCTCCAGTTCTCGCAGCTTGGACTCGTACAGGTCCATCTGGTCGAAGTCGCCCTCGACCACCTGCTGGATCAGGTCGCGCACCAGGTTCAGGAAGCGTTGACCCGGCCCTTCCTCGAAGTCGTCGAATGCACAGGCCACCGAGGCCATGCGATTGACGAACTTGCGCACCGGGTGGCTGCGGGTCGAGAAGAACTGGACGTCCTTCAGGGCCGCACGCAGCACCGGCAGCTGAAGCCGTGCGATCTGGCGCGCCATCTGAGGCGGCACCTTCGGGTCGGAGAGGATCTGGTCGAACAACGACGCGACGATGTCGATCACCATGTGATCGAGCGCGCCGCTGGACGCACGCACAAGTTCTTCGCGGTGCGCACGGATCAGATTGACGGCCATCAGGCCGCTCAGGCCCGAATTGCCGCCCACCAGCGGCCCGGTGCCGGTCGCCAGCCCGCCGGGTGGGGTGCCGCTGGGCGACCAGCCCGCACCGCCAGGGTCCAGCGTGCCCGGCGTGCTGGTCAGGAAGGCCAGCCGCCGGATGACGTCCATCATCTGGGCATCGGCCACCGGTGTCGATGCACCACCAGAGGGCATCTGGGCAAAGCTGCTGCCGCCCGGTGACCAGCCCGAGCGCGACGACATCGCCCCCGCCTGGGAGCTGCTGGGACCCAGGGGGCCGCGCGCGCTCGAGCCGAAGGCCTGCGGTGCGGGCATCCCGAACATCGCACTCAGGGCCTGGGCCGCCTGCTGCGGGGTCTGCGGGCCGGTCGTCTGGTATCCCGAGTTGCGATGCGACTCCCGTGGCAGCTCGTTGCCCGGCCCGGCCACGCCGCGCACGGCCAGACCCACCGGCTGGATGCCGCGCGAGCCGAGTTCGGTCACGATGGCGCCATAACACTGACGCATGCCCTTGGCCAGCGCATGGCCCAGTTCGCCCGACAGCGTCTTGCGCACGGCCGGTTCGGTGGTCACGCTTTCGATGGCGCGGAACAGCGAGGATCCGATCACGCCCGGACGAATCGGGTTGCGTTCCGGATCGGGCCGTCCCAGCCCGAGCAGCGAGCCCATGTAGGCGTCGAGCTCGCGCAGTTCCCATTCGCATTCGTGCTCGATCTCCAGGCCCAGCCGATGCCCGGTGACCTGTTCCTCGACGGCCGAATCGTCGACCAGGCTCAACGAGGCGAAGTCGGTCGAGGCCAGGCTGCGGCCACCGGCCAGGCGCGGGTTGATTTCCTTGGCGACCTTCTCGTTCAGCACGTTCGTGAACGCCATGTTGAACGCCGGCAGCTTGCGCTGCAGGTCGAACTGGGCCGCCATGTACGCCTGCCGGTGGGCATTGCTCTTGGCCGACAACGCCAGCATGCCCAGCGCATCCACTGCACGTGCGGACGTGGTGGAGACCGTGCTGAGGATCTTCTGTACGGCTGCCTGCATGGCAGCATGAAGTCGCGGGTCGGGAATGCTCATCGCGGCTGCAACAACGAATGGGACAGTATGGCCTGAAATTCAACCCCGGGGCAGCAGCCTGGGCCCGGGCGGCCGACAACGATGGGCCAATGTGCGCGAAATTCGACAGATATCAGCGCCCGGACCGGTCGTATCCGGGCGCCTGACGCGCGATCAGGTAACTAACAGTTACGAATCACGCGTGATGTCGTTCGCAGACCCGCCGATCCGGCTCACTTGCGCAGCGCGTCGCGAATCTCCCGCAGCAGGACGATGTCCTCGGCCGGCGGGGCGGGCGGAGCCGCAGGGGCTTCCTTCTTGAGCCGGTTGATCTGCTTGACCATCAGGAAGATGATGAACGCCAGGATCATGAAGTTCAGCGCGACCGTGATGAAACTGCCGTAGGCAAAGACGGCGCCGGCCTTCTTGGCTTCGGCCAGTGTCGTGGCGGTCTGTCCGGCCAGCGGGATGAAGTAGTTCGAGAAGTCCAGACCGCCAAACACCTTGCTGATCAGCGGCATGATCACGTCGCCCACCAGCGAGTCGACGATCTTGCCGAAGGCGCCGCCGATGATCACGCCCACCGCGAGATCGATCACGTTGCCCTTGACGGCGAACTCCCTGAACTCGGTCATGAATCCCATGTCTATGCTCCTTGTGTGCTGAGTGGTGCCACGCGCTGTGCGAAACCGCACGGGGCGACGCGACGGGAGTATTGCCGCAAGCGCGGCCAATTCCAAGCATGGTGCATGCACGTCTGCCGGCGGCGCAAGGGGCCAGCACATCGGCGCGCAGTGCGCACAAGGGTGGATGCGGCCCCATTGGGCGTGCAACGGCTGGTTTCAGCGCTGCTCAGTCGGATAGAATCACGGGTTGCCCCTAACTAGAGAAGTGCTTTTGAGGATCCCCCATGAGTGACCAGCAAGTGGACAAAGGCCGCCGCACCTGGGTTGCCGTTGCCTGTGGTGCGGGCGCGGTCGGTGGTGTGGCCACCGCGATTCCGTTTGTCAGCACCTTCCAGCCCTCCGAGAAGGCTCGCGCCGCCGGTGCGGCCGTCGAGGTCGACATCAGCAGCATGGCGCCCGGCGAGATGCTGACCGTCGAATGGCGCGGCAAGCCGGTGTGGATCATCAAACGCACCCCCGAGCAGCTCGAGTCGCTCAAGAACACCGAACCTCAGGTGGCTGACCCGAACTCCGAGCGCACGCAGTACCCCACGCCCGAGTACGCGAAGAACCAGCACCGCTCGATCAAACCCGAGATCTTTGTCGGTGTGGGCATCTGTTCGCATCTGGGTTGTTCGCCCACCAGCAAGTTCCAGACCGGCGCCCAGCCGTCGCTGCCGGACGACTGGCAGGGGGGGTTCCTCTGCCCGTGCCACGGCTCGACCTTCGACATGGCCGGCCGCGTCTACAAGAACAAGCCTGCGCCTGACAACCTCGAGGTTCCGCCGCACATGTATCTGTCGGACACCAAGCTGTTGATCGGCGAGGACAAGAAGGCCTGAGGCCTCCGATCCTGAACCCCACGCAGTATTTGAGGTGACACTTCATGGCTGAATTCAAGCAAGCGCCGGCCAATGCCACGGCGGCGCAAAAGGCGCTGAACTGGGTCGACAACCGGTTCCCGCTCACCAAGCTCTACAACGAGCACGTGGGTGAGTACTACGCGCCGAAGAACTTCAACTTCTGGTACATCTTCGGCTCGTTGGCCCTGGTTGTGCTGGTGATCCAGATCGTCACGGGCATCTTCCTCGTGATGCACTACAAGCCCGATGCGGCGCTCGCGTTCGCGTCGGTCGAGTACATCATGCGCGACGTGCCCTGGGGCTGGCTGGTGCGCTACATGC
>CAMLSD010000026.1 GCA_946482595.1 uncultured Comamonadaceae bacterium
GGCGGCGCCACCTGGGTCAGCCTGCACCACGGCGGCGGCGTGGGCATGGGCTATTCGCAGCACTCGGGCATGGTCATCGTGGCCGACGGCACCGATGCCGCGGCCGAACGCCTGGCCCGCGTGCTCGTCAACGACTGCGGCTCCGGCGTGATGCGCCACGCCGACGCCGGCTACGATCTGGCGGTGGCCACTGCGCGCAAGCAGGGGCTGAAGCTGCCGATGATCGGCTGAAGGAGCACCGCCTCATGCCAACCACCGCCTGGACGGGCCGCGTCGACAGCGAAGAGATCGGGCCGGCGCTGCGCTGGCACCAGCAGATGCAGCCCTGGCGCGCCGATGCCGGCCCGGGCGCCGTGCTGATCGGGTTTGCGGTGGACGAAGGGGTGCGGCGCAACGCCGGGCGGCCCGGCGCCAGCCAGGGGCCGCAGGCCCTGCGCGCCGCGCTGGCCAACGTGCCGCTGCTGGGTGAACCGCGGCTGTACGACGCCGGCGATGTGCACTGCGAAGGTGAGGCCCTGGAGGCTGCGCAGTCGCAGCTTGCACAACGCGTGGCCGACGCCATCGGCAGCGGCCAGCTCCCCCTGGTGATGGGTGGTGGCCACGAGGTCGCCTGGGGCAGCTACCAGGGTGTGGTGCAGGCCCGGCCGCAGCTGCAACGCCTGCTGGTCGTGAACCTCGATGCACACTTCGACCTGCGCCACGCCAGCCGCGGCAATTCCGGGACCCCCTTCCTGCAGATCCAGCAGCATTGCGCAGCCCGTGGCCGCCCCTTCACCTACCGCGTGCTGGGCATCAGCCGCTATGCCAACACCCAGGCCCTGTTCGACCGTGCCCGTGACCTGGGTGTGCGCTACTGGTGCGACGAGGAGCTGCAGACCGACAGCCTTCAGGACGCCGCCCGCCACGCCCTGGCGCAGGACCTCGCCGAATGCGACGCGGTCTACCTGACCGTGTGCCTGGACGTCCTGCCCGCCTCGCTGGCACCGGGGGTGTCAGGCCCCGGCTTGCTGGGCCTGCCGCTGGCCTTCGTGGAGTCCGTGATCGACCAGGTGATGGCCTCGGGCCGGGTGCTGTGCGCCGACGTGGCCGAGCTCAACCCGAGCTTCGACCGCGACGGCATCACGGCCCGGGTGGCCGCCCGGTTGCTGGCCCGCATGGCGCGCGCGCATGCGCTGGTCGGTGCGGCTCAGGCAAGTTCCAGCACTTGATGCTGCACGTCGAGGTAGCTCAGGCCGTCGGCCAGGTCCAGGCCCAGCTCTTCCAGCGCGTCGTCTTCAGCGTCGAACTCCCAGGTGAGGTTCACTTGCGCACCGGCCTGGCCGGCCTCGTCGAGCAGGCAGAACAGGTGCCGGAAGGCCTTGGTCGAGGCGCTGTTGACGTACTGCAGGCGCACGCGCACATCGAAGGCCAGCGGGCGCTGCTCGGTGAAGTAGCGTCGCAGTGTCGCCAGCACCGGCTCGAAGAACGGCACCGGGTTCTCAGGGAAGCACTCGCCCTGGATGGCCAGCTCGCGCTCGGCCGGACGGAACTCGATCAGCGGTGTGGTGGCCGTTGCCGGCAGCGTGATGACGTTCATGAACACTCCTTGGATGAATCGTTGTAGGGCGGCCGCCATTCAGATCACGGCCTTGATGAAAAAGTAGGCGTGGCGGCCTTCATGCCTGGGGCTGGACACGAAGGACCACTCGAGCGGCTGGCGCGCATCGCGCGCGATGGTCAGCAGACCCAGCCCGGCGCCGCGGCTGATCGCGTCGTTGTGTTCGTGCTCCAGGTCGTGCAGCTGCCGCCGGTAGCTGGCCTTGATCTCGTCCAGGCTCATCGCACGCAGGGCGTGCAGGCGTTCGGTGATGCGGGCGATGTGCTCCACGCGGACCGCATTGCCGCAGGCGATCCAGTGGTCCTCGCCGTCGACACCCAAGGCAATCGAGCCGCTCTTGCCCTCATGCGGCTGGCCGTCGTCGGGCGACTCGACCTCCTGGGCCGGCACACCGTAGTGCAGGATGTTCTGCGCCATCTCGACGAAGGTCGAGAACAGTTTGCGCCGCACCGGCGCGCGCACACCGCCGTCTTCCAGCCGCTGGCGCACCTGGGCACTCACCGTCTCGACGACCGCCGGCGTGAACTCGCCGCGGAAGTAGAAGAGCACACCGCTGGACGATGCTTCGTCTTCGAAACGGCTGAAGTCGTCAATGTTCATGGCTTGCTCCGGGCCCGCCTCACAGCGTGAACATCAGCGTGGTCACGTCGTCGCGACGCGCCTGACTGCCTTGCCAGTCCCGCAGGAAGGCCACGAAGCTTTCGCCAGCCTTGGCCGTGTCGAGGCTGGCGGTTTCATGCAGATGCTGCATCAGGCGCTTGCGGCCGAGGGCCAGCTCGCGCGGCCCGCCGATCTGGTCGATCACCCCGTCGGTCACCACCACGAAGCGCTGCCCTGCCTGGACGTCGAGCCGATGGGTGGTCCACTCGAAGCTCTCGGGCGAATCCACGTAACCCACGCCCACCCGGTCCCCGTCGACCGACCTGACCGCCGGTGCGGTCGCATCCGTCACCAGCAGCGACAGCCGCGAACCCGCAAACTCGATCTCGCCGCCGCCGGCGGGGATCCAGATCACGGCGGCATCCATGCCGTCGTCGGTGCCCATGCGGGCGCCGTGCAGGTAGGAGTCCGGCGCCGCGGCGTCGCCCTGGTCGAGCACCCGCTTGACGTAGGCATTGAGGCGCTGCAGCACCCGACCGGGTGGCACGAAGTCCGGCTCGGTGGACACGAACTGCTCGAACCACGAGAGGGCAATCAGGGTCATGAAGGCACCCGGCACGCCGTGCCCGGTGCAGTCGATCACCGCCACGAGCGTGCCGCCGGCATGGGGCCGCACGAAGTAGCAGTCGCCACCCACGATGTCGCGTGGCCACCAGGTCAGATGGTGGCTGGCAAACGCCTCGTGCCTCGCAGCGTCCGAGGCCTTGAGATAGGCCTGCTGGATGGTGCTGGCGTAATGGATGCTGTCCATCAACTGGCGCGTCTTCTCCGCTTCCAGATCGGCCATCGCCTGCATCAGCGAAAAGCCCGAACCGATGCCCACGTAGGCACCGGCACTGACGGTGATGAATCCGTCCTTCAGCACACTGGCCCCCTTGGCCACGGCACGCTGCATCAGCGACTCCAGCGGCAGGTCGACGTCGACGACCAGCGGCTCCTTATTCATCCAGGCGATGCAGGACTTGCGGCCGTAGACGTCACGCGCATACGGCTTGGCATAGGCCTCCATGAAAATGTTGCGGTTGATGAGGCCGATCGGAGTCTGGCCGTCGAGCACGGCCACGTTGTCGATGGCCGCATGCTCGGTGAAAAAGGCCAGCACCTGCTCGTTGCTGCATTGCGGGCCGAGTGCGGGATGGCTCACATGCAGTTCGCCGGCCCGCGTGGCCAGCGGGCGCTGCCCAGCCTTTGCCACGGCATGGCCGGCATGAGCAAACACTTCATGGAGCTTGGAAAGGTCGTTCACGATGCGTGTCCTCACAGGGAAGTGAGGACACGTTAGAAACGCTCTGTTACGCGTGCGTGAAGACCGCCGCAGGGCGCGGCACCAGCCCGTGTGCCGGGCCGGTTTCAGTGAACAAAGTCACGCAGCGGGCTGGGCCTTGCGGCGCTTGGCGGGTGCGGCCGGCTTGGGTGTGGCCTTGGTTGTGGCCTTGGGCGTGGTCTTGCCGGGGGCCTTGGCTGCAGCAGCCTTGCGCTTCGGCTCGACCGCCGGCTTCGCGGCGCTGGCGGCCTTGTCCTTGCCCTTTTTCGGACGCCCGGTCTTGATGGTGGGCACCACATCGAGCGCCTTCGCAAAGGCCGAGTCCGACAAGGCCGACAGCAGCTTGATGCCCGCGCGCAGCAGCTCGCTCTTCTTGACCGAACGCGCCAGCTTGATCGCGCGGCGCTTCAGGTCTTCGATCACGGTGTATTCGGTGCGCGGAATGGTGAAACTGTCGCGCACCAGCTTGGCCTTGGCCGGCTTGGCTGCGGGTGCGGGCGACAGCGGCCACTCGACCGCGGCGCTCTTCTTGCCGGGCGCGGGCTTGGCCGCAGCGGGCTTGGCGGCGGATTTTGGCGCTGCCTTTGCTGCCGGCTTGGTTGCCGCCTTGGTTGCTGGCTTCGTTGCTGGCTTGGGCGCTGCCTTCGGTGCAGCTTTGGGCGCAGCTTCAGGTGCTGCCTTGGCGGCCGGCTTGGCTGCCGCCTGGGCGGTGACCTTCACCTTGGCCTTGGTCTGCACCTTGTCCTTGGACTCGACCGGCTTCTCGACAGCCTTCGCGGCCTTCTTGCCCGGCTTCGCGGGGGCCGTCGTGGCGGTCTTCTTGTCAGAAGACTTGCTGGCCTTCACTGGCGCCTTGGCCGCGCGGCGGGGCTTGGCCGGAGCCGTGGCTGCCGTGGCGGGTGGGGCCTCCACGCCGGGCGAGGGGGTCGCCGTGGGCTCGGCGGCCGCGGCAGAGGGGGAGGCGGTGGCCGCGGTCAGCGACGTGTCGGGATCGAGCATCAAGGCAGACTCCTGAAGAGGGGGAGGATCGGTGGGAAAAAACGATAAAAACAGTATAAATCGTTTATACCGAACCGCCGCACCGCCCGCGCTGCCAGGCGCGGCCCGCTGCCCCTCAGAGCGCCCGGAAGTCCAGTTCGCGCAACAGCTTGGCGGTCTCCTGGATCAGGCGTGTGGCAGGGCGTGCCCTCGGGATGGCCAGCACCAGGCTGTTGCGGATGCCCGGCGAGGCGATTGTTGCGCGTTGCAGGGCCTCGGCACCGGGCATCAGGGCCAGCGCGCTTTCGGGCAGGATCGTCGCACCGACACCCTGGGCCACCAGCGCCAGCACGGTCTGCACGGCGCCCACTTCCGCCACGAGGTTCAGCTCGATGCGGCGAGGCCGCAGCACCGCATCGACCAGGCTGCGGATCGAGTTGGGTGCGCTTGGCAGGACCATCGGGTAGTCGGCCAGCGACGAAGCGCTCACACGCCCGGGCAGCCGCGGCCCTGCCGTGGGCGCCACCAGCAGCAAGGACTCCCGTGCCAGCACCTGGTAGCTCAGGGCCGGCGAGGCCGGCGGATCGAACAGCAGGGCCATGTCGAGCCGGCCGGCAATGAGCCATTCGCGCAGGTGCTGGCTCAGCCCCTCCGACACCGACACCACCGCCCGCGGGTATCGCTCCCTGAAGCGCTGCACCAGCGGCGCGCTCAGCCGCATCGCCACACGCGGCGGCAGGCCGACGATCACCCGCCCCGACGGGCTGGCATGCAGATCGCGCAGTTCGTCGCGTGCCCGGCGCGCAATGTCCAGGATGGCCCGGGCATGCACCAGCAGGGCCTCGCCGGCCTCGGTGGGCACCACGCCTCGGCCGGTGCGCACCAGCAGCCGCTGGCCAAGCTCGTCTTCGAGCAGTGCCACCTGACGGCTGAGCGAGGGCTGAGCCAGATGCAGCGCGGCCGCACCCCGGCTGAAACTGCCGGCGTCGACCACCTGCACGAAGTATTCGAGTTGTCTAAGCTCCATAGCCAACAAGCATAGCTGCTATTGCCGCCATGCCCTTACGAACAGGGGCCCGCCTCGCCAGAATGCGGCGCATGAACCACCGTCTTCCCCCCGGCGCCTGCAACGCACACTGCCATGTGTTCGGGCCACGCGAACGCTTCCCGTATGCGCAGAACGCCAGCTTCATGCCGACTGAGGACGCCCCGAAGGACGCGCTCTACGCCCTGAACGCTCGCCTGGGTTTCACCCGCTGTGTCGTGGTGCAGTCGGCCTGCCATGGCACGGACAACCGGGTGACCGAGGACGCCGTGCTCGGGCGCCGCGGGGCCTACCGCGGCATCGCGCTGTTGCCGACCGATGTGCCCGACATCCAGCTGCATCAGCTTGATGCGGCCGGATTTCGCGGTGTGCGCTTCAACTACATGGGCCACCTCGGGCGTGCCACCCCCATCGACGAGGTGCTCGCGCTGGCGCAGCGCATCGAACCGCTGGGCTGGCACCTGCAACTGCACGGGGCACCTGCGATGCTGAATGAACTGGGCCCCGCACTGCGCCGCTCGCCGGTGCCGGTGGTGATCGACCACATCGGACGCATCGATGCCCGCCTGGGCCTGGACCAGCCCGACTTCACCACCCTGTGCCGCCTGATGGATGACTCGCGCTTCTGGGTGAAGCTCAGCGGCATCGACCGCATCACAGGCCAAGGCCCGCCCTATGACGACGCGCTGCCGTATGCCGCCCGGCTGATGGCCACGCATGGCGACCGGGTGGTGTGGGGCAATGACTGGCCCCACCCTAACCACGCCGGTCCGGTGCCCGACGAGGACCAGCTCGTGGCGGCCATCGCGCGCTTTGCGCCCGGTGAGGCCGACCGCCAGCGCCTGCTGGTCGACAACCCGCAACGCCTCTACCGCTTCGAGGACAACACCCCATGAGATTCAGGAACAAGGTTGCCATCGTCACCGGCGCTGGTTGTGTGGGCCCGGGCTGGGGCAATGGCCGCGCGATCGCCGTGCGCCTGGCCGAAGAAGGGGCCCAGGTGCTGGCCGTCGACCGAGACATCGAGCGGGTGCACGAAACCCTGGCCCGCGCCGGCGCCGCCCGCGATGCGATCCGCCCCTGGGCGGCCGACGTGACCCGCAGCGAATCGGTCGCCGAGATGGCCGCTGCCTGCCTCGACACCTTCGGTCGTGTTGACGTGCTGATCAACAACGTCGGCGGCTCGGCCCCGGGCGGCCCGGTCGAGATGGACGAAGCCGTGTGGGACATGCAGGTGGACGTCAACCTCAAGAGCGTCTACCTGTGCTGCCGCCATGTGCTGCCCACGATGCTGGCCCAGGGCAGCGGGGCCATCGTCAACATTGCGTCGACGTCGGGCCTGCGCTGGACCGGCAGCGCGCAGGTCGCGTATGCGGCCACCAAGGCCGGTGTGATCCACCTGTCGCGTGTCGTGGCGGTTCAGCATGCCGCCGCCGGCGTGCGGGTCAACTGCGTGGTGCCGGGCCAGCTGCACACGCCGATGGTCGAAGCCCGCCTCGCCGGGCAGCGCACCGGCGGCGATGTCGACACCCTGCTCGCACAGCGCCTGCAGCGCATCCCGCTGGGGTTCATGGGCGACGGGCGCGACACCGCCAGCGCCGCACTTTTCCTGGCCAGCGACGACGCCCGCTTCATCACGGGCACCGAGCTGATCGTCGACGGCGGCATGACGGCCCGCTGCGACTGACCGCTTCCCGTTCCTCAGACCCATACAGGAGACACGTTCATGCTGACCCGCCGACTTCTCATTGCCGCCGCGTGCACTGCCGTGTGCGCCACGGCCACCGGCCTCGCGGCCGCCCAGACGCGCACGACCCGCATCGTGGTCTCCTTCCCGCCCGGCGGTCCGGTGGACTTTGTCGCCCGCGCCCTGGCCGAACAACTCGGCCGCGAACTGGGCCACACCGTGGTGGTCGAGAACAAGGGCGGCGCCAACGGTGCCATCGGTGCAAGCGAGGTAATGCGCTCGGCCCCGGACGGCAGCACGCTGTGGATCACCAGCGTGGGGGCGGCCGCGATCAACCCGACGCTGTACGACAAGCTGGCCTACCGCATGGAGCGCGACTTCACGCCCGTCTCGCTGGTGGTCAACAACGTCGAACTGCTGGTGGTCAATGCGTCGCACCCGGCCACCTCGGCCACCGACCTGGTCGCCGCCAGCAAAAGCGGCAAGGACCCGGTGTCCATGGCCTCATCGGGCATCGGCAGCATCCCGCACCTGGCCATCGAGCAGCTTGCCGATGCTACCGGCGGGCGGTTCACCCACGTTCCCTACCGCGGCGCCGCGCCCGCCATCACCGACGTGATCGGTGGACAGGTGGTCGGCTTTTTCGGCGACATCCCGGGGCTGATCGGCCATGTGCGCGGCGGCAAGCTCAAACCCATCGGCATTGCCTCGACCCAGCGCCACCCTGCTCTGCCGGAAGTGCGGACCCTGGCCGAACAGGGCATCCCCGGTGTGGACACCAACAACTGGTATGCGCTGTTCGCGCCGGCCCGCACGCCCGCCCCGGTGGTGCACCAGCTCAACGAAGCCGTGCGCCGCGCACTGACGAACCCCGCCCTGCGCGACAAGCTGCTGGCCACCGGCGCCGAACCCGCCCCCTCGACGCCGCAGGAACTTCAGGCGCTGCTGCAGCGCGACACCGCCAAGTGGGCGCGGCTGATCCGCGACAAGAACATCAAGGCCGAATGAGATGAACCCCCGTGTCCCGATGATCCAGCCCGGCACCGACCCCACGCTGAGCGAGGTCGAGCGCCGCATCCTGGCCGAACGCGGCCGCATCTCGCCGCTGTACCAGGTGCTGCTGAACAGCGGCCCGATCGCCTCGGGCTGGGAGCAGTTGCTGACGGCCGTGCGCAACCGCACCGCGCTGCCCGACCGACTGCGTGAACTCGTGATCCTGCGCGTGGCCGTGCTCAACCGGGCGAGTTTCGAGTTCGACGCCCATCTGCCTCACGCCGAGCGCGCCGGCCTCACCGCCGCCCAGATCGAGGCGGTGCGCCACACGCCGGTGACGGCTGCACTGGACCCGCTGGACCTGCTGGTGCTGGAGCTGACCGACCGCATGACCTGCGACGTGGACGTGCCCGACCCCCTGATGGAAACTCTGGCACGCCACTTCGATGCCCGCGGCCTGGTCGAGCTGGTGACCACGGTGGCGGCCTACAACATGGTGTCGCGCGTGCTGGTGGCGTTGCGAGTGGCTCACTGAGCGCGAGGTGCCGTGTGCAAGCGACCCTGCCCTCATTGTGGATCCGTCACTTCGAATGGCGCGAAGACGAGCCACCCGCCCGCGCAGCGCTCGAAAGCCTGCCCGGCACACCCGACCTGCTGCGCACGCTCGATGGTCAGCACGGCTGCCTGCGCCTGGTGACCACCGAGCCCCCACCCGGCACCGGCTGGATCGCGTTGACCCAGACGCTGAGCCTGCCCGGCGCGTCGGCCGGCCAGTCGGCCCCCTACCACTATGTCGTGGCCACCGATGTGCTGCCCGAGGCCGAAGCCGAGCTCAATGCCTGGTACGACACCGAACACCTGCCGGGCCTGGCCGGCGTGGCCGGCACCGTGTCCGCCATGCGGCACTGCAGCAACGGCTCGCCCCGCTACTACGCCAGCTATGACCTGGCCTGCCTCGAGGCGTTCGGCAGCCCGGCCTGGCTGGCCGTGCGGGCCACGCCGTGGAGCGCCCGGGTGCGTCCGAACTTCCGCCATACGCGCCGCACCATGTACCGCCGGATCGATCCGGCCGCGCTACCGGCAGTTACAGGCTGATCCGCCGGTTCGGCAACCTTCCCCCTGATTCCGGGGGGGTCACGGCTTGCGCCAGATGACCGGAAAGCCGGGTCATTGCCGCCACTCGGGCCGATTGCTATCCTGAAGCGGGGAGTCCGGCCGGTTGCGCGCAGTGTCGTGCGGCGGCCCTCCTCAATCCAAGGAGCAAGGTCTTGCGGCACAAGCACGCTCGCGCGAACCGGGATCGGCAGGCTGCGGCGCACACCGACCCGCAGCCCGCCTTGCGCCGCCGGTTGCTGGGTGCGCTGTGCCTGGGCTGCGCCGCGCCCTGGCTGGGCGCCGCACACGCCAACCCCCAGCTCGAGGAGGCCCGCCGCACCGTCGAGCGGGCGTCCCAGGCAGCACAGGCCTGGGACGGCCCGGCCAGCGGCCCGCTGGCCGCGTCCGGCCGCACGGTGGCCGTGGTGGCCGAGGACCTGCGCAACGGAGGGGTGCTGGGCGTGGCCCAGGGCATCCGTGAGGCCGCCCGCGCCATCGGCTGGCGGGTGCGCATCTTCGATGCCGGCGGTTCACCCGACGGCCGGCGACGCGCCGTGGCCGAAGCCCTGGCCACCCGCCCCGACGGCATCGCCATCTGTGGTTCCGACGCCCGCGAGCTGGCGCCCCTGTTGCGCTCGGCCGGCGCACGGCTCCCTCCGGTCGTGGGCTGGCATGCCGGCCCGCAGGCCGGCCCGGTCCCGGGCACCCCGGTGGCGATGAACGTGACCACCGACCCGATCGCGGTGGCACGCACCGCCGCGCTGGCCGCTGTGGCGCAGTCCGACGGGCGCGCCGGGGTGGTCGTGTTCACCGATTCACGCTTTGCCATCGCCACGGCCAAGTCCGATGCGATGGCCCAGGTCATCCGGGCGTGCGGGGGCTGCACGCTGCTCGAGGTGCGCGACCTGGCCATCTCGGACAGCGGCACGCGCATGCCGGCCGTCACGCGTGAACTGATGGCGCGCCACGGCGCCCGCTGGACCCACATGCTGGCCATCAACGACATCTACTTCGACCATGCCGTGCCGGTGTTCATCGCCGCCGGCATCGGCAGTGGACGGCTGAGCATGGTGTCGGCCGGCGACGGCAGCGCTCCGGCTTTCATGCGCATTCACGCCGGCTCCTACCAGACCGGCACGGTGGCCGAACCCCTGAACCTGCAGGGCTGGCAGGTGGTCGACGAGCTGAACCGGCTGATGTCGGGCCAAGCCGTGAGCGGCTACAGCGCGCCGGTGCACCTGGTCACGCGCGACAACGCCAACGGCAAACCCGGCGGTCGGCTGGTGCACGACCCCGACAACGGCTACCGCGAACACTACCTGCGCATCTGGAAGGGGCCCTGACACCATGGCCCTTCAGAGCCCCGCCCCGCCACACGCACCAGGCCGCGTCACGGCCTGGCTGACGCGCCTGATGCCGCATTCGCTGCGCGGGCAGTTCGCATTTGCGCTGGCCACGATGGGGCTGCTGATCGTGCTTGGCGGCAGCACCGCCTTTCTCGCGCTGCATGGCATCGGCAGCGCAGCGCGGCAGGCATCTCAGGAGCGGCTCAAGGGCATGCACGATGCACAGGATCTGCAGCTGCACACCCAGGAGATCCAGCTGCTGGCCGACAGCATGATGGCCGCGCCCACGCGTCACCATGCGCAGCAGACCTATGACGAGCTGCAGACCGCTCTGACCCGCCTTGACGAGCTGATGGCGCGGCTGGCGGTGTCCGACGGCGTGTCCCTGCTCGACCTGCACATGGCCGCGCAGCTGTTCCGCAATTCCGCCCATGTGATCGCCTACCTGCGCGACACCGAGGCGGCCTCGACCGAAGCCGCCGAGCTGCGCTCGGCCGCGCTAAGCGAACACCGTCTGCAGATGCAGACCCAGGCCCGCACCATGGTCCGCTCGGCACGCGAGCAATCCGACCAGCTCACCCGCGCCTATGAAGAGGCCGTCCTGCGGGTGGTCGACGCTTCGCGGATCAGTGCCTACTGGGTGGTCGGATGGCTGGCGGTGAGCCTGGTGCTCGCCTGGCTGATCGGTCACGCCCTGCTGGGCCGGCACGTGGTGGGCCGGCTGCAGCAGGTGAGCCGCAGCCTGCGTTCGGCCCAGGAAGGCGCCGCTGCGGGGGCGGCCGAGCCGCAGGTGCCGGTGCACGGCGACGACGAGATCGGACAGATGGCCCGATCGGTGGAGCGCTTCCTCTGTGACCGCCGCCAGCTGGCACTGACACGCACACGGCTCGAAGAAGAGCAGCAGCGTCTGGCCACCATCATCGACAACACGGCCGACAGCATCGTGGTGCTGGGCGAGGGGCGTGTGCTGCAGATCAACCGGGCCGCCGAGGCGATGTTCGGGCTGTCTCCGGCCGAGGCCGCGGGCTTGCCCATCGACGAACTCCTGAGCGGGCTCGACCCCGGCGCATCGGGCGGTGCGCCGCGCGAGGCCACGGCACGCCACCGCAGCGGCCGCACCGTGCCGGTGGAGGTGTCGTCCAACCCGCTGGCCGGCTCGGCCGGCGCCCTGGCCGTGCTGGTGATCCGGGATGCCACGCTGCGCCGCCAGGCCGAACAACACCTGATCGATGCCCGCGATGCGGCCGAGGCAGCCCGCGCCACCCAGTCGGCCTTCCTTGCCAGCATGAGCCACGAGTTGCGCACACCACTCAACGGTGTGCTCGGGTATGCGCAGATCCTCGAACTCGACCGCGGCCTGAGCCAGCGTCAGCGGTTTGCCGTCACCACCATCCGCACCAGCGGCGAGCACCTGCTGGCGCTGATCAACGACCTGCTCGACCTGGCCAAACATGACGCCGGCCGGCTCGAACTGTGCCCCACCGAAGTGCGCCTGCTCGAATGCCTGCGGCTGACTGCCGACATCGTGCGCGTGAAGGCCGAGGAGGCCGGCCTGCGGTTCTTCACCGAAATCGCCGACGACGTGCCCAGCGGGGTCGTGACCGACGAGAAGCGCCTGCGCCAGGTGCTGCTCAACCTGCTGAGCAACGCGGTGAAGTTCACCGACCGCGGCACCGTGACCTTGCGCGTGAGCCGCATCGACACCCCCGCGCCTGTGGCCAGCGGCGTGCGCAAGGGCGAGCCCGAACTCGCCCGGCTGCGCTTTGAGGTCATCGACTCGGGCATCGGCATGCAGCCCGACCAGCTGCACCGCATCTTCGAACCCTTCGAGCAGGTGGGCGAGGCACAACGCCGCTCGATCGGCTCGGGCCTGGGCCTGGCGATCAGCCGTCAACTGGTGCGGCTGATGGGGTCGGACATCCAGGTCAGCAGCGCACCGGGGCAAGGCACGCATTTCTCGTTCGACGTCGAGATGCCGGTTGTCGCCCAGCCCACGCTCGGGCCGGCCGGTGCGCCCACGATCATCGGCTATCGCGGGCCTGCGCGCCGCGTGCTGGTGGTGGACGACATCGCCGCCAACCGGCTGGTACTGGGTGCCATGCTGCGCCCGCTGGGCTTCGAGGTCGAGGAAGCCGCTGACGGCCAGCAGGCGCTGGACCGGGCGCGCGCCACACCCCCCGACCTGATCCTGATGGACATCGACATGCCGGTGATGAGCGGGCCGCGCGCCATCGGCCTGATCCGGCAGATCGATGCCTGCAAGGGCCTGCCGATCATCGCGATGTCGGCCACGGTCGATGCCGACGAGGTCTCCATCGGTGCCGGGTCCGATGCCGACGTCTTCCTGCCCAAGCCGATCGAGCGGGAACGCCTGCTGCAGGAGACCGCCCGGCTGCTGGCGCTCGAATGGGTGCAGGGCTGGCCGGTGGCCGAGCCGGCGGGATGATGACTTGCGGCTGCGCCTTGACCCGCGTCATCCCGCGGTGCCCGTGCTTTTGCACAATGGATGCGTCAGCTGCGGCCCCGAGCCGGCCCTGACCCACCCTTCCTGACGTTGACCCGGGAGCTGCCATGCAACTCGTCTGCCCCGCCTGTGCCACCCGCAACCGTGTGCCCGACGAGCGCCTGAACGACAACCCGCAATGCGGCCGTTGCGGCCAGGCCCTGATGCCTTCGACACCCGTCACCCTGGACGACACCCACTTCGACGCCTACATCCAGGGCAACGATCTGCCCGTGCTGGTGGACTTCTGGGCGGACTGGTGCGCCCCGTGCAAGATGATGGCCCCGCACTTCGCCAGTGCCGCCGCCCAGCTGCCCCAGGTGCGCTTTGCCAAGGTCGACACCGAAGCCTCCCCGCGCAGCAGCGTGCGCCACCGCATTCGCAGCATCCCCACGCTGGTGCTGTTTCACAAGGGCGAAGAGATCGCACGACACACCGGCGCGGTGGCCACGGCGGACCTGGTTCGTTGGGTGAATGGGCAGCTCGCGGCGTCGCGCTAGTGTCGTGCGCGGGAAGTTCGTTGTACCCGCGTCGCGAGGGATCCACCGATTGCGAAGCCTGGTGAAAACTGCCGATGCCGAGGCGCGGCGCGGCGCGCAGCGAGCTTGGATACCTCGCGGGCACCGCAACAACGGCGGCGGCTGTGGCTCGTCTGGATTCATCAACGAACTGCCAATTCACGACACTAGGGTTACGGGGCATGAGTTGCTATAGCGGCTTTGTTGGTATTCTCGTTGTACAGAATATGTATCCAGTCCGCCGATTTGAAACCCTTCGGCGTTGCAAGATATACATGTTCGGGAGGTTTGACATTCAAATCTTTAAATTGGTGCCCTGACATGAGCAAATCAAGGTCAGCAGCATTTGTACTTATCAAACAATCCCACATCAAGCCGCCGTCACGCTCAACTTCGCCACATTTTTCAATTGTTGTAGAAGGTGGCAGCATTGAAATATTCAGAATTTCAGTGAGCCTGCTTGAATCCGACTTTGAGCATGAAACAACAAAAGCAGATGCAGTGAGTATGGCTATGCTTCCAGCGACCAATCGCAACGCTCTCATTCTCGAAACCTCAATGTGCTAAGTAAGGAGTCTCTGAGGGAAGCCGCCAGCGCAGCTGGCTGACGGTCTCACTCGACCAGGCGGCTTGGGCGGCATGTGGTCAAGGGTTACTCAGCGTCCGCACTGCCTTTGCGGAAGTAGATCAGGCCCAGAACAAAAATGATAACGGGCATGCCGATAGCCACAATGCCTTGCTCACTGAAATGTCGTACGTTGGCAAGGAACCAAGTGCCGCCGACCACCATGCCAATAAGACCTGAGGTCTTCTTGCTCCACATAAGTACGCTCCTTCTTGGCTATGGGTTATGAAACTGAAAATGGGAAGTCCGTGGAACAGATTACACGAGGCGAACGCTGCCGAGAAGCCACCCGGCCGCGTGTGGCCCTGACCAAGCAGATGTTCCAGGGGCATGCCGTGGATGCGCGCTGCCGTGTGATGACCAGCCGGGCGTTGCGGCGCGATCAGTTCCTGCCATGGTGCGCGCAGCTGCCCAGCGCTTGCCTTGTGGCGATGGAGGCGAGCTCGAGCGTCCACCACCGGGCCCGCCGGCTGCAAGTGATGGGGCTGGACGCACACATCCTCTCGGCACAGTTGGCCGCGCTGTACCGGATGCAAGGGCACAACGTCCACGCGACAGGAATGGAGCCCCGCTGAGCGGTTCGCATCTGGACCCGCATCGGCAGCGCACCGCGCTCGATGCAACAAGGCCATCTGCAGAGTGGCAGTCCGTGCTCTGTCTCGGCGCCGATTCGATGTCTCGTCCATGCAGCAACGCTCAATGCAGGCCATCAAGTGCTTGACTGTGGGGGTAGCCCTTGTATGGGGTTAGTGCGCATTCGCGGTGCTAGGCCAACGCGGCCTCCATAAACAGGGAGCGCAGCAAGCGTGGGACGAAGTCTCGGAGGAATACGAGACCGGCGTTCAGTTGTTCTTGTGGAACATGCCCATCGTGCAAGAGCCGACTGCGCGTGTTGTAGGCGTCACGGACCTGCTTTGAGATAGCTTGGCTATCTCCGAGGTCAGGGTGCCTTGCGAGCGCAGCATTGACGAAGCTACGCAGACCTGCGCCGATGGAGTCCACATTCAACTTGCCGACGCGGCCTAGAAGCCGATCCAGTTCCGACCATTCGGGGCTCTCCCGCGGAAGGGTGTCTCGTTTGTCGCGGATGACCTGGGCAGCTTCGACGATAGCAACCGAGGCCGCGGGCGAGACGGGTAGATCAGGCAGCAGAGCCTCCAGCGATGTGATCAACGTAATGAACTGAGCGTTGTCGCTTGCTTCGAATCTGTGGGACATGGCCACCTCGATTGCAAGTCTTAGCTTGTCGTCGCCGGCGACCTTCGACAGTCGATCGAAGGAAAGTGCCTCTTCGGCCTTCGCGACAAAGCGGTCAATGGCAATTCCAGCGGTCAAGCTCGCACGTCCGGACTCGAATCGAACAAGGCGCTTGTGGTCGGGGCGAACAATGGCCTCTGCAGCGTCGTAGTTGCCGTCTGTGCACTCCCATCCAGTGACCTTTCCGATGTGCGCCATCGGCTGCACTGCTGGAATCTTGATTGGCTCATCAAAGAGATTTACTTCTCCGGTCTGGACGGAATAGCGGATCCCAGTGCCGAACTCAATCGCGCACCACAGAACAGCTGCCCGCAGCTGCGCGAGTCCTTGTTCGGCGGCATCCGTGGACGGATACGGCCCGAGCGAGGCGGTGTACAAGTGATGAAGTTTCTCGATCGTCAGACGCCCGTTTGCTCCGGTGACCCGAGTCGATTCGTTCGGCAACTGCAGGGTCGAGGCTGGAGACAACCAGAACGGCAGCGTCGCGACGAAGCGTTCCTCGCCACAGCCGGCCGTTCCTGGGGAGATGGCAAACAACATTCGTGCTATGCGCCCTAGGGCAACGCTGAACAAGTACCCGCTTCTCCGGAACGGCGTCCGCAAGTCCTTGATTTGCAATGACCTGCGAACGAGTCCGGGGACTTATTCAGCGTTGCCCTAGACAAAATGGCTTCGAGAACCCGGGCGGCCCGCCCCCTGCGCGATCGCAGGTTGCACGCCAGGGGCGTGCCGAGCTACACCGATGCTCCGGAGCGGCGCTCGGTCAGGTCGTCGCGGACATGCAAGGAGACGGACCATGGAGAAATCTAGCACTTTGTTCGTGGGAGTAGCCGGCCACAAGGACAGCATCGACATCGCGCCGGCCGACGCGGGACGCCTGGGCGAGGTCCGGCATGTGGGCACCATCGGTGTCAGCATTCTGCCCAGCGCTTGCCTTGTGGCGATGGAGGCGAGCCCGAGCGCCCACCACCGGGCCCGCCAACTGCAAGCGATGGGGCTGGACGCACACATCCTCTCGGCACAGTTGGCAGCGCCGAACCGGATGCACGGGCACAACGTCCACGCGACAGGAATGGGGCCCCGCTGAGCGGTTCGCATCTGGGCCCGCATCGGCAGCGCACCGCGCTCGATGCAACAAGGCCATCTGCAGAGTGGCAGTCCGTGCTCTGTCTCGGCGCCGATTCGATGTCTCGTCCATGCAGCAACGGTGAATGCAGGCCATCAAGTGCTTGACCGTGGGGGCAGTCCCTGAAACGGTCAGGCCGCACTCTCGACGAGCGCAGCGACCTCGGCAAGCCAGGCCGCCCGTTGCTGAGCGGTGCTACCCGAGACGGGAGCGTACATGCGCCTCATGACACTGCCGACGCCGCACAACCCGAAGACGCACTTCTTCCAGAGCGTTTCAAGCGGATCGCCAAACTCGATGGCTTCCCGTTCGGCGGGCGTGTTGGATGTGTTGACGACGATTGCGTGGCGGGCGCGCAGAAGACCAACTGGCACGCCTTCAAACCCAACACCGGCCGGGTAACCGTACGCGGTGTCCAGGCGAAACACACGGTCTATCCAGCCCTTGAGGATGGCCGGAGGCTGACCCCACCAGTTCGGATGGAAAACAAGAATCAGATCGGCGCGGGCGAGTTCCGAGCAGTGCTGCTCAACCAGAATGCTCGTTGACGTGGTGTTCCCGCCTTCGCCGGTCGGTTGAACAGGATCGAATTGTTCGGCGTACAGATCGTGGACTGCACATTCGTAGCCTCGACGGTCGAGGACTTGTTGGGCCGCAGATGCCATGGCATGGCTCAAGCTGGTCGGACTTGGGTGAGCGACAACGATCAAAGCGAGCATGTGTGCGGCCTGGACAAACTGGTTTCGAGAACCCGGGCGGCCCGCCCCTGCACGATCGTAGGTTGCCCGCCAGGAGCGAGCCGAGCGACACCCATGCACAGGACCGGTGGTCGGTCGGGTCGTTGCGAATTTACAGGGAGACGAGCCGTGAAGGAATCTAGCACCGTGTACGTGGGTCTGGACGTACCCAAGGACAGCATCGACATCGCGCTGGCCGATGCCGGCCGCGACGGCGCGGCTCGGCATGAGGGCACCATGGGCGCCGACCTTGCCGCGCTGGACAAGGTGCTGCGCAACATCATCAGCCGCGGCCATTGGGGAACCCTCGACAACGTTGTTGAGCACCGACTGCGTGGGAACACAGGGCCGCTGATCTCAGCCCCTGGAGCAAGACAGCCCCGCGCCGCACACTTGTGTTGAGGTTCCAACTCTCGAATATCAGCATGAGCAGCCGTCGCACATCCATCACGGGTGGCAACCTCAGGCTCCATTGCGTTCCCCGTCCGGCAACCGGCGACGCTTCACATCTGTGGTCGCAGAGGATCGCGTTCGCCCACTTCCCACTTGATAGTGAGGAGCCGCATCAACGTTTGAGCTGAGGCGCAGACACCGGCAAGGCGCTTGGCCCGCTCGACGGATGATGGACCACACTGGCCCGCGGGCCAAGCGCCTTGCCGGTGGCTGTCGCCGTAGTGCAGCAGTGCTAGGATGTGTACGAATCTACCGAAGGATACACACCATGAGAACGAACATTGAGATCGACGACAAACTCATGAAGGAAGCTCTTCGCGCGACTGGCGCCAAGACGAAGCGCGAGGCAGTGGAGCTTGGCTTGAAGACCTTGGTGCAACTGCGCCTGCAGGAGAAGGCCCGCGAACTGCGCGGCAAGATCACCTGGGAAGGCGACTTGAACGCCGTGAGGACGGATCGGTGATTCTGGTTGACTCCAGCGTCTGGATTGACTATTTCAAGGCGGCTGACACACCCGAGACCGCCTTGCTGGACTCCATGCTCGGACGTACGCCGCTGGCGGTGGGGGATCTGATCGCTGCCGAGGTGTTGCAGGGCGTGCGTGACGAGCGGGAGTTCAGGTGGGTGAAGAAGGTCTTCGATTCGTTTGCGCACGTAGATCTCTGCGGGTATGACTTGGCTATCAAGGCGTCGGAGCACTACCGTCTGCTGCGGTCGAAGGGCGTGACGATACGCAAGACGGTCGACACGCTCATCGCGACCCGATGCATCGAAGACGGCTTGACACTATTGCACGCCGACCGGGACTTCTTGCCTTTCGCAGAACACCTCGGGCTGCGCGTGGCGTATTCGGAAGCCTAGACAACATGGCTTCGTGAATTCAGACGGCCCGCCCGGGCAAGACCGTCGGTTGCCCGCCAGGGGCGAGCCGAGCTGCATCAATGCACCGGACCGATGGTCGGTCACGTCGTTGCGAATTTGCAGGGAGGCGCGACGGCGCGATTCGGCACTTGGGCAGCATTGGCGGCGATCTTGCCGCGCTGGACAAGGCACTGCACCAGCTCATCAGCCTCGTTGACCGCCTGCAGGTGGTCAACGAGGCCGGCCCCTGCGGGTTCGTGATCTGCAGGCACCTGGCCACCCAGGGCAACGATCTGCAAGTCCTGGTGAACCTCCGGGCGGACTCATCCGCCCCGTGCAAGATGACCGCCCCGCACTTCGCCAGTGCCGCCGCCCAGTTGCCCGAAGTGCGCTTTGCCAAGGTCGACACCGGAGCCGCCCCGCGCAGCAGCGTGCGACACCGCATTCGCAGCATCCCCAACGCTGGTGCTGTTTCACTAAGGCGACGAGATCGCACGCCACACCGGCGCGGTGGCCACGGCGGACCTGATGCGCTGGGTGAATGGGCAGCTGGCCGTGGCGCGGCAGGGTTGTGTCGTGCCGGGGCGCCAGCGGCGGCTCGGCGCCTCAACGATCAGGCACCTGACGACAGGAGGGTCCCTGCCAGCGCTCAGGCATCGGTCTCATACAGACCATGGCGCTTGGCCAAGCCGTCAAGCACTTGCTCGAGCTCGTCCGGATCCGCATAGAAGCGCTTGTCCAGTGCGTCCAGCGCCTCGTGCGCCGCATCATGGTCGGGATGCGACTCATCCCACGTAGGCATCAACGAACACCGTACTGCCCGATCGACAGGGACCTCGCCATTCGAAAACAGGATGGTCTTGGCTTGCAGCAAGAGTGCCAGGGATTTCTGCGCGCCCACCTCCTCCAGCGCCGCCACGGTCTCTCGGTAGCGCGCGCCGCTGGTGTTGGTGAAGAACTGGTCAAACCCGCCGTTGTGCAACTCGCCGCCGAACACATTGACCAGGTAGTACAGGCGCTCTGCCGGGCTGAGGTCATTGAATGCGCTCTCCTTGCCATACACCTTGCCGACCAGCGTCTGCCAATACTTGTACTCCGGTGCCGCGTAGAACGCCTCGCGCGTCCGTCGTGCTTCCTGGGAATGTCGCTTTCGCTCCTCGATCGAGAGGAGATTGCCGCGGACACACGGCACGCAAAGACCGCCGTTGCGTGAGGCCGTATCAGGATGGATGGAGTCGCCACAGCGGGCGCATGGCAGTCGTTGCATTGTCATGTCTCACGCAGGAGAGTTGTAGCCGGCATCGACCTCTCGAATTGCCAGACCCAGGCCACGATCTGGACGAACACGGCAGCGCTTGTCGTTGGCGTTCGGGACCCGCAACGATCGATCCGCCGGAGACGACCTGTTTGCTTCACTTGTCGTGCCCTTCAAATCGACCCAGCAGCCCATACAGCAACTGAAGGATCTCTGCCTGGCCGGGCTCGCCCTCCAGCAGATCGACACGATGCCGAACCAAGTGGAACTCGCTTTCGGTGCGAATGAAGCCACGCGCCCTGATCTTGTCGAAGCGTGCAGCGTCCCTGCCCATGAAGTCGGGGTAGTGAGCAGACGTCGCGACTGCCAAGGCCCGGACAGCGTGCTTGCGCGCTTCAGGCTGCATGGACTGAAGCAGCATCGGCGTCTCGCGCAGGGCTTGCTCCATTCCGGCAGCAAACGCCGAGCGCGGTGCGTCAGAAGGTTCGACGTACTGGTGTCTGATGCCGGCCCAGCCCTGAACCATGCGCCGGGCCATTGGATCGTCTAGCGGGGCGATGGCGTCGTGAAACTGGTCGAACACGGCGACCAGTTTCGTCAGCTTGTCGGTGCGTGCCACCACGGACTCCTGAGGCAAGAAAATGAAGGCGGTGCTGCGTGTTGGCCACCTCGATGGCATGAACTGGCATTACCGTCTCCATGCATCCAATCGTCGAACCGTGAAACCCACGAATTGTCCTATGCATTGCGGATCAGACACAGATATCGGCAAGGGAATCAGGCAGCTGCCGCAGTCTGCGATCGCGGCGCCCTGCCCTGCTGATTCCACGGACACGATCTCGCCGAGCACCTTGTAGCTCCATAGGCCGATGCGCTCCAGCCGCCTCTCGCTGCGAGGGTTTGAAGCAAACACGGTGGCCCAGGTCTCGCCCTCTTCATGGAGGCAAGCGAACTCGACTTCGACGTCTTCCCCAATGTCGACAGAGCGCTCGCTGTCATACCCCAGGCAATCCATCGCGGTCACCGAATGCGGTCCGATTTGCAGGACAACGGCACCCCCTTCGTCTTCTTCTCTGGAAATCACTCGCGCCCGCACAAGATGCCCCATCAACATGAGCGGCGACGAACTGCGCCAGGGTTGGTTGTCGTGATTTCGACCAGATGCGGCTTTCGATCGGGCCGTCGATGGAGCGGACTGCACACGCCGCACGGCGTGGGGTGTGCGCGCAGAGGGTCAGGCACCTGGCAGCTGCGGCGCCAGCACATCGAAAAGCCTGGCTTCGAACTCATGCTGGCAATGATGACCTCCAACATCGGCCAGCGCCAGCTCTCCGACCCGAAGAATGTCAAACCTCTCGGTACCCGGCATTCGGGTGAACCTGATCCGATGATGAGCGCTTGCGTCTTAGCCAAGCAGATGGGCATGAAAAGCATGGTCTTCGCTGTCTTCCGGCACCGGTCTATGGACCGACACCTCCATGCCATCGAGCGACGCAATTGACATTGCGCCGATCCGGCCCACGGAACGGCCTCCGTCGTGCCAGGTGGTCGATGACAGGGTGCATGCCTGGAAGTTTCACATGATCGGATCATCCCAGTCGGAACGGTACTGGACGTCTTCGTCGACATCGATGGAGCGCTGCGATGCGTCGTCTTCCGTGACGAGATGAAAGTCAAACCAGACCTGGCCGTTCCTTGCTCTGGCACACAACACAGACTCCTTGACCGGGGAAAGTGATTCTGCTCGTTGACATGGCTGGCCTCGCCTGATGATTGATAGGGCCCGATGGCAGCGCAGCGTCGACGCGGCAATGACGCCATGCACGACCGGGCATGTGCACCAGTCCGGGACACTACCACCGCACACGCCCGGATCGTGCACCGCAGCAAACCAGATCAATCCGTATAGTCACCAGATCGGTGCATTACGCAGGAATCATGCGCAGATCGGCCAATGCATGCCGGAAATCGACGGAAAGCTGCAGTGCCTTGTGCGTACAGTCTTGTCCCACGACAAGACACCACCGCCCCGGTGGTGCTAGCCACCCTGAGACAAGGTTGCCCCATGACTGCCGCCCCACACGCACTGACCGACGACGAACGCCAGCAGTTGCTGCCCGGTCTGGCGGGCTGGACCGTTCAGCCCTCGCGTGACGCGATCGAGAAGCGATTTGTGTTTGCCGACTTCAACGCTGCCTGGGGCTTCATGAGCCGGGTGGCCCTGGAGGCCGAGCGGGTGAATCACCACCCCGAGTGGAGCAATGTGTGGAACCGGGTCGACATCGTGCTCACCACGCACGATGCCAACGGCCTGTCGATGCGTGACGTCACCCTGGCGCGACAGATCGACCTCTATGCCGCGGCGGCCGCGGCCAGCTCCGGCGCCTGAGCCCGGCACCGATCGCACCGATTTGCGCCCCGCGCTGCCCACCGGAGGCCTTGCATGATCCAGGACCTTGCCGACCCCCCGGCACACACCGCACCCGGCGCGTGGTCGGGACACTTCGAGCTGCGGCGCATGCCGCGCCGCATCGAGGATCGTGTGAGCTGGCGCTCATTGCTGCAACGTCAGCGCCCCGTGCTGGAACAGTGGGCCTGCGCCGACTTCATGAAGGGCATGTGGGTGCTGGGGCTGCACGGTGAGGACTTCCCCGACCTCACGCCGCTGAGCCAGCGCCTGCGCGCGGCCACCGGCTGGGACCTGGTGCCCGTGCATGGTCCGCTCAACCTCGTGAGCCTGTTCGCGCACCTGGCCGGGCGGCGCTTTCCGGTTCGGTCGTCCATCCTCGAGGCGCGTCACGGCGAGGGCCAGCCCGGTGCCGACCTGTTCCGCCACCTGTTCGGTCATGTGCCCATGCTGGCGCACCCGGTGTTTGCCGACTACCTTCAACTGCTGGGCCAGGAAGCAGTTGCTGCAGGTGACGCCGGCCTGCCGCTGTACTGGCAGCACTATGAACGCACGGTCGAACGCGGCCTGCTGCGCACGCCACGCGGGTTAAGGATGTACGGCGCGCTGCTGCTGTGCGAAGCCAGCGGCGAGCTGCTGCCGCGCAACGCCGGCGTGGCCGACCCCATCGCCCAGCCCACCCCGGCGTGCCAGCCGGTGCCCGGCAGCTTTGCCACGCAGGCCGGTGAATCGATCGACATCGCGTCATGCGCGATCACCGACACCTTCGCTCAGCTCATCACGCTGCTGCCCCGTGCCACCCGCGGGCATGCGCCCGGCAAATGGGCCGACACCTGGATCACCTATGCGGACGGACCGCCACGGCGCGGGCTGCGCTGACGGGCCTGCGCGGTCAAGGCCGATGCCAGGGGACCCAGCACCGGGACGGTATCACCGACGGTCCGCCGGATGGTTGATGCCGTCGAGCACCCGCACCTCGCCCAACAGGTAGGGGTTGATGCCGTCCAGGCAGCCCACGTTGTAGCCGTACTGGTCCGGGAACGAGCGACGCTGATGATGCGTGTAGATGCCGCACTGGTCGCAGAAGTAGTGCCGGGCGACACGCGTGTTGAACTGATAGAGCCGCAGGTGCTCCTGCCCCTGCACGATGCGGATGCCCGACAGCGGCACAGAGGCGACGATGGCGCCACGACGCCGACAGATGGAGCAGTCGCAACGGCGAGGGTCGACGATGCCGTCAGGCAGGTCGAGTTCCAGCACCACGGCGCCACAGTGACACGACAGGCGATGTCGGGGCTGGACCACCACACCGCCGACCGATTTGATGGACATGGGCTTTCCTCCGGAATGACCGCGGTACCCGGCGCTCGCCACCGGGCAGGGGATGCGTCATGTCAGGCCGTCGCCGGCGCTCCCACCGCACCCAGAACGACCGGGGTGATGAGCTTGTGCATCGGTGTGACCGGCAGCATGTACAGCCGCCCGAGCAGGTTGTGCACATGCACGACCGTCGTCACGGTCACGACCACCGGCTGCGTGGCGGTCGGGGCGGACTTGTGCACCGACAGCATCACGTCGAGGTGGCGGTCACGGTCGCCGAGCAGGGCCTCGTCGGGGTCGTTGTCGAACAGCGTGAAGATGCCCACGCGGTCGCCCGGGCGATAGTCGCGTGCCGTGCGGTGCGCCGCCAGCGACGACAGGCCGCCCAGGTCCTTCAGCCCCAGTCGTCGGACCACGCGATTGCGCAGGCCCATGCAGGCCTCCACCCAGCGGGGTGTCTTGCGGGCGGCCAGCAGGAACTGGTCGAGCGCCGTGAGTTCCGGCTGGCTGGCCGTCATGGCCCAGGCATCGTGGAAGTAGGCGCCGGGCAGCATCGCAGCAATGCGCGAGCCGGGCGGAGGAGCAACAGACTGGGGGGTACTGGGCATGCGGTGATCCGTGAGGTGGAGGATGCGGGAGAAGCCAGGACTGGCGCCAGTATGGCCCATGCCGGGCCTCACTCGGGCCCGCTGATCGGCATGCGGCGCCCGTCAGCACGGCGCGGCGATGCAGCGCCCACCCGCCGCCCATTCAGCAACTGCCCGATCGCCGTGTCGCGCACGAACAGCTGATAGCTGACGAGACAGACCACTGTGGTGGCCCCGATGTTGAGCAGCATCTTCACTTCGGCCGGCAGTGCCCAGCCGTAGAGCAGCGCGCCAAAACCGATGGTCCCCAGCATGTGGACGAGGTAGACCCAGTAGGCGCTCTCCGCCAGGTAGTTCAGGACGGGGTTCGGCCGGTGCAGGTGGCGCAGGGCCAGGCCGATCAGCGCAAGGCTCCAGAACCAGGTCGCGGTGTTGTAGGCCCAGGCGCCGGACAGCCGCAGCGCAGCGCTGGCGCTGCCAGGGTCGCGCTGCACCGGGTCGAGCAGGGCCAGCGCCGCCACACAGGCAAACGCCCCCAGGAACAGGTAGCGCATCGACACCTTGGCGCAGTGCGCAAGCAACACAGCGCGGTGGACGTGAAGGAAATAGCCGAACGCATAGAACAGGCCGTGATGCAGCCACTCGGTCAGCGGCGGCAGGAAGGACCCGGTCACGGTGAGGATGCCGAAGCTGTATTGCGCCCCGATCAGCCCCAGCGGCAAGGCCAGCACCACCGGGCCCCAGCTGCGTTCAGCCAGCCGGCGAAGCAGCACCGCGACCCCCTGGCGCAGCCCGTGCGGCAGCCGCGGCGCCCAGCGCAGCACCCCAAAGGTCAGCAGCGTGAGCCCCACCAGCTGATACAGGAACCACAGGTGCAGGGTGTTGACCATCGGCGTGTGGGGCAGCAGGGGCAGGACGTCGCGCGAGATCCCGAAGTGGCCACGGACGGCCCGATGCGCATACAGCATCACCAGCACGCCGGTGAGGACGTACAGCACGGGCCAGAACACCACAAAGGGCAAGGCGATGCGGCGCATGCGGTGACGCAGCATCTCCTGCAGGCCCCGGCGCTCGACCAGCATCGCCACGAAGTAACCCGCCAGCATCAGGAAGACCGGCATGCGGAACGTGTGGATGACCGCGGCCAGCAGATCGGCCACCGGGCTGGTGGCCTGGTCGCGCCAGGGCACGAGCATCGGCCCAGTGAGGTGGTTGGCCGCGACGTGCAGCACGATGCCGAGCCACATCATCAGCGCTCGCAGGTTGTCCAGGGCCGGGTCGCGAAGGGGCGTAGTGGGCAGGGGAGTCATCGGTTGCGGCAGGCGCTTCTCTGGCATGCCTGCACGCAGGGCCCGGCCCTGCCGACAGGTGCTCCAGATGTTCGTCAGATCGCAGTATGTACTGCAACACCCTCTCCGCTTGCACCGCACAAAGGCCGCATCGCCTCACGCAGGCAGCTCGCCCGATGCCAGCAACTGGTTTTGGCCGAGAGATCCAGGACGCTTGAGACGGTTCATCAATCAGCAACGCCCAGCGCACGGGCTGCGACCTCGCAGAACCAGCGCACCCCCAGCGGCAAGGCGTCGTCGTTGAAGTCATAGCAGGGGTGGTGCAGCGCGTAAGACGCTTCGGCCGCCTCCCCTGCTCTGCCCTGACCCAGCCACAGATAAGCCCCCGGCCGGCGCTGCAGCATGAAGGCGAAATCTTCCGAGGTGAACGCCGCGCGCGGCGCCGTGGCGGCCTGCAGACCTGCCGCCTGGGCCGCTTCCAGCGCGACAGCGGCTTCGGCCACAGTGTTGACGGTGGCGGGGTAGTAGCGCCGGTAGTCCACCTCCACCGCCGTGCCGCTTGCCAGCGCCATGCCTCGCGCGGCTTCGCGCAGCGCGGCCTCGATGCGGTTCTGGGTGTCGGCGTCGAAGCTGCGCACGGTGCCGGTGATCTTCACCTCGGCGGGCAGCACGTTGTGGCTGTGTCCACCTTCGATGCGGGTGACCGAGAGCACGGCGGACTCGCTGGGATCGATGCGACGGGAGACGATGGTGTTGAGCTGCACCACCAGCTGGCTGGCCGCCAGCAGTGCGTCGGGCGTGTGGTGCGGCTGCGCGGCATGGCCGCCCTTGCCACGCACCGTGATGTCGAACCGGTCGGCCGCCGCCATGATGGGGCCGGGCCGTGTCTGCGCATGGCCCAGTGGCAGGTCGGGCCAGTTGTGGAGCGCGTAGACGCTGTCGCAGGGGAAGCGCTCGAACAGCCCCTCCTCGATCATGCGGGCCGCGCCGGCCTGGCCCTCTTCGGCCGGCTGGAAGATGAAGTGCACGGTCCCGATCAGCCCCAGGTCCTGGTGCGTGCGCACCAGTTGCCGCGCTGCGCCGATGAGCATCGCGGTGTGCCCGTCGTGCCCGCAACCGTGGTGCTTTCCGGCATACCGGCTGGCGTGGGGCCGCTGCCCGAGTTCCACCAGCGGCAGGGCGTCCATGTCAGCCCGCAGGCCGACGCTGCGCGGGCGCTGCCCATCGGCGCGCGCAGCGCCCGGCTTGCCACAGTGCAGGGTACCGACCACCCCGGTGCCCCCCACACCCTCGCTCACCTCCAGGCCCAGCAGGCGCAGGGCCTGGGCCACGATGCCGGCGGTGCGGCGCTCTTCGTAGGCCAGTTCGGGGTGGGCGTGCAGGTCGCGCCGCAGCGCGACCAAGTCCGGCAGCAGGTCACCGACCGGGAAGGCATGGTTCGACAGGAGGGACATGGTTCTACCCTTGTGTTGTGGAGAGCCTGCTGCGCGCCGAGACGGGCTCTCAAGGAAACGCCGGGCCGCCCCAAGTTTCCTTGACCCCCGCGGGGGGGCGGGCTGGGCGCAGCCCGGCCCTGGGGGCGCTCAGACGTTGTGCGTCAGGCCCTCGGGAGACTCAGTCCAGCTGCCCCTGGCACATGTATTTGATGTGCATGTAGTCGTCCAGTCCGTGCGTGGAACCCTCGCGGCCGTAGCCCGATTCCTTCACGCCGCCGAAGGGCGCCGCCTCCGAGGCGAGCGCGCCTTCGTTGACGCCGACGATGCCGGTCTCCAGCGCCTCGGCCACACGCCAGATGCGCCGCACGTCCTGGCTGTAGAAGTAGGCGGCCAGGCCAAATGGCGTGTCGTTGGCCTGCGCCACCACGCTTGCCTCGTCGTCGAACACCGCCATGGCCGCGACCGGGCCGAAGGTTTCTTCGCAGGAGCAGGCCATGCGCGGATCAACGCCCATGAGCACCGTGGGCGCGAAGTAGTTCGGGCCCAGCGCCGTCAGGCGCTTGCCACCGGCGAGCAGCTTCGCGCCGTTTGCCACGGCGTCCTGCACGTGACGTTCGATCTTTTCCACGGCGCGGGCGTTGATCATCGGGCCGATCTGCGACGCCGGGTCGCTGGCCGGGCCGACCTTGAGCGCTTCCACGCGCGCGCAGAGCTTCTGTGCAAACGCGTCCAGCACCTTGCGATGCACGAACAGCCGGTTGGGGCTGACGCAGGTCTGCCCGCCGTTGCGGAACTTGGCCGCCATCACACCATCGACCGCCGCGTCCAGGTCGGCGTCATCGAAGACGATGAAGGGCGCGTTGCCGCCAAGTTCCAGCGAGAGCTTCTTGAGCGTGTCGGCGCTGCGCCGGGCCAGGTGCTTGCCCACGGCAGTGGAGCCGGTGAAGGTGATCTTGCGCACACGGCTGTCGTCGAGCCACACGTCCACCACCTCGGGCGTCTTCTCGCGCGAGGCGGTGACGATGTTCAGCACCCCCGCGGGCACCCCGGCCTCGTGGGCCAGGTGCACCAGGGCCAGCGAGGTCAGCGGCGTGTCTTCGGCTGGCTTGCAGACCACGGTGCAACCAGCGGCCAGCGCGGGCGCGATCTTGCGGGCGATCATCGCGGCCGGGAAGTTCCACGGTGTGATGGCGGCCACCACCCCGATGGGCTCCTTCAGGGCAAACACCTTGCGGCCGCTGACGTGTGCAGGAATGACCTCGCCGTTCATGCGCGTGGCCTCTTCACCGAACCACTCGATGTAGCTGGCGGCGTAGGCGACCTCACCCTTGCCTTCGGCCAGGGGCTTGCCCTGCTCGCGCGAGATGAGCTTGCCCAGGTCGTCCTGATGCGCGATGACCAGGTCGTTCCAGCGCTTGATGATCGCGGCCCGTTGTTTGGCCGGCACCTTCTTCCAGCGGGCGAAGGCCTGGTGGGCGGCGTCCAGCGCCGCGACGGCTTCGGCCGCGCCGGAGTCGGGTACCCGGGTGATCAGCTCGCCGGTGGCGGGATCGGTGACGTCCAGCGTAGCCGCGGTGGCGGACCACTGGCCGGCGATGAAGTTGGCACTGCGGATCAGGTCCGCGCGTTGCAGGGTCAAGGACATGGCAGTGTTGGAAAGAAAGTGGAAAGGAACCAGGTCGACGGATCAGGCCGCCACCGCATGCGCAGACATGGCGGCGTCGCGTTCGTCCAGCCAGCCCTGGCGCATCTCGGGCACCGAGGCCGCCAGCAGCTCGTAGTACGGGTGGTGGGGCCCGCGGTCAAAGTCGGCGCGCGCCACCTGGTCGAGCTTGCGGCCGTGCTGCATGACGATGATCTCGTCGCACACCGACTTCACGGTGTGCAGGTCGTGGCTGATGAAGAGGTAGGACACGCCCAGCTCGCGCCGCAGGTCGGCCATCAGCTCCAGCACCGCCGCACCGACCACCGTGTCCAGGGCCGAGGTCACTTCGTCGCACAGGATCAGCTCGGGCTCGGCGGCCAGGGCCCGGGCCAGGTTCACGCGCTGCTTCTGCCCGCCCGACAGGCCGCCCGGCAGACGCTGGGCCACGCCGCGCGGCAGCTGCACCAGGTCCAGCAGTTCGTGGATGCGCCGATCCAGCGCCGCGCCCTTGAGCCCCTTGTAGAACTGCAGCGGCCGCGCCAGGATGCGCTCGATGGTCTGGGACGGGTTCAGCGCCGTGTCGGCCATCTGGAACACGATCTGGATCTGGCGCAGCTCTTCCTTGCTGCGCAGGCGCACCTCGGGCTTGAGCGCCCGGCCCTTGAACAGGATGTGGCCGCGGCAAGGCGCAATCAGGCCGGCCACGGCGCGGGCCAGGGTCGTCTTGCCCGAACCCGACTCGCCGATCACTCCGATGGCCTGACCCTTGTAGAGCTTGAAGTTGATGTCTTCGAGGATCAGGGCCGCAGGCTTGCCTTGCGCGTTGCGCGCACCGTAACCGGCCGACAGGTCGCTGACCTCGAGCAGCAACTCGCCCTTGTGCAAGTCAGTGGCCAGTGGCGCGGGTCGCGCGGCCGCCAGCAGACTGCGGGTGTACTCGTGGGCAGGCTCGGACAGGATGCACCCGGTGGTGTTGAGCTCCTGCGCCTGGCCGTTGCGCAGCACCAGGATGTGGTCCGCCATCTGGGCCACCACGGCCAGATCGTGGCTCACGTACACCGCGGTGGCGCGGCGCTCGCGCACCACGCGGCGGAAGGCGCGCAGCACCTCGATCTGCGTGGTCACGTCCAGCGCGGTGGTGGGCTCGTCCAGGATCACCAGATCCGGGTCGGTGATGAGCGCCATGGCCGCCATCAGGCGCTGCAGCTGACCGCCCGAGACCTGGTGCGGGTAGCGCTGGCCGATGGTCTCGGGGTCGGGCAGGGCCAGTTCGCGGAACAGCTGCACGGCCTTGACCTCCGCATCATGGCGCGAGAGCGTGCCGTGGATGCGCGTGGGCTCGACCACCTGGTCCATGATGGTGCGGGACGGATCGAAAGACGCGGCCGCGCTCTGCGCGATGTACGACACGGTGCGGCCCCGCAGCGAGCGCAGTGCGCCTGCGCCCAGCGAGAGCACGTCCGTCTCGCCGATGCGCACACTGCCGCCGCTGATCTGGCAGCCGCGCCGCGCATGCCCCATCAGCGCCAGCGCGGTGGTGGTCTTGCCGGACCCGGATTCGCCGATCAGCGCCAGCACCTCGCCGGGGCGGATGGTGAAGCTCAGGCCATCGACCAGCGTGGCTTCGCCCGCGCGGATGGTGAGTTTGTCTACGACGACCAGTGAGCCCATGTCAGCGCCCTCCCCGTTCGCGGGCCGCACGGCCCGGCAGATTGTCGATGACCAGGTTGACGGCGATCGTCAGGCTGGCGATGGCGATGGACGGTGCGATCACCGCGGCGCCGGCATGGGGCAGCGCCTCGATGTTCTCGCGCACCAGCGAGCCCCAGTCGGCCTCGGGCGGCTGGATGCCCAGGCCCAGGAAACTCATGCTGGCCAGCAGCAGCACCACGTAGACGAAACGCAGGCCGAAGTCGGCCAGCATCGGGCCGGTGATGTTGGGCAGGATCTCGTTGAGCATCACGTAGGCGGTGCCTTCGCCGCGTGTGCGCGCCACGGTCACGTAGTCCAGCGCGTTGATGTTGACGGCCAGCGAGCGCGCGATCCGGTACGAGCCTGGCGTGTAGATGATGGCCGCCATGACGATGAGCATGGGCACTGACGAACCGAAGCTGGCCACCATCAGCAGCGCGAACATCTTGCTGGGGATCGCCGTCAACGTGTCCAGCAAGCGGCTGAGCACGTTGTCGGTCCAGCGCCCGGTGGCTGCTGCCAGCAGGGCCAGCAGGGTGCCGCTGCCACTGGCCAGCACGGTCGCCACAAAAGCCACGCCCACGGTGTAGCGGGTGCCTTCGATCACCCGTGCCAGCATGTCGCGCCCGAGGTAGTCGGTGCCCAGCCAGTGCGCGGCACTGATGGGCGCGAACACCTCGCCCCCGTCGGCGGCGCCAGACTGCGACAGCAGGGACGGCCCGAGGATCGCGGCCCCGGCCCAGAACAACACGACGGCCAGACCGATCCAGCCGGTGAGTCCGAAGTGGGCCAGCCGCCGATACCAGCGGAGCCGGGCCGGTCCATCCTGGCCGCCGCCCTGAATGGCGTTGCTCATGGCGAAGTCCTTCATGCGTGCCTCAGTCGAGGGTTGGCCACGATGCCGCACAGGTCGGCCATGGTGACCAGAAACAGGTAGCCGGCGCAAAACAGCATGGTGCAGGCCTGCACCAGCGGAATGTCGCGCTGGGCAACCCCTTCCACCATCAGCTTGGCGACGCCGGGGTAGTTGAAGATGGTCTCGACGATGATCACGCCGCCCAGCAGGTACGACAGGCTCAGCGCCACCGCGTTGGCGATCGGTCCCACGGCGTTGGGCAGCGCGTGCGCGAGCACGGTGCGCATCGGCGAAGCGCCCTTGAGTCGCACCATCTCGATGTAGGGTGCCTCCAGCTGGTCGATCACCGCCGCGCGCGTCATGCGCATCATCTGCGCCACGATGACGCAGGTGAGCGTCACCACCGGCATCGCAAAGGCCTGCAGCATCTGGCCCAGGGACTCGATCTCGCTCACGTAGGACAGCGCCGGCAGCCAGCGCAGTTGCACCGCGAACACCAGCACCGCCAGCGTGGCCACCAGGAACTCGGGCACCGAGACCACGGTGACGGCGGCGGTGGACATGCTGCGGTCGAACCAGGAGCCGCGCCAGACCGCCGCCGAGATGCCCAGCGTCAGCGCGATGGGCACCGCGAACAGTGCGGTCACTGCCGCCAGCAAGAGCGAGTTCGGCAACCGGCTGGCAATGAGGTCCACCACCGGCACGCGGGCGGTGGACGACACACCCAGGTCGCCGCGAGCAAGACCGCCGATCCAGCGCAGGTAGCGCTCGTGCGCCGGCCGGTCCAGGCCCAGCTGGGCGCGCAGTTCAGCCACCAGCTCGGGGGTGGCGTCCTGACCCAGCTGTTCCTGCGCCGCATCGCCCGGCAGCACCGCAGTGATGGCAAACACCACCGTCGACACCGCCAGCAGCGACAGAAGCGCAAGCCCGATGCGCTGCGCCAGCAGCTTGAACAGAATGCGGTTCATGGCCTTGCTGTCCGCTTCAGGCGTCGAGCCACACGTGCTCGGCGAACGAGGTGCCCATCATCCCGCCAATCGGGATCGGCGACAGACCCTTGAGCTTCTTGCTGTGGCCATCCAGGCTGGAGTTGAAGAACGGGATGCCGATGCCACCCTCGTTGTGGATCATCACCTGCATGTCGGCGTACATCTGGGTGCGCTTGGCCAGGTCGGTCTCGCCACGCGCAGCCACCAGCAGCTGGTCGAACTTCTCGTTCTTCCAGCCCGCCTCGTTCGAGGGGGAGTCGGACTTGAAGAACAGGGTCAGGGCCAGATCGGCGTTGGGCCGGGTGTTGATGTTGCCGAATCCCACCGGATGCTTCATCCAGTGCGTAGACCAGTAGCCGTCGGCCGGCATGCGGCGCACATCCAGGTTCAGGCCGATCTGCTTGGCGGCATGCTGCATGACCAGCGCCGTCTCGACCGAGTTGGTCGCGGCCGGCGAGGCCACCACGGGGATGGGGGCGCTGCCCAGGTTGGCTTTCTGCAGGTGCCACTTCGCCTTCTCGAGGTCATAGGGGCGCTGCGGCAGGCCCTTGAAGAAGAAGCGGTTGTTCGAGGCGATCGGCTGGTCGTTGGCCACCACCCCGCGGCCGAGCTGGATGTTCTTGACCAGCTGCTCACGGTTGAACAGGTACTTCATCGCCAGCACGAAGTCAGGGTTGCTGCCCGGACCACTGTCCCGGCGCATGATGAGGTTGGTGTAGTTGGTGGCCTTGGTCTCGAAGATGGTGTGGGTGCCACTCGCCAGCACACGGTCGATCGAACGCGGCGACACCGCCACCACCAGGTCCAGTTGACCGGCAAGCAGTGCGTTGACACGTGCCGATTCGTCGGAGATCCCCACGAGCTCGATCTCGTCCAGGTAGGGCCGGTTCGGCTTCCAGTAGTTGTCGTTGCGCACGGCGATCGACCGCTCGCCGGGCTTGAACTCCTTGACCTTGTAGGGGCCGGTGCCGATACCGGCTGCAAAGTTGGTGGTGCCGTCCGGGACGATGTGGAAGTAGTAGGTGCCCAGGATCACGGGCAGGTCGGCGTTGGGTGCGGTCAGGCGGAAGGTCACCTCGTTCGGGCCGGTGGCAGTCACCGATTCGATCTGTTCGGCCAGCACCTTGGCCCGCGAAGCATTCGCCGGGTCCTTGTGCCGCATCATCGAGAACACCACGTCGGCCGGCGTCAGTGGCTTGCCGTTGTGGAAGGTCACGCCCTTGCGCAGCTTGAACACCCAGGTCTGGGCATCCTTGGTGCTGAACTCTTCGGCCAGCTGCGGCTGCGGTGCCAGGTTGCCGTCCAGCACGGTCAACCCGTTGTAGAACATGAAGCCGCGGCAGAAGTCGATGTGGCCGGACTGGCGCGCCGGGTCGAGCGTGTCATTCACACCAGACGAAGAGCTGGCCACCCTGATGCGGCCACCCTTGCGGGGTGTCTGCGCGTGGGCCGCGGTGGCCAGGGTCGCGATGCTGCCCGCCAGCGTGGCCTGCATGCCCCCCGCCGCCAGCATGGCCAGCACATCGCGACGTGAAGCGCCACGACGCAGCGAGTCCATCATGCGGACGCTCTCTTCGGGTCCGACCAGGTCCCGAATGTGTTTTTCGTTGTTGCTCATGGTTGCTCCTCGTTTGAAAAGTGACGGTTGAGGGGTGCGGATCAAATGGAATCGTTCTGACCCGAAGGCCGTTTCAGCTTCAGGCCAGCCGGTCTTTCAACCGGAAGTACAGGCCCACGGCGGGCAGGAACCAGGGGGGGCCGATGTGACCGGGAATGGCCGGCCACGAGCGTCCCTTCCAGGGGTTGGCGTTCTCGTTGCCGGCCATCACCTCGGCCATGCGCTGGCCCATCAGCACCGACATCTGCGTGCCGTGGCCGCTGTAGCCCAGCGAATAGAACAGACCGTCGCGCTCGCCCGCGTGAGGCAGGCGGTCCTGTGTCATGTCCACCAGGCCACCCCAGCAGTAGTCGAGCCGCACCTGGCCCAGTTGCGGGAAGGTCTCGGCCAGGCCCTGGCGCAACACCTCGCCGCTGGCAGCATCGGAGGTGGGGCTGGAGATGGCAAAGCGCGCACGACCGCCAAACACCATCCGGTGGTCCTCGGTGAGGCGGAAGTAGTGGTGGATGTTGGCAATGGTGGTGTAGGTGCGGCGATGGGCGAGCAGGGCCTGTGCTCGTTCGGCGCCCAGTGGCTCGGTCACCACGATGAAGCTGCCGATGGGCACGATGCGCCGGCGCAGCCAGCCAAAGCTGCCGTAGCTGCCGTGACGCGAGGCCCCGGTGGCCAGCAACACCTGGTTGGCCCGGACCACACCGCGGTCGGTGTGCAGCCGGTGCACCTGGCCCTGCACCCGCTCCACGCGATTGACCCGCGTGCCGGTGTGGATCTGCGCCCCCTGGCGCAGCGCGGCCTGCGCCAGGCCCTGAGCAAAGCGACCCATGTGCATCTGGGCGCTGTGCGGGTAGAGCAGGCCACCCACGAAACGATCGCTTTGCACCTCCGAATGCACCTCGTCCGCCCCCAGCACGCGCACGTCGGGGTCGACACCGTCCGCCACCAGCCGCTCGGCGCTGCGGCGCAGCGCATCCACCTGGTAGGCCTTGGTGGCCAGCTTGAGCTTGCCACGGCGCACGAAGTCGCAGTCGATGCGCTCCTGCCGCACCAGTTGCTCGACCGCATCGACCGCACCGTTGTAGGCCTGGTACCAGGCGCGGGCCCGCTCGACGCCCACCTTGGCCACCACCTCGGCGTAGTCCGCCGCCAGGCCGTTGTTCACATGGCCGCCATTGCGACCCGAAGCTTCTGGCGCGACCGTGGCACCGGCTTCGAGCACCGCCACCGAGGCGCCACGCCGCGCGAGCTGCAGTGCCGCAGAAAGCCCTGTGAAGCCACCGCCGACGATGGCCACATCCACCTGCGCAGGCAAGCCCTGCGACGAGGCCACCGGTGCCGCCAGCAGCGAGTTGTTCCAGTAGGAGTCGAGCTTCATGTTGCGCGTGCTTCGTGGGTTGTGTGATGGGTCATCGCAGACCGGCCACGCCGGCAGGACGCCGGGCGTCCCGGTCCGCATCCTCGACAAGCTGTTTTCGACAGAGTGATGACGAACTGATTGGAGCATTCGGATACGCGACGTGCATTGGGAAATGGGGTGGCCGGACAAAACGAAGTTGTTCAATTCATGGGGCTGGACAGCATGTCATGTGGTTGGCACTTGATGGGTGCAGTCACCCTTCATTGGTGCGTCGCAGCAAAGTCCATCAGCACGCTTTTGAAGCGCAGATTGGCCTCCACCGCCTGGCGTCCCAGGTCCTTGCCGATACCCGACTGGTGGTAGCCCCCCGTGGGAATCACGAAGTCGTCGCTGCGCCCGTAGCGGTTGATCCAGACAGTGCCGGCCGAGAGACCACGCATGGCGCGCATGGCGCGACCGATGTCGGCGGTGTGCACACCGGCCGCCAGACCGTAGTGCTCGTGCGCAGCCAGCGCCAGACCCTCTTCTTCGCTGTCGAAGGTCTGCACGGTCAGCACCGGGCCGAAGATCTCTTCCTGCACCGCCGGGTTGCTGGCCGTCACGCCTTCGATCAGCGTGGGCTGGAAATACGCACCGCCCGGGCCGCCCTCGTACAGGCCGCCACCACAGCGCAGTTGCGCGCCAGCGCCCAGGGCACGCTCGACGATGTCCTGCATGCGCGAGGCCTGCTGCGCCGAGATGATGGGCGGCAGCGTCGCCTGGTCGTCCCAGGTTGCGCCGGGCCGCAGTGCGGCAAATCGCCGCGCAATGCCATCGATCAGCGCCCGGGCCACGCCACGCTGCACGATCAGACGCGAACCCGCCACGCAGACCTGGCCCGCGTTGCCGGTGATGGCACGCGCCACGATGCCCGCCACACGGTCCACGTCGGGCACATCGTCGAACACGAGCTGCGGGCTCTTGCCACCCAGTTCCAACGTCACCGGCTTGGGCCCTTGCAGCGCACAACTGGCCATGATTGCCGCGCCGGTCCGTGTGGAACCGGTGAAGGTCATCTTGCTGATCAGCGGGTGCCGCGTGAGTGCGTCGCCCGTGGTGCGGCCATCGCCCTGCACGATGTTGAAGATGCCGGCGGGCACGCCCGCCTCGATGGCCAGCTCGGCCAGGCGGATGACCGAAAACGGCGTCATCTCCGAGGGCTTGAGCACCACGGCATTGCCCGCGGCCAGCGCCGCCCCCACCTTCCACGACACCATGACCAGGGGGAAGTTCCAGGGCGTGATCGCACCGACCACGCCGTACGGCTCGGCCACCACCAGGCCCAGGTGGTCGTGGCGGGTGGCGGCCACATCGCCGCCAAGCTTGTCGGCGTATTCCGAGAAGAATCGCAGCCCTTCGGCGGTGAAAGGCACGTCCCATGCCGTGGCATCGCGCACCGGGCGGGTGGAGCACACCGCCTCCAGCACCGCCAGGCGTTCAACGTCCGCCTCGATCAGCTCAGCCCAGCGACGCAGCACCCGGGCGCGCTCGCGCGGCGCGCGGCGCGCCCAGTCGGTGTGACGCCAGGCCTGCCAGGCGTTCTGAACGGCGGCGTCCACGGTGCCGGCATCGGCCAGCGGCAGTCCCGCGTGCACCCGCCCGTCGGAGGGACGCAGCACGTCAAGCTGCGCGGTGTCGGGCACCGCATGGCCACCGATGAAGTGGGCACTCTGGACGGCAACGGCACAGGGGTCAAAGATCTGCATGGCACGGGCAAGGAATGGGGAAGACAGATGCCGGCGATGCGCCTGCACAGGCACAAGCGCACACCGGCGAAACCTGCAGTTGATGCTATGCAGAAGCCCCAGCATTTGTCGCCGTACGAGGGCGGCACGCAGCAGCGAATTGCAAACGAACCCGGCCTCACAGCGCATGCTTGCGAATTGCTCGCAAACCCCTATTCGCGCTGGCGAAGCGTGCCGATGTCGTCCAAGATTGCACGCAAATCAACGATGCAGAGGTTGACGAAAATGCTGCTGAAGAACCCGTTTCCCGCCCTGGATGGCGCCAGGCCCGCCGATGACGGCGTGCTGATCCGCCCCATGACTGAAGACGACCTCCCCAGCGCCCACGCACTGTCTTCCGAGCTGCGCTGGCCGCACCGTCTGACCGACTGGGAGCATGTGTTTGCGTCCGCCGAAGGCCTGGTGGCCGAACGCGACGGCAAGATCGTCGCCACTGCGCTGCGCTGGCGCTGGGGCGCGCGGCACGCCACCGTGGGACTGATCATCGTGGCACCCGCCTGCCAGGGCCGCCGCATCGGCCACCGCCTGCTCACCATCCTGCTCGAAGGCCTGGACGAACACACCGTGCTGCTGCAGGCCACCACCGAGGGCCGTGGCCTGTACGAGCGGCTGGGCTTTGTGCGCACTGGCGAGATCCGCCAGCACCAGGGCGTGGCCCAACCTGCACCGCTGATCGCGCTGCCCGAAGGCTGGCGGCTGCGCCCGGTGGGCCAGAACGAGGCGCAGGCCCTGCACCGCCTGGACGAAGCGGCGCGCGGCATGCCGCGGCCCGCACTGATCGACAGCTTGCTGGCCCAGGCGGAGGCCTGCGTGGTGCTGGACCACGACGGCACGCAGCAGGGTTTTGCCATCCTGCGCCGCTTCGGCCGGGGCCATGTGATCGGCCCCGTGGTGGCCCCTGATGCGGACAGTGCCAAGGCCCTGATCGCCCACCTCGCGGGCACCAACGCCGGACGCTTCACACGCATCGACATCGATTTCGATTCGGGCCTGGCGGAGTGGCTGGAGAGCTTCGGGCTGCTGCGTGTGGACGCCGCCACCACGATGGTGCGCGGCAAGCCCCTGCCACACCCTGAGGGCGCCCCCCGGCTGTTCGCCATCGTCACGCAGGCCCTGTGCTGAACGGCCCCACCGCTTCGCCCTGACCGTTTCGAGGCCGGGCACCAGGAGACATGACATGAGCCAGCGATTTGTGCGTTTGGCGGAGAAGAACCGCGCCCGCGTGCGCATCGTGATCGACGGGCAGATGGTCGCCGCACTGGCCGGCGACACCCTGATGGTCGCCCTGCTCAGCCACACGCGACACCTGCGCGAATCCGAATTTGGCGATGGCCGGCGCGCCGGCTTCTGCCTGATGGGCGCCTGCCAGGACTGCTGGGTCTGGACCGCCAGCGGCGAGTGCCTGCGCGCCTGCACCACCGTGGTGGAAGAAGGCATGCACATCGTGACCCACCAACCGGAGGCGACATGGCCCAACCTCGCGTGATCATCATCGGCGCCGGTCCGGCCGGTGTGCGCTGCGCCCAGACCCTGGTAGCCGCGGGACTGCGCCCGACCGTGATCGACGACAACCGGCGCGACGGCGGCCAGATCTACCGCCGCCAGCCCGAGAACTTCACCCGGCCCTATGCCCAGCTCTATGGCACCGAGGCCGCCCGCGCGCAGGCGCTGCACCAGAGCTTCGACGCGCTGCGCGGGCAGCTCGACTACCGGCCCGAGACCCTGGCCTGGAACATCGCAGACCAGCAGGTACACACCATCCAGGACGGGCGGACATCGGCCCTGCCCTACGACGCGCTGGTGATCTGCTCCGGCGCCACCGACCGCCTGATGCCGGTCAAGGGCTGGCAACTGGCCGGCACCTACAGCCTGGGCGCCGCGCAGATCGCTCTGAAGGCCCAGGCCTGCGCCATCGGTCAGCGCGTGGTGTTCATGGGCACCGGCCCCCTGCTCTACCTGGTGGCGGCGCAGTACCTCAAAGCCGGTGCACAAGTGGCCGCCGTGCTCGACACCTCTGCGTTCGCCCGGCGCATCGCCGCCCTGCCCAAGCTGCTGGCGCGGCCGGGCGTGCTGTTCAAGGGCCTGGCCCTGGTGGCGCGCATCCGACGTGCGGGCGTGCCGGTGCTCACCGGCGTCACGCCGCAGGAGATCACAGGCTCGCCGGAGGCTGGCGTGCACGGTGTGGTGGTTCGCGAGGCGAGCGGCGCCACGCGCCGCTTCGAGTGCGATGCGGTGGCCATGGGCTATCACCTGCGCCCCGAAACGCAGCTGGCCGACCTGGCGCGCTGCGCCTTCCGCTTCGACGCCGAGACGCGGCAGTGGCTGCCCGTGGTCGGCGAAGACGGCCGCAGTTCCACCCCGGGGGTGTATCTGGCCGGCGACGGCGCTCGCGTGCTGGGCGCAGACGCCGCCGAGATCGCCGGCCGCCTGGCCGCCCTGGCGGTGCTCAAGGACATGGGTCTGGACAACTCGCCGGGTGAGCTGCAGCGGCTGCGCGCCGAACAGGCCGGCATGGAACGCTTTCGCCAGGGCCTGGCGCAGGCCTTTCCCTGGCCGCAGCAGCAGGCCGCGCAACTGCCGGACGAGGCCATCGTCTGCCGCTGTGAAGCCATCACCGCCGGTGAGCTGCGCCGCGTGGTGTGCGAGATGGGCGCTCAGGAGGCCAACCGGGCCAAGGCCTTCAGCCGCGTGGGCATGGGCCGCTGCCAGGGGCGCTACTGCGCCCATGCGGGGGCCGAGGTGATCGCGCACGCCGCCGGCGTGCCCGTGGAGCAGGTCGGCCGCCTGCGGGGCCAGGCTCCCGTGAAGCCGCTGACCATCCGCGCACGAGGAGACCATGCATGAACACACAGAGCGCTGACGTCGTCATCGTGGGCGGCGGTTTCATGGGCGCGGCCTCCGCATTCTTTCTGCGCCAGCGCGGCGTGTCGGTCATCCTGATCGAGCGCGGCCTGATCGGCCAGCAGGCCAGCGGGGTGAACTTCGGCAACGTGCGCCGCCAGGGCCGCGCCATCGAGCAACTGCCACTGTCCAACCGCTCGCGTGAGATCTGGGTCCGGCTCAAGGAGCTGATCGGCGAGGACGTCGAGCTGCTGCTGGGCGGCCACCTGCGCGTGGGCTACCGGCCCGAGCACACAGAGCGCCTGGAGAAGTACGCACAGGACGCCCAACCCTACGGTCTGGGCCTGCAGATGATGAGCACCGCGATGCTGCGCGAGCGCTTCCCCTACCTCGGCCCGGAGGTCATCTCCGGCTGCTACGCGCCCTTCGATGGCCACGCCAACCCACGCCTGGCGGCGCCTGCGTTCGGGCGCGCGGCCGTGCGCGCGGGAGCGCAGGTGTTCGAGAACACCGAGATCGTGAACATCGGCAAGGTCGGCGAGGACTTTCTTGTGTCCGCCGCCGACGGCCGCAGCTTCCGCGCACCCACGGTGCTGATCACCGCCGGCGCCTGGGGCGACCGCATGAGCGCCGCCTTTGGCGAGCCGGTGCCCATGAAGGTGAAGGGGCCACAGATGTGCGTCACCGAACCGGTGCCCTATGCCATCGCCCCGACCATCGGCCTGGCGACCGACGTCCCTGAAGAGGTCGTGTACTTCCGCCAGGTCGCACGCGGCAACATCGTCATCGGCGGTGGCGGCCACGAGCCGGTGGACATGGTGAACCGCCGCGCCCACGTGCACCCGCGCCGCACCCTGATGACGCTGGAGCAGTTGCCGCGCGTGGTCCCGGCCTTGAATCGCCTGAACATCATCCGCGTCTGGAGCGGCATCGAGGGCTACATGGACGACAGCCGCCCGGTCATGGGGCCGAGCGCGCGTGTGCCCGGCCTGTACTACGCGTTCGGCTTTTCGGGCCACGGCTTCCAGCTGGGCCCGGGTGTGGGCGACGTGATGGCCGAACTGATCCATACCGGCACGACCAGCACTCCCATCGCCCCGTACCACATCGGGCGCTTCGCCCAGCCTGTGGCCCAGGCCGCCTGAGCCGCTTCCACTCACTGCACCCACCGAGACCACCACATGACAACCCAGCTACTGGAACGAGAGACTGCCGACGCCGTCTCGCTCCCCTGCCCGACCTTCGTGGACATGCGCTCCTTTGCGCGCGACCCGCAACAGGGTATTGCCGTCACCGCCCGGCCCGACGACGACCGCTTCCTGTCCGACCGGCGCGTCCTGGCCTGGCCGGCCGGCCCGGTGACGGCAGGGGTGATCGAGCTGAAGCCTGGACAAGGCGAGGTCCCCTCGCTGCCTGCGGACGAGTGCATCCTCGTCCACGAAGGCCAGCTGACCCTGACCCAGACCGATGTCGAGCTGACGCTCAATGCCGGACAGGCCGCGGTGATCCCGCAGGGCGCCGCATTCTCGTGGTCAGCACAGCAACCGGTCACACTCATCTTCACCCGCTACAACCACAGCCAGGCGGGCAACGGCCGCATCATCGCCCTGCAGGAAGCCCCCACGCTCAAGCCCTCGGGCACACCACCGCTGGAGCTGCTGACCACACCGGCTCCGTCCTGCCGCAACCACACCGACTACACCAGCGCCGACGGCGAGTTCATGTGTGGCACCTGGGACTCCACGCCCTATGCGCGCCGCCCCCTGTTCTACCGTCACTACGAGCTGATGCACCTGCTCGAGGGCAGCGTGGACCTCGTGGACGAAAGCGGCCGCAGCCGCACCTTCTCGAAGGGCGACATCTTCCTGGTCGAGCAAGGTGCCCGCTGCACCTGGGAGAGCCGGGAGCATGTGGCCAAGGTCTACGTGATCTACCGTCCCAAGTGAGCGCTGCATGAGCTTCGTCTACAAGGCTGACCCGGTCCGCGGCGCGGTCTGGGCTGAGCGCTTCGCACAGCGGCTGCCGGACTTGCCGTTTCGCATCTGGCCCGATGTCGGCGACCCATCCGAGGTGCGCTACCTCGCGGCCTGGGAGCCCCCCGCCGACCTCGCCACCCGGTTCCCGAACCTGGAGGTGCTGTTCTCCACCGGCGCCGGGATCGACCAGTTCGACTTCTCGGTCATTCCCGAGTCGCTGCCGGTGGTGCGCATGGTCGAACCGGGCATCGTCAACGGCATGGTCGAGTACGTCACGCTGGCCGTGCTGTCCGTTCATCGTGACTGGTTCGGCTATCGCCACCAGCAGCACGCACGCCGCTGGCAGGCTCATCGCGTGCATCCCGCCTCGTCACGGCGCGTCGGTGTGCTGGGCCTGGGCATGCTGGGCCGGGCCGTGCTGGAAAAGCTCAGCGGCTTCGGCTTTGACTGCGCTGGCTGGAGCCGTTCGGCCCGGCCGCTCAAGGGCATCGAAACCCACGCGGGCGAGCAGGGTCTGCAGGCGTTCCTGGCCCGCACCGACATCCTGATCTGCCTGCTGCCCCTGACCGACACCACGCGCGGCATTCTCTCCAAGCCATTGTTCGACCAACTGCCCCAGGGGGCCACCGTGATCAATGTGGGCCGGGGCGGGCACCTGGTGCAGCAAGACCTGCTGCAGGCATTGGACCAGGGCCAACTGTCGTCGGCCATTCTGGATGTGTGCGAGCCGGAACCATTGCCGCCCGCGCACCCGTTCTGGCACCACCCCCAGGTGGTGCTGACGCCCCACATTGCCAGCATGACCCAGCCCGAGACCGCGGTGGAAGCGATGCTGGACAACCTGCGCCGCCATCGGGTGGGTCTGCCCATGGTGGGCCAGGTGGACCGGGTGCGAGGCTACTGACTCAGGAGACAACGCACATGAAGACACTGCTGCTGAAGAAGGAAGAAGTCCGTGGACTGATCGCCATGAAGGAAGTGATCGCCGCCGTGGAAGAAGCCTACAAGGGCTTCAACAGCGGCCAGGTGGTGCAACCGGACTACATCGGGATCGACCTTCACCCACCGCGCGGGGACATCGACTTCAAGCTGGGCTACTACAAGGGCAATGAAATCATCTCGATGAAGGCGTCATCCGGCGGGTTTCCCGACAACCCGACCATCTACGGCCTGCCCAGCGGCATGGGGACCATCCTGCTGTTCGATGCCCGGACCTGTGCGCTGGCCTGTGTGATGGACGGCAGCCTGATCACCGGCCTCAGGACGGGGGCGGCGGGGGCCGTGTCGGTGAAGGCGCTGGCCAGGAAGGACGCCAAACGCGTCACCTCGATCGGCACCGGCAATCAGGCCCGCATGCAGATCCGCGCGATCAGCCAGGTCATGAAGATCGAGGCGGTGCATGCGTGGGACCACCACGCCGATTCGCTGGCCAGCTTCAAGGCCGATATCGAACGCGAGTTCGGCATGCCGGTGCTTGTGGCGAACTCCAAGCAGGAAGCGGTCGAACAGGCCGACATCCTGGTCACCACCACCCGAGGCAAAGGCTCCGTGGTGGAGGCAGGCTGGGTCCGACCGGGCACCCACATCGTGGCGATCGGCACCGACGCCAAGGGCAAGCAGGAGTTCGACCCGGAGATCTTTCGGCACGCCAAGACCGTGGTGGACTCGATCCTGCAGTGCAGCGAAAAGGGCGAAGTGCAGCATGCGCTGCGCCTGAACATCCTCGCCAGGGACCGCATCCATGCGGAGATCGGCGAGGTCTTGCTGGGCCACAAGCCTGGGCGAACGAGCGACGAGGAGATCACGATCTTCGACTCCACGGGCATGGCCATCCAGGACAACACGACCTCCAGCAAGATCTACCAGAACGCGTTGGCCAGCAACGTCGGCACCTTCTTCGAGTTCATCGAGTGAGCACCATGCTTGAACACCCCACCCTGGCGGACATCCACGAGGCCCGCGAGCGGCTGAAGCCGCATATCAAGCGCACGCCGATACTGCGTGCGGAAAAGATCGAGAACGCCGTGGGTTGCCAGCTCTATCTGAAACCCGAAACCCTGCAGGTCACCGGCGCCTTCAAGATTCGCGGGGCACTGAACAAGGCGCTGTCGTTCACCAGGGAACAACTCGGCAACGGTCTGATTGCGACGTCGTCGGGCAACCACGCCCAGGGCATCGCCTATGCCGCCAGGATGCTGGGCGTCAAGGCCACCATCGTCGTGCCGGTGACCACACCCAGGATCAAGATCGAGAACACCCAGGCCCTGGGGGCGGAAGTCATACTTTTTGACGGCGACACGGCCGCCCGCTGGAAGCGGGTGTGCGAGATTGCGGCTGAGCACAACTACACCGCGGTGCACGGCTTCGAGGACCCGATGGTCATGGCGGGCCAGGGCACCATCGGCTGCGAGATCCTGGAGGATCTGGACGGTGTGGACACCGTCATCGTTCCCCTGGGTGGTGGTGGCCTGATCTCGGGCATTGCCACCGCCATCAAGGAAACGAAACCATCGGTGCGGGTCATCGGCGCGGAGCCCGCCCTGACGCCCAAGTACCACCAGAGCCGGATCAACAAGCAGCGCACCTCGCTGCCGCTGAAGGACACCATTGCCGACGGCGTGCGCATCAGCGTGCCGGGGCAGAACCCCTTCCCCATCATCGAGAAGTACGTGGACGAGATCGTGCTGGTCGATGACGAGCACATCGTCGCGGCCATGCGCGCGCTGGCCAAGGATGCGAAGCTGATTGCGGAACCGGCAGCGTCCATCGGTCTTGGCGCCCTGCTGGCGGGCAGCGTGAAGGTGCGGCCGGACGAAAAGGTCTGTCTTGTGCTGAGCGGCGGCAACTGGAATCTGAGCGACCTCGCAGACATCTACAGATAGCCGCCCGTCGACGCGCCCAGGCGCCGGGCGCTCACAGCCCCATCGCGCCGGGCCCCAGCCTGCGCCGGCCCTTGAAAGCCTCCGATCCCGGTTGCAGAGGATCTCCACCAACCGCAACACTGAGGCACCGCCAGGGCCGCAGTCAACTCGAAAAGTTCGCCGGTCGAATACGGAATTTGGTCCCATCGCGCGAGGCCACAACCGCATATTCAATGGGCCGTTCTTCCTAGAATTTTCTGCACCCACCCGCAAGCAGACAGCCCATGAAATCGCCTGACCAACCGGAAGACAACCAGGAGCCCGCGCTGCTGCGCAGCGCCCGCTGGTTTCGCAAGAACGACCTGCCGGGCTTCATTCACCGCTCCACCCTGGCGGCCGATGGCTGGACGCGTGAAGACCTGATGCACAAGCCCATCGTTGGCATTCTGAATACCTGGTCCGACCTCAACCCCTGCAACCTGAACCTGCGTGCGCTGGCACTGAAGGTCCGCGAGGGCGTGCTCGAAGCTGGCGGGATTCCGTTCGAGATTCCGTTGATGTCGATCAGCGAGAACCTGGTCAAGCCCAGCTCCTTTCCGTTTCGCAATCTGCTGGCGATGGATACCGAGGAAAGCATCCGCGGCTATCCCCTGGATGCCGTGGTGCTGATGGGTGGCTGCGACAAGACCCAGCCGGGTCTGCTCAT
>CAMLSD010000027.1 GCA_946482595.1 uncultured Comamonadaceae bacterium
GCAAGGCCACGCTCGGCCGCATCATGGACGTGCTGGGCAACCCGATCGACGAGCGTGGTCCCGTCGACCAGACGCTGACCGCGTCGATCCACCGCAAGGCCCCGGCCTACGACGAACTGAGCCCCTCGCAGGAACTGCTCGAAACCGGCATCAAGGTGATCGACCTGATCTGCCCGTTCGCCAAGGGCGGCAAGGTGGGTCTGTTCGGCGGCGCCGGCGTGGGCAAGACCGTGAACATGATGGAGCTCATCAACAACATCGCCAAGGCTCACTCGGGTCTGTCGGTGTTTGCCGGTGTGGGCGAGCGGACCCGTGAAGGCAACGACTTCTATCACGAGATGATGGAGTCCAAGGTCGTGGTCGACGAGGACCTCTCCCAGTCCAAGGTGGCCATGGTCTACGGCCAGATGAACGAGCCGCCGGGCAACCGTCTGCGCGTGGCCCTGACCGGCCTGACGATCGCCGAGTCCTTCCGCGACGAAGGCCGTGACGTGCTGTTCTTCGTGGACAACATCTACCGCTACACGCTGGCCGGTACCGAAGTGTCCGCTCTGCTGGGCCGCATGCCTTCCGCCGTGGGCTATCAGCCGACGCTGGCCGAGGAAATGGGCAAGCTGCAGGAGCGCATCACCTCCACGAAGATCGGTTCGATCACCTCGATCCAGGCCGTGTACGTGCCTGCGGACGACCTGACCGACCCGTCGCCTGCCACCACCTTCGCCCACCTGGACGCCACCGTCGTGCTGTCGCGTGACATCGCCGCGCTGGGCATCTACCCCGCCGTCGACCCGCTGGACTCCACCAGCCGCCAGGTCGACCCGAACGTGGTCGGCGAAGAGCACTACAACACGACCCGTGCCGTTCAGGGCGTGCTGCAGCGCTACAAGGAACTGCGCGACATCATCGCGATCCTGGGCATGGACGAACTGTCGCCGGAAGACAAGCTGGCCGTGGCACGTGCCCGCAAGATCCAGCGTTTCCTGTCGCAGCCGTTCCACGTGGCCGAAATCTTCACCGGCGCGCCCGGCAAGTACGTGCCGCTGAAGGAAACCATCCGTGGTTTCAAGATGATCGTGGCCGGCGAGTGCGACCACCTGCCCGAGCAGGCGTTCTACATGGTCGGCACCATCGACGAAGCCTTCGAAAAGGCCAAGAAGCTGCAGTGATCGGTTCCGGGCGGGCCGGCCTCCGGCTCGCCTGCCTGATGCCGAAACCCGCACCTTCCACCACCCTAAGTGAGACCGAGCATGGCCACCATTCATGTTGACGTCGTTTCCGCCGAGGAGTCGATCTTCTCGGGTGAGGCGAAGTTCGTCGCCCTGCCGGGTGAGTCGGGTGAACTGGGGATCCTGCCCCAGCACACGCCGCTGATCACCCGCATCAAGCCGGGTGCCGTGCGCATCGAGCGTGCCGACAACGGCGAGGAAGAATTCGTGTTCGTCGCCGGCGGCATCCTCGAAGTGCAGCCCAACACCGTCACGGTGCTGGCTGACACGGCCATCCGCGGCAAGGACCTCGACGAAGCCAAGGCCACCGAGGCCAAGCGCCTTGCCGAAGAAGCGATGAAAAACGCGAAAAGCGACATCGACTTTGCCAAGGCCCAGAGCGAATTCGCTGCCATGGCCGCCCAGATCGCGGCCCTGCGCAAGCTGCGCAAGAAGTGAAGCCACGGGGCGACGGCCCCGCTGCACACCGCAACGCCCGCCGGCTCGTGCCTGCGGGCGTTGTTCTTTCCGGTCCTTGTGTGACCGCTTCTCAGCGGATGTCCGGCGTGTCAGGCAACTCGTTCGGGTTGCGCTGACCGGCGGCCAGCGGGAAGTGCCGGACCAGCAAGGCATCGACCGCATCGATGGCCTCGGCCAGCCCCTGCTCGAATCGCCCCTCGCGAAAAGCGAGCGACATGCTGGCGATGACCGCCTGCCAGCCGTCGGGGGGCACGTGGCGTGACACACCGCGATCGGCCACGATCTCGATGCGGTGCTCGGCGAGCAACACGTAGATCAGCACACCGTTGTTGAGCTCGGTGTCCCAGACCCTGAGCTTGCCGAACAGCGCCACCGCCCGTTCGCGCGCGCTCGCGCGACGCCACAGGTAGCTCACCGGCAGCCCGGCCTCGATGCACACACGCACCTCGCCGCTATGGTTCGCCTCTGCGGCCTGCACACGGGCCTCGATGCGGGCCAGCGCCTCGGGGCTGAGCGCACGGCGCACGTCGCGCTCGTCCAGCCAGCGATGCCGCAGCATGCGCCACCAACGATTGCTTGCCGGCGTCGTTGTCATGCGAATTCACCAGTCACCCGAGGCACCTCCACCGCCGAAATCGCCACCGCCGCCCGACGAGAACCCACCGCCGTCCGACCCGCCCGACGAACCCCAGCCACCCCCGCCGCCACCCCCCCAGATCACCGGTGTGTCGTGATGGCCCCGGCGCCCGGTCATGCGGGCCTGCCGGCGCGGTGAACCGCCAATGCTCGACAGCAACACCAGCACCAGGGCGGCCGTGGCAGCACCGGCTGCTGCGACGATGCTGGCCGTCAGCACCCAGCCCAGTCCCCCTGCCAGCGCACTGGTGGCCACCGCGCCGAAACGTCGGCCGAAGATGCCCATCATCACCGCGCCGAACACCGGCACACCGACCAGCAGGAACACGACAAGATCCGACCATTGCGTACCGGGTGCGGCCCCCGAGCCGCGGTCGCCGGGCAAGGGCAGCGACTCCCCGGCGATGCGCGCGGCCAGATGGTCGATGCCCGCATGCAGCCCCCCGGCGTAATCGCCATTTCGGAAGGCCGGGGTCATGACGGCGTCGATGATGCGCTTGGCCGCCAGGTCAGGGACCGCGCCTTCCAGTGCCTTGGCGACCTCGACCCGCAGTCGCCGGTCGTCGCGGGCGACAACGATCAACAGGCCGTCGCCGATGTCGCGCCTTCCGATCTTCCAGGCATCGGCCACACGCTGCGCGTAGCTGGCGATGTCCTCGGGTGCGGTGGTGCGCACCATCAGCACCACGATCTGGCTGCCCCGCTCACGCTCGAACTGCTCCAGCTTGGCCTCCAGCGTGTCGCGCTGATCGGCCGTCAGCGTGCCGGTGCTGTCGATCACCCGGCTGGTCAGCGTGGGTACCGGCTGCACGTCCTGGGCGAACGCCGGACATGCGGCCAGCAACACGAGCAGCCAGCCGACGAACCACAGCGCCCGGAGCGCGCCGGGCACGCTCCAGCCAGGCGCGCTGGCCCGGCCGTTCATGACAGGATCACCGGGACGCACCGAAGTCGACCGTCGGCGGGGCCGTGATGCTCGCCTCGTTGGCCACCGTGAAATTGGGTTTGGGCGAGTAGCTGAACACCATGGCCGTCAGATTGCTCGGGAAGCTGCGTGCAAGCACGTTGTACTCCTGCACCGCCTTGATGTAGCGGTTGCGTGCCACGGTGATGCGGTTCTCGGTGCCTTCGAGCTGCACGCGCAGGTCCTGGAAGCCCTGGTTGGCCTTCAGGTTCGGGTAGTTCTCGCTCACGGCCAGCAGGCGAGACAGGGCCGAGCCGATCTCGCCCTGCGCCTGCTGGAAGCGCGCAAATGCCTCCGGGTTGTTGAGCGTCTCGGGCGTCACCTGGATGGCCGTGGCCTTCGCGCGGGCCTCCACCACACGCGTGAGGGTTTCCAGCTCGAAGTTGGCCTCCCCCTTCACGGTGGCGACGATGTTCGGGATCAGGTCGGCGCGGCGCTGGTACTGGTTCAGCACCTCGGACCATGACGCATTGACCTGTTCGTCCAGCCGCTGGAAGTCGTTGTAGCCGCAGCCGGCCAGTCCACCCAGCAGTCCTGCCGCCACGAGCCATCGGCCCAGCAAGTGCCATACGCGCATGTGATCCTCCGTGAATGAACCTGACGATGCCCGGGGTCGTGACGTTGTGCGGTCTGCCGCCCGGCCACGCCCCACCGGTCGAGATGGGGACCATCATGCCGCAGTTCAACCCGAACGACGTGCGCAAGCTCAGGGACGGGGCATGGCCCCCACCCGAGCCGAGGCCGTCTACCATCGCACGATGACCGATCTTCTTCACCAGGCCTTGCGGGCCTCGGCCCCGGCGGGCGCGCGTGCCCCCGCCGATGCGGCGGCCTCCACCGTGCTGCTCGGCGCGGCCGGGCCCCTGGGCGCTGCGGTGCTCGAAGCGCTGATCGCGCACCGGCGTGCCGGGCGTGTGCACGTGGCCACCACCGACACGCTCAAGGTGGGCCTGCGCGGTGTGCACGAGCTGCGGCTGGACGGCAGTGTGGCCGGATGGCCCGAGGTGCCGGCGCGGCGGGCCGTGCTCGTGTTCGACCATGCCCGCTACAGCAACGGCCGGGAAGACGCCTTCTGGATGCCCGATCCCCAGGCGCTGGCGCCGGTGGGCCGCTGGCTGCGTGACGGCGGTGTGAGCACGCTGCTGGTTGTCATGCCGCATGCCCCGTCCAGCCTGCCCGAGGCCCTGAAGCAGGGCCTGGCCAATCTCGACGAGCAGGCGCTGGCGATGCTGGGTTTCGAGCACCTGGTGATCGTGCGCTCGGCGCAGCGCCCGGCGGCCGCGGGTGGCGGTGGGGCCCGCCTGCAGCGGCTGGCCCACTGGATGCTCGCTCAACTGCAGATGATGGTGCCGGCGCGCGAGCGCCCGGTGCGTCCGGCACGGGTGGCCGCCCTGGTGCGTGAGCTGTTGCTGCAATTGCCCGACGCCGCGCCCGGCACCCGGGTGATGCGCCCCGAGACCGTGTGGGCCTCGGCTCAGGCCGACGACATCGATCATTTCGTACGAGCCTGGCTGGCGCCGGCAGCCACCGCAGACGGGCCGCCACGCACCGGCGTGGGGGTGGCTGCACCGGGCACACCGGCGTAGGCCGGAGGCGTCCACTGCGCCAGGCTGGCGATCTGCGCGCGTCGCCAGGCCGGCTGGGTGGGGCGCAGGCCGGCCAGCACGGCCGCCACGCGCCGCGTGTCGATCGCTGCGTTGTCCTGCCAGGCCTGCAGGGCGGCATCCGGGTTGCGCAGCAGGCTGGCCAGCCAGGCCGCCTCGACGGGCGTCAGCGCACTGGCCTTCTTGCCCAGCCAGCGCCGTGCGGCCGCATGCGCGCCGCATTCACCCTGGCCCCAGGGCACGACCGACAGGTACAGGTCCAGGATGCGGGCCTTGCCCAGGGTGCGTTCCATCTCGACCGCATACAGCAGCTCGCGCAGCTTGCGCACATGGGTGCGGTCGTCGCCGGTGTAGAGGATCTTCGCCAGCTGCTGCGTCAGCGTGCTGCCGCCTCGCTGCGGTCCGTCCTGCGCCTGGTTGTGGCGCCACGCCGCCTCGAGTTCGACCAGGTCATAGCCGGGGTGCTCGGCAAAGCGCTGGTCCTCGGCGGCCACCACGGCCATGGGCAGCCAGCGCCCGAAACCACCGGCTCGTGCGGGCGCCGCGCAGCGCGCCGGCGCGGCCGCGTCCAGCAGCGCCTCGGTGCCCAGCCCCTCGACCCGGAAGCCCTCGATGACCGGTCGCACCTGCAGCAGGCCCTGCGGCAGGCGCGCGCTCAGGTCGAACTTCACGCGGCCGTCGATCCGGGCGCGTGCCAGCTCGGGCACGGCTCGATCGAACAAGCGGTAGTAGCGGGCGATCGGTGCCTGTGCCAGCGCAAACTGCATCTGCATGCCGTCGCGGGCCAGCTGGGCCTGCCAGCGGCCCTCGATCGTGTCGGCCCCCTCGCCGATCACGACCATGCCCCGAAAGTCGTTCTGCGACCACGGCTTCACGCTGAACTGCGCCTTCGGCCATTGCAGCGCCTCGCGGCTGAGTTCGGGCAGGCGCAGCGTGCACGGCGCGCAGGTGGCCGTGAGGGTTTCGCCGTCACTGGCCAGCTGCCAGTGCAGCGTGCCGATGCGCGTGGCCAGCGACCGGCCATGCAGCCAGCGCCGTCCCAGCGGATGGGTGAACAGCCGGATCAGGGCCGGCATGCTCACGACACGTTCGACCGGACCGAAACGCATCGTGCGCGACCATTCGCCTGGCCCGGGCGTGAGTGTCTTGAGCAGCACGAACAGCAGCAGTGCACCCAGCAGCAGCACGGTGCCGAGGCAGGCCACCAGGCCCCAGGCGAGCCGGCGTCGCCACGCGCCGCTGCGGGGGTCGTTGTTGCCGGCCGGTGTGTCGGTGGCACCGGGCGACGCCAGCGGGGGGGAGGGCAGAGGGTCCATGGGGATCACCATCCGGAATCAATGCGGCTCACAGGGCGTGAGCGATCGTGACGGCCTGCCACGGGCCTTGCGAGCGCCCGAGCGAGGCATCCCAGAACCAGGCCGAGGTGTCGGTATGGGCCAGCCCCTGGGCATCGACGATGCGTTCGCACACCCGCAGGCGCTGGCCGTTGCGCTCGGCGATGAAACAACGCCAGGTGCGCTGCGAGGCATCGGCTTCCAGGCGGACCTGCTCGATGCGGTAGCCCAGCCCGCGGTAGCAGTCCGCGGCCGGGTGCAGCATGCGGGTGGGGCGATGCACCTCGCGCAGCACGATCATGCGCTGGCCATCCGTCAGGCGCGCGATGTGCCCCGGAAAGCGGGCGGCAAACCGCTGCTCGACCTCGCTCAGGCTGAGCGGGCGCACTGACTGCCCGTCCCAGGTGGCGGGCAGGTCGAAGCTCGCCGAAGCCGTGGCCACGGCTGCCGGTGCCTCCCGCCATGCCGGCAGCAGGCCGCACACCAGCAGCACGACGGCCCAGACCACGCCGGCCCGCCAGCCCTTCATGTCGATGGCTTTCATTGGAGGCTCTCCCCAGGCATGCCCCGCAGCTTTTCAGCCCGGTTGTACACCTTGTGCATGACACATGCCACGCCAATACAAACCGTTGCCAGCACCCCCAGGCCGATGGCTTCGTGCACGCTCGCCGGCACGGTGACACGCCGGCCTTCCAGGGCGACCAGCACCGTGTTGCGCACGGCATTGCCGAGCAGCACGATGGCGCCCACCCAGGGCAGACGTCGCAGCATCGCGCTGTCAGGCAGTTGACGCCACCAGGCCACCACACAGGCGGTGAAGTACGCCATCCAGACCATCTGCACCCCCGAGCAAGGGGCATCGACGATGACGAGCTGACCGTCCACCACCATGCTGGCCCCACTGCGTTCGGCCGAGAAACCCACCGCCTGCAGCGCCCAGGTGCTGAGCTGGGCCGTCACCAGGCGCAACGGGTAGCCGGCGTAGAACTGCAGTGACGACACCACCGGCACGGCCAGCACCGCCAGACCGAACAGCGGCAGCGAGGGGGTGGCCGGCGGCAGCCAGGCGCGCAGCGCCGCGGCCATCGCCAGTGCGGCCAGCAGCGCGCCCACCAGCGGGGGCCAGTGGTCCAGCGACGCCGTGGCGGCCACGGTGGCGATCAGGGCCAGTGCCAGCCAGCCCTCGCGCGGGGCGGCCGTCATGCGTGGCCCGGCCTGCCAGGCCACGGCCAGCAGCATGGCGGCTGCGGCCACGCCCAGCGGGTCGTCCGACCCGTCGCTCACACGTGCGGCGGACCACTGCCAGTGGGGCCACAGCGCCGCGGCCTGGCCGAGCAGCCACACCGCGGGCGGCAGCGACTGCACACGGGCCAGCCAGCGTCCGCCGCGGCTGGTGTGGATCACGGCCGCGGGCGGGAGCGGCATCGCACAGGGGATCGAGCGGCTCATGTCATTCCCTCACTGCGCCCTGCGCTGCCGGCGCGCCACGCCCAGCAGCACCACACCGCACAGCGCCAGCGCCGCCCAGACGCCCGGCTCGGGCGTGCTCGGCACCTCGGCGCCGATGGCCAGTTCGCTCACGCCCTGCGGCAGCGGCGACGGCTGGTTCACCGTGGTGGTGTCCTGCGGCTGGATGTTGCGCACCACCCGGTCCACGGCAATGAAGCTGGTGTACTGGGTGAGCAGGTTGTAGCGCAGGCCCAGTGCGGTGATCTCGTCCTTGCGGGCCTGGCCGCCTTCCAGGGCTTCCTGGTCCGACAACTGGGCGATACGTTCGCGCGCCCAGAGCTGGCGCAGGGCCACGGCTGCGGCGTCCGGGCGGGGCAGCGGGAGTTCGGCGCGCCAGGGGCCGGCGGCACTGCGGCCTTCGATCACGAGGCGGCCTTCACCGGCCTGGCCGCGCCACTTGCCGTGGATTACCACCGGGCGGCCGGCCATCACGTCGGGCAGGTGACTCGGGCTCAGGTCGTAGACGTCCAGCCCTTCGAAGCGGGCGGTCACCTGCGTGAGCACCGGGGCCTCGATGATGCGGCGCAGCCGCTCGGCCTGGGCCCGGGCTTCTTCGGGCTGGGTCACCACAAACGCCTCGCCCTGGCCGGCGCGGGCCAGGCCTTCGATCAGGTGGCGGTTGACCGAACTGCCGATGCCGAAGGCGAACAGGTTGGCGTTGTGCAGGTTGCGGCGCACAAGTTCGAACACCTCACGTTCCACCGTGACGTAGCCGTCAGTGACCACCACCACCGTGCGCGACAGGTCGGGCGACTTCGGCAGGTTCACGATACGGCGCAGCGCCGGCACGATCTCGGTGCTGCCACCGCCGCCGGTCTCGTCCAGCGTGCGCAGGGCCTGCTCGATGTTCGGGCGGGTCGCCGGCACCGACTGCGGCGCCAGCATGCGGCTGCTGCCGGCAAACAGCAGCACGTTGAAGCTGTCGCTCGGACGCAGGCCGCCGATCAGGTTGCGCAGCAGCTCCTTGGCCGTGTTCAGCGGAAAGCCGTGCATCGACCCGGAGATGTCCACGACAAACAGGTACTCGCGCGGGCTGATCGCCTGCACCGGCACGTTCACCGGCGGCTCCACCATGGCCAGGAAGAAGTTCTCGTCGCCAGCCTGGTACAGCGTCAGGCCCGATTCGATGCGCTCGCCGGCCAGGCGGTAGTCCAGGATGAAGTCGCGGTTGTGGGGCACCGTGCCGGCGGGGCTGGCGGCCAGCACCACACGGGGCTCACGCCCGCCCAGGCCCTCGACCTCGATGGCATGCGAGGGCGAGCGCAGCTCGCGCACCGGCAGGGGCGAGGCCATCTGCACGTTCAGCTCGAAGGCGCTGGACGGTGCCTCGCCGGCACGCAGGAAGGGCGCCTGCACCCAGCCGGCTCGTGCGCTTTGCGACTGCGGGCTGTTGTAGCGCGGGCCCAACACCGTGGGGAACACGAACTGATAACGGGCCTCGGTGGGCACCAGCAGCTCGGTGTAGCGCAGCTCGACCTTGACGTCGTCGCCGGGCAGGATGTTGGCCACGTTCATCTGGAACACGTTGGGACGTTCCTGCTCCAGCAAGGCGGCGGTGCGCCCTTCGCTCTTGGCGGTGTCGTACTCGATGCGGGCCTGCTGCTTTTCCTTGATGCGTGCGGTCAGCAGGCGGTCGCCCAGGCGCACGGTCATGGCATGCACGGCCGCGCGCGTCGAGCCGGGGAACACGTAGACCGCCTCCAGCGGACGCTGGCCCTCGTTGCGGTAGGTCTGGGTGACGGTCACGTCGGCGATCACGCCGGCGATGCGCACGTCCACCCGCGTGGCCTTCAGCGGCAGGCGGTCGGTCGACGGATCGTTGCTGCGCACATGGAAGTACGGGCTGCTGACGTGGCCGGGGGTGGCCCGGTCATCGGCCTGGGCCGGGTTCCAGGCCACCAGCAGCAGCGCCGACAGCGCCGCGGCCAGCCAGGTGCCCAGCAGCTGCAGCAGCTCCCTGGGGTGTTGCGTTCGAGACATGACAGGACTCCTTGCGGGGCGGTCACCGGGGTGGTGACCATGGCCGCAAGGTTCGGCGCCTGTCGAGAAGCCGGTTTGAAGCGGCGCGGCGGCTGTGTGAAGCCTGTGTGAAGACGGTGTGGTCCGAGGGCAGCCTCGTCGGGATCGGCGGGACTGCGGGTCAGTCCAGGCGCGGCAGCGCGAGCCGGGCCTCGGCACCGCCGTCGATCGCGTTGACCAAGCTGATGCGGCCATGGTGCAGGTCGGCGATCTCCTTGACGAAGGCCAGGCCCAGGCCGGTGCTTTTCTTGCGGCCGTTGGGGCGGGCCAGCGAATAGAACTTCTCGAACACCTTGCCCTGGGCAAAGTCGGGCACGCCCGGGCCGTGGTCGCGCACCACCACGTCCACCGTACGCCGGTGCACCGTCAGCTGCAGCGTGACGGTGGCACCGTCCGGAGAGAAGTCCAGCGCGTTGTCGACCAGGTTGGTGATCGCGCGTCGCAGCAGGAAGGCGTCGCCCTCGACATCGGCGTCCTGCGGGGCCAGCACCTGCACGCGCAGCTCGCGTGCTGCACCGGCCGCCCGGGCACTTGCGGCGATCTCCTCGAGCATCGGGCGCAGCGCCACGCGCACCGGCTGGTCGAGCTGGCGGCGGGTTTCGAGTGCCGCCAGCTCCAGCATGCGGTCGACCAGTTCCTGGATCCGCTGGGTCTCGCGCGTGATGTTGGCCAGGAAGTGATGCCGGTCGTCGTCGGGCATCGGCTCCTGCAGCAGTTCGGCCGCACCGCGGATCGCCGACAGCGGGCTTTTCACCTCATGGGTGAAGGTCTGCACATAGTCGGCCACGTAGTTGCGCCCGGCCAGCGCATCGCGCATCTCCTCGTAGGCAATGCCGATCGCACCCAGCGCGCGCCGCCCCAGGCGCGGCAGGTTCAGGCTGCGTTGCGAGCGCACATAGCGGATGTAGTCGGTGATCACGCCGAACGGCCGCACCAGCCACACCGACAGCATCACGCCCAGCACGACCACCGCCGCCACCGAGGTCAGCCCGACGATGATGGTCTTGCGCCGGGCGGCCTCGACGTACTGGCCAAAACTCTGCACCGGCTTGGCGACCGTCACGGCGCCGGCGATCTCGCCGCGCAGGCGGATGGGCGCCGCCACGTACATGACGGCCGAGCCCGGGTCGCCGGCGATGTCCTGGGTGGTGCGCGCGCCGTACTCGCCGGCCAGTGTGCGGCGCACGTCGTGCCAGTAGATGAAGTTGGCATCCTCGTTGCGGCCCAGCGAGTCGTACAGCACCCGTCCGGTGCGGTCGACCACATAGGCGCGCAGTTCGATGCGCGTCTTGGTGAAGCCGAAGATGTTCGCCTCGAAGCGCCGCGCATAGAGCGACTTGAACAGCGGACGCAGCCATTCGACGTCCAGCGCCCCGTCCGGCGCCGACTGCTCGATCAGCGTGGCCATCAGGTGGGCCGTCTCGACCAGCGACTCCTCGGCCGACTCGCGGTAGCGCGGGTCGATGTCCTCGAGCATGCGCACCATCAGCACGCCCACGCCCAGCACATAGGCCAGCAGCAGCCCGATGAAGATGCGGTTGCGCTTGTTCATGTCCGCTTCCTGCTCGGCGCGGCGGCCGGTGACGGCTCCCCGCCCGCGGCGGCGGTGAGGGCGCCGGGGTTCATGCCGGCGGCAGGGTGGCCGGCAGGTCCTCGGCCAGGGCGTAGCCGGTGCCGCGGTGGGTGCGGATCGGGTCGAGGGTCGGGGCAACGGCCTTGAGCTTGGCGCGCAGGGTCTTGACGTGGGCGTCCACGGTGCGGTCCAGGCTTTCGCCGGGGTCGTCCCAGACGAGTTCGAGCAGCAGGTCGCGGGTGTAGACGTGACCGGGTCGCGACACCAGGGTGCGCAGCAGGCCGAATTCGTAGCGCGACAGCTCCAGCAGCTGGCCGTAGAAACGCACCTGGCGGCGGCCCTCGTCGACCACAAAAGGCACGGGCGCGACATTGCCCCCAGGCGCGGCGGCCGGGCTGTCCTGGCGGCCGGCGCGGCGCAGGATGGTGCGCACGCGGGCCACCATCTCGCGCGGCGAGAACGGCTTGGCCACGTAGTCGTCGGCCCCGAGTTCCAGGCCCACCACCCGGTCGATCTCGTCGGTGCGGGCCGTCAGGAAGACCACCGGCACGTCGGCCACCTCGCGCAGCCGCTTGAACACCTCGAAACCGTTGAGATCGGGCAGGCCGACGTCCAGGATCACCAGCGCCGGACGGTGCTGGCGTACATGGTCGAGCCCGGCCTCGCCGGTGGCGCACCAGAACGGCTCGAAACCGTCGGTGCGCAATGCGTACTGCAGGGTGTCGGCAATGCCGGGTTCGTCTTCGACGATGAGGATGCGGGGCTTGGGTGGCGCCATGGAGCGCGATCATAGGCCGTCGGCGGTCGCGGATCGAGGTCGGGCGGTGATAATCCAGCGATGTTTGCGCCGCTTCGTAACGACACCTTCCTGCGCGCCCTGATGCGCCAGCCGACTGACTACACGCCCGTGTGGCTGATGCGCCAGGCCGGCCGCTACCTGCCGGAATACCGCGCCACCCGAGCCCGGGCGGGCAGCTTCATGGGGCTGGCCACCAACCCGGACTTCGCCACCGAGGTCACGCTGCAGCCACTGGAGCGCTACCCGCTGGACGCGGCCATCCTGTTCAGCGACATCCTGACGGTGCCCGACGCCATGGGCCTGGGCCTGAGCTTCGAGACCGGCGAGGGCCCGCGTTTTGCGCGTCCGGTGCGCGACGAGGCGGCCGTGACGGCACTGGCCGTGCCCGACATGGCGCGGCTGCAATACGTGTTCGACGCGGTCACCTCCATCCGTCGCGCGCTGGACGGGCGGGTGCCGCTGATCGGCTTTTCCGGCAGCCCCTGGACGCTGGCCTGCTACATGGTCGAAGGCAGCGGTTCGGACGACTACCGCCTGGTCAAGACCATGCTCTACCAGCGCCCGGACCTGATGCACCGCATCCTGTCGATCAATGCCGACGCGGTGGCGGCCTACCTGAACGCGCAGATCGAGGCCGGCGCCCAGGCGGTGATGGTGTTCGACTCCTGGGGCGGGGTGCTGGCCGACGGGGCCTTCCAGCGTTTCAGCCTGGCCTACACCCAGCGCGTGCTGCAGCAGCTCAAGCCAGAACATGACGGCCAGCGCATTCCGCGCATCGTGTTCACCAAGGGCGGTGGCCTGTGGCTCGAGGAAATCGCCGACACCGAGACCGACGCGGTGGGCGTGGACTGGACGGTCAACCTGGGCCAGGCCCGGGCGCGCATCGGTGACCGGGTCGCGTTGCAGGGCAACCTCGACCCCAACGTGCTGTTTGCCGGGCCCGAGCAGATCCGCGCCGAGGTGGCGCGCACCCTGGAAAGCTTCGGTGTGCCCCGCAATGCCGACGGCAGCTGGGCCGGCCACGTCTTCAACCTGGGCCACGGCATCAGCCAGCACACGCCGCCCGAGCATGTGACCACCCTGGTCGAGGCGGTCCACGAGTACTCGCGCCGCCAGCGCTGAGCCCGTGTGCGCCTGCCTGGACGCAAGTCCGAACACCGTGTCAAGCAACTGGGGCAAACCCCCAAATTTGTCACTGAGTGCTTGACTTATCCCCAAAATGGGTCGATCGGGCGGGGCCTTGGACGGATGCTGCGCTGAAGCAATCGCTTCCCCCGGGGCTGACGTAAGTTGTTGATTTTCCTGATGTCGCTGTCGTGCTCAGCGAGGCGTCAAACTAAGCAAGTCACGGTGGCACAAGCAGTTAGCGCGCGTTTTCGCAGCTTGCCCACAAAGTTATCCACAACTTCTGTGGGTAGGTCCAAAAGGCTTTTTCAATCAAGGGCTTACCCTCGTTTCTTGATGCGGCGCCGGAGATTGACGGTCTAAATGAACGCCACCGAGTGAACCCCACCGAGTTGATCGCCGTGATGGTCGATGCGCCGCAGCACAGTCAGCTGCGCGGGGCACTGACCTACCGTGCGCCGGTGGCCTGGCCGGCCGGGACGCTGGTGCAGGTGCCGCTGGGGCGCCGCCAGGTCTGCGCGCTGGTGTGGCCGGAGGTGCCGGCGCTGGTGGCCGACGGGGTGGAGCTGCGCGATGCCGGCGAACCACTGGCCAGCCTGCCGCCCTTGTCGCCGGCCTGGTGTCGCCTGGTGGCGTTTGCCGCCAGCTATTACCAGCGCAGCGTCGGCGAGGTGGCCCTGGGCGCGCTGCCGCCCGAGCTGCGCAAGCTCAGTGACCGGCAGGTGGCGATGCGCCTGCGCAAGCTCGACAAGCTGCCCGCACCCCAGGGCAACCCGCCCGACCTGCCGGTGCCCACCCCCGAGCAGCTGGCCGCGCTCGAGCTGATCGCCGAACAGCAGGCGGCCAGCGCGCCCCGGCCGGTGCTGGTGCATGGCAGCACCGGCAGCGGCAAGACCGAGGTGTACCTGCGCGCCGTGGCCCAGGCGCTCGCCCGCGGGCAGCAGGCCATGGTGCTGGTGCCCGAGATCAATCTCACGCCGCAGCTCGAGGCGCGGTTCGCGCAACGGTTCCCGGACCGCGTGATCGTGTCGCTGCACAGCGGGCTCACGCCGGCGCAGCGCCTGCGGCACTGGCTGCTGGCGCACCTGGGGCGGGCCGACATCGTGCTGGGCACGCGCATGGCAGTGTTTGCGTCGATGCCGCGCCTGGGCCTGATCGCGGTCGACGAGGAGCACGATCCGTCCTACAAGAGCCAGGAGGGGGCGCGCTATTCGGCGCGTGACCTCGCCGTCTTCCGCGGCCACAGCGAAGCGGTGGTGGTGCTGCTGGGATCGGCCACACCGTCGCTGGAAACCTGGCATCAGGCCGAGCGCGGGCGTTACCTGCGCCTGTCCATGCCCAGCCGCGTGGGTGGCGGGGTGCTGCCCAAGGTGAGCTTCATCGACCTGAACCACGTGCCGCGGTCCGCGGCGCGCGACGAGGCGTTGTCGCCGGCACTGATGGCGGCGCTGCGCGATCGTGTCACGCGCGGCGAGCAAAGCCTGGTGCTGCTCAACCGGCGTGGTTATTCACCGGTGCTGCAGTGCCTGGAATGCGGCTGGAAAAGCGGCTGCCCGCATTGCAGCGCCTGGCGGGTCTACCACCGCGTGGACCGCACCTTGAGATGCCACCACTGCGGCTACACCGAGCGGGTGCCGCGCGGTTGTCCCGAATGCGGCAATGCCGACATCCAGCCCGTGGGCCGCGGCACCGAAAGGCTGGAGGAACAACTGGCCGCGGCGCTGCCCGAGGCGCGGGTGGGGCGCATCGACGCCGACACCACACGCCTGAAGGGCAGCCTGGAATCCCAGCTGGCCAGTGTGCATGCCGGCGAGATCGACATCCTGGTGGGCACGCAGATGGTGGCCAAGGGCCACGACTTCCGCCGTGTCACGCTGGTCGCCGCGGTGAACCCCGACACGGCGCTGTTCAGCAGTGATTTCCGCGCCGGCGAGCGGCTGTTTGCGCTGTTGTTGCAGGCCGCCGGTCGTGCCGGGCGCGACGCCGCACAGGCCGGGCGCAGCGAGATGCTGATCCAGACCTGGCACCCGACCCACCCGCTGTACGTGGCCCTGCGGGCCCACGACTTTGCCGCCTTTGCCGCCAGCACCCTGGCCGAGCGGGCGATGGCCGGCATGCCACCGCACGCGCACCTGGCACTGGTGCGGGCCGAAGCCCGCACCCAGGAGGCGGCGCAGGCCTGGCTGCATGCCGCCGCCGCCCTGGTGCTGGATGACCCTGAGCTGCAAGAACTTGCCCAGGGCGTGATGATCTATCCGCCTGTGCCCATGAGCATCGCGCGCATCGCCAACATCGAGCGGGCCCAGATGCTGGTCGAATCGGCCGCGCGGCCGGCGCTTCAGCGCTTCCTGTCGGCCTGGGTGCCTGCGCTGCACGGCCTGCGCGGCGAGCACAAGGGGCTGGTGCGCTGGGCGGTGGACGTCGATCCCAGCGCGATCTGACAACGCCGGCATGCCGGTGGGCGGGATCAGGGTGCGATAGGCGCGCAGACCTGGAGGGCGAAGGCGGAACTTTACAAAACGCCGCATGACCGAGGGCATTGCTTCGCAATCGCATCACCACAATCGCCTCAACCGTATCGCGAGATCCCGTCAAGGAGCACCATGTCCGAGCCGTCCGCACCGTCGCCCCGCCCCGGGCGCAGCCGGATCATCAACCGCTACACCCTCGGCCTGCTGGCGCTGGTCGTGCTGGGTGGCGCCGCCTATGCAGCCTGGCGCTGGATGGCCCAGCAGCAGAACCCGCGCGACCGCTACCAGATCACCACCGTGCAGCGTGGCGACATCGAAGACCTCGTCACCGCCACCGGCACGGTGCAGCCGCGCGACTATGTCGACGTGGGGGCCCAGGTGTCCGGGCAGCTCCGCAAGATCCATGTCGAGGTGGGCTCGGTCGTCGAAGCCGGCGATCTGCTGGCCGAGATCGACCCGACCGTGCTGAAGGCCAACGTCGATGCCCGCCGTGCCGGCCTGCGCAACCTGCGCGCCACCATGCTCGACCGCGAGGCGCAACTGACCCTGGCCGAGGTGCAGTACACCCGCCAGAAGAACCTGATGGCCGCCGATGCGACCACCGCCGAGTCGCTGCAGCAGGCCGAGGCCGCACTGCAATCGGCACGGGCCCAGATCGCCGCCCTGCAGGCGCAGATCGAGCAGTCCGAATCCACACTGCGCGCTGACGAGGCCAACCTGGGCTATGCGCGCATCCTGGCGCCGATCTCCGGCACGGTGGTGTCGATCACCGCCCGCCAGGGCCAGACGCTGAACGCCAACCAGCAGGCGCCGACCGTGCTGCGGGTGGCCGACGTGTCCACGATGACCGTGCAGACCCAGGTTTCCGAGGCGGACGTGAGCAAGCTGCGCCAGGGCATGGAGGTCTACTTCACCACCCTGGGCAGCCAGGGGCGGCGCTGGTACGGAAAGCTGCGCAAGGTCGAGCCCACCCCCACCGTCACCAACAACGTGGTGCTCTACAACGCGCTGTTCGACGTGCCCAATGCCAATCGGGCCCTGATGACCAACATGACGGCGCAGGTGTTTTTCATCGCGGCGCAGGCACGCGATGCGCTTTTTGTGCCCGCCGCGGCGGTCACGTCCACCCGGCGCGATGTGCGCCGGGGCCCTCGGCCGGCTGACGCAGCCGAGGCGGCTGCGGCGGGTTCCGCGCCTGCGGCGGCATCGCAGCCGGTGGCCGCAACGCCGGCGGCCGTGCCGGCGTCGGGCGCGGTGGCGCGTGGCGTGGTCTGGGGTGGTCCGAGTGCACCGCCGTCGCGCGGCCCGCGGCGCGCCACCGTGCAGGTGATCGACGCCGCTGGCCGGATCGAGGAGCGCCAGGTCGAACTCGGCGTGAGCAACCGGGTGCAGGTGCAGGTCCTGTCGGGTCTGCAGGAGGGCGAAGAGGTCGTGGCCGGCCTCAAGCTGCCGGCCGGCGAGGGCGGGCGCGGCCGGGCCGCGGGCGCCACGGGGCCGGGCACGCCACCGGCCGGCGGCCTGGTGCCGCCGGGTGGTCTGGGCGGGGCGCGGGGACGCTGATGAAGGTCGAACCCGAGATCGCCGTGTTGCGCCAGACAGGACCGGCGGGCCGTGGGAGTCCGCTGATCCAGCTCCAGGGCGTGACCAAGACCTACCGCAATGGCGAACTCGCCGTGCAGGTGCTGCATGGGGTGGACCTGGAGATCCACGAAGGCGAGTTCGTGGCCATCATGGGGGCGTCCGGCTCGGGCAAGTCCACGCTGATGAACATCCTGGGCTGCCTGGACCGGCCCAGCACCGGCACCTACCGCTTCATGGGCCGCGACGTGTCGGGCCTTGGCCCCGATGACCTGGCCCGGCTGCGGCGCGAGGAGTTCGGGTTTGTCTTCCAGAGCTACCACCTGATCCCGTCGGCCACCGCGACCGAAAACGTCGAGGTGCCGGCGATGTACTCCGGGCTGCCGGCCGGGCAGCGGCACCAGCGGGCCCGTGAGTTGCTGGCCGAGCTCGGGCTGGCCGAACGCGGCCACCACCGCCCGAACCAGCTGTCGGGCGGGCAGCAGCAACGGGTGTCGATTGCCCGCGCCCTGATGAACGGCGGGCGCATCATCCTGGCCGACGAGCCCACCGGCGCGCTGGACAGCAAGACCGGCGCCGACGTGATGCGCCTGCTGGCCGAGCTGTCCCGCAAGGGGCACACGGTCATCCTGATCACCCATGAGCGCGAGGTGGCCGAGCATGCGCAGCGTGTCATCGAGATCAAGGACGGTCGGGTGGTCAGCGACCCGGGCCCCGCACCCGCGACGGCCCCGCCCGAGCCGTTTCGCACCCCGGTGCGCCATCGCGCCGGCTCGCTGCTGGCCGACGTGGTCGAGGCCACCCGCATGGCACTGCGTTCGCTGCGCGCCAACCTGTTCCGCTCGGCGCTCACGCTGCTGGGCATCGTGATCGGCGTGGGCTCGGTGATCGCGATGCTGGCCATCGGCGATGGTGCCAAGCAGGCCGTGATCGACCGCATCAGCGCGATGGGGTCGAACCTGCTGCTGGTGCGCCCGGGGGCGCCCAACCAGCGCGGCAGCTGGGGTATCCAGACGCTGGTCAACGACGACGTGAAGGCGATCAATGCCGAGGTCGACAACGTGCTGGCGGCCATCCCCGAACAGAACAGCTCGGCCACGGTGCGTTATGGCAACTTCGATTTCGCCACCAGCGTGAATGGCACCTCGCATCGCTTCCCGCAGGCACGCCAGTGGCCGGTGGCGCGCGGCACCTTCTTCAGCGAAGAAGATGAACGCGACTACGCGCCGGTGGCCGTGCTCGGCCAGACGGTGGTCGACGCGCTGTTTCCGGGCGGCGAAGATCCGATCGGCCGCCATGTGCTGCTCAATAACCTGGTGTTCCAGGTGGTGGGCGTGATGTCGGTGCGCGGGGCGTCGCCGATGGGCTCCGACCAGGACGACGTGGTTTTTGTGCCCTTCGAGACCAGCAGCCTGCGGGTCTCCGGCCAGCGGCACCTGCGCAATGTCACGGTGGCGGTGCAGGACGTGACGCGCATCGATGCCACGCAGGCCGAGGTCGAGAAGCTGCTGCTCGAGCGCCATGGGCTGGTCGACTTCCAGATCCGCAACATGGCCTCGATCATCGAGACGACCGAGCAGACCCAGAACACCATGACCATCCTGCTGGGGTCGATCGCTGCCATCTCGCTGCTGGTGGGCGGCATCGGCGTGATGAACATCATGCTGGTGTCGGTCACCGAACGCACCCGAGAGATCGGCGTGCGCATGGCCACCGGGGCGCGGCAGCGGCATATCCTGCAGCAGTTCCTGATCGAGGCGATGGTCGTGTCGGCGCTGGGGGGCGCGATCGGTGTGGTCGGAGGCCTGGCCACGGCCGCGGTGATCGCAAGCTTCGGCACCCCTGTGCTCTACTCGGCCACGCCCGTGCTGCTGGCCTTCGGCTGCGCCTTTGCCACCGGCCTGGTGTTCGGTTTCCTGCCGGCGCGCAAGGCGGCCCGGCTCGACCCCGTCGTGGCCTTGTCGGCCGAGTGAACCTTCATGATGCATCGAGACACCCATCCCCATGCCGCTGAACGTGTTGAACGCTGAACCCATGACCCGTGCCATGCCCCGCTCCCTGCCGTCCCTGGCTTCCACGCTGCTGGCAGCCTGCCTGCTGGCGGCCTGCGCCACACCGGGTGAACCCACCCGGGTCGAGGTGGCGTTGCCCGCGCAGTGGTCCGAAACCTCCGCCGGTCAGGCCATGGTGCAGCGCGACTGGTGGCGCAGCTTCCAGTCTGACGAGCTGGTGCGGCTGGTCGACCAGGCGCTGGCCGGCAGCCCGGACCTGGCGATCGCCGCCGAGCGGGTGCGCCAGGCCGAGATCGCAGTGCGCAGTGCGGGGGCCTCGTTGTTTCCGTCATTGAGCCTGGGCGGCAACACCGGGGCGCGGCGCTCCGACCCCGGGCCGGGCGAGGGGGCCACGAACAGCGAGTCGTCGGGGGTGTCCCTGGGCGTGAGCTATGAGATCGACCTGTGGGGACGGCTGGCGGCGGGTGTCCGCGGTGCCGAAGCCAGCCTGGCCGGCAGCCGCCACGACCTCGATGCTGCCCGGCTGTCACTGACCACCGCCGTGGCCGATGCCTACTTCCAGGTGATCGCACTGCGGGTGCGCCTGGGCATTGCCCGCGACAACCTCGCGCTGGCCGAACGGCTGCTGGCCATCGTCGAGGTGCGCTATCGCAATGGCGCGGCCTCGGCACTGGACCTCAGCCGTCAGCGCAGCACCGTGCTGGCGCAGCGTGCGGCCCTGCTGCCGCTGCAGGTCCAGGAGCGCCAGACGCTGTCGGCGCTGGCCATCCTGCTGGGCCGTGTCCCGCAGGGTTTCGATGTGCAAGCGGCCGCGCTGGAGCCACTGGCCGTGCCCGACGTGGGCGCCGGCCTGCCGTCCGAACTGCTCACGCGCCGACCGGACCTGGCCAGTGCCGAGGCGCAACTGGCCGCAGCCGATGCCGACGTCGATGCGGCCCGCGCGGCGCTGCTGCCCAGCATCCAGCTGTCGGGCTCGGCCGGGCTGGCCTCGGCGGCCCTGCTGTCGCTGGCCAATCCGGGCACCACCCTGGCCGTCACCGCCTCGATCGCCCAGAGCCTGTTCGACGGCGGGCGCCTGCGCGGCCAGGTCGAGCTGACCGAGTCGCAGCGGCGGCAGCTGGTCGAAACCTACCGCAAGGCCGTCATCACGGCACTGAAGGAAGTGGAAGACGCCCTGGGCAATGCGGCCCGCGGGCGCGACCAGGAGCAGGCCCAGCTCGCCATCCGCGACGAAGCCCGGCGTGCGCTGAGCCTCGCCGAACTGCGCTACCGGGAAGGCGCTGACGAACTGGCCACACTGCTCGACGCCCAGCGCACGCTGTTCTCGGCGCAGGACCAGCTGGCGCAGGTGCGCCTGAGCCGGCTCACCGCCTCGCTGGATCTGTTCAAGGCCCTGGGCGGGGGCTGGCAACGCAGCGCGCCTGCGGGCTGAACGGCCTGGCCGGGGCTGTTGCATCGCGCCCACAAGGCCGTCCAGAGCGCGGCGGGACTTGCCGCAAGTCAATGCGAATGATTATCATATGCGGCTGATGTGTCTGCCGTACAGATGACGGCGGGCACCCGTCCCCCTCGAGCCAGCCCCGCTGCAGTCTGACTGCAGCGCGCATCCGCCCGCGTCCCGCTTCGTTTGTGTCTCTGCGGCGTTGGAAGGTGAAGCCAGCAAGGTCCACCTTTCCTCGTTCCGGAGACCCGAATGGCTTACATCCGCAGCCAGAAGCACACCCCTTCGCGCCAGCCTGGCGCCCACCTTCCCACCGCAGCGGCCGTGCTGGCCCTGGCGGCCTGCCCCATGGCCGCGCTGGCCCAGTCCACCGTGGCCTCGGCCGAGACGGCGCTGCCCACCGTGCGGGTCAAGGGCAAGCAGGACCATGGCTACAAGGCCGACAGCGTGTCCTCGCCCAAGTTCACCGAGCCCCTGGTGGACACGCCGCAGACCATCACCGTGATCCGCAAGGAGGTGCTCACCGAACAGGCGGCCACCAACCTCACCGAGGCCTTGCGCAACACGCCCGGCGTCACGCTGCTGCTGGGCGAGGGCGGCAACAGCAACACCAAGGACAACATCTTCCTGCGGGGCTTCGACACTTCCGGCAGCGTGTTCATCGATGGTGTGCGTGACCTGGGCAATTTCACCCGCGACACCTTCAACATCGAGCAGATCGAAGTGCTCAAGGGCCCGTCCGGCTCGGAGTACGGACGCGGTGCACCCTCGGGCACCATCAACCTGTCGACCAAGCAGCCGCGCGCCGAGAACTTCTCGGAAGGCAGCGTGAGCCTGGGCACGGCCGACCAGAAGCGCGCCACGGCCGACCTCAACCGCCAGATCGGCGAGCACAGCGCCGTGCGCCTGAACCTGATGGTGCAGGACAAGGGCATGCCCGGGCGCGACCAGGTCAGGAACAAGGGCTGGGCCTTTGCCCCGTCGATCGCCTTCGGCCTGGGCACCGGCACCCGCACCACGCTGAGCTACCTGCACGTCGAGCAGGACAACCGGCCTGACGGTGGTGTGCCCACCGTGGGCCTGCCGGGCTACGTCAACGCCGCACTCGATGCCGTCGGTGTCGTGCCGCCACGCAGTGTGGACCGCAGCAACTTCTACGGCGTGCCGAGCGACTTCGAGAAGGTGCAGGCCGACATGCTCACCGCCCGCATCGAGCACCAGCTCACGGCGGCCACCACGCTGACGAACACCCTGCGTGCCGGGCGGGCACGCCACCGCCTGCTGCTGACCGGCCCGAGCGGCGCGGTGAGCGATGACCCGGATGGTCGCGGGCCGTTGCCCGCCGTGCCGCGCGTGGACCCTGACACCTGGACGGCAACACGCTCGCGCCATGCCAAGTGGCAGGAGAACACCATCCTGACCAACCAGACGAACTTCGCATCATCGTTCCAGACGGGCAGCCTGAAGCACACGCTGAGCGCGGGCTTCGAGTTCATCTACGAGAAGCAGCTCAACCGCACCGTGAGCGGTGCCGGAACGATCGCGCCGGCCAATCTGTGGAATCCGGACATTCATGATCCGGTCTCGGGGCTGGACCTGGGTTTCAGCGGGGCTCAGACCCAGGGCGATACGTTCACGCTGGGCCTGTACGCCTTCGACACCATCGACCTGAACGACCGCTTCCAGATCAACGGTGGTGTGCGGCTCGACAAGTACAAGGTCGACAACAACATCCTTGCCGCACCCAGCGGCACACCCCCCACCCAGACAGGCACCAGCCTCTCGGTGTCGGACACCATCGTGAGCTGGAAGCTGGGCGCCCTCTACAAGCCGGCGCCCAACGGCAGCGTCTATGTGTCGTATGCCACCTCGCAGCAACCCCCCGGCGGCAGCAACTTCACGCTCAATGCGTCGGCCACCAACATCAACCACCCCAATCTGGATCCGCAAAAGGCCTCGAACATCGAACTGGGCACCAAGTGGGACCTGCTCGACAACCGGCTGGCTGTGACCGGGGCGATCTTCCGCAGCGAAAACCGCAACGATCTGACCCAGGCCGACCCGGTCACCGGCGACATCACCCAGTACGGCAAGAAGCTCGTGCAGGGCATCGAGCTCGGGGTGGTCGGGCAGATCACGCCGGCGTGGTCGCTGAGCGCAGGTCTGGCCAAGCTGGACACCGAGGTCAAGCGGGGCAGCAACACCCAGACCGGCGCGTCGCTGAACTGGTCGCCCGAGCTGAGTTTCACGGCCTGGACCACCTACAAACTGCCCTTCGGCCTGACCCTCGGCGGCGGCGCACGCTACATGGACTCGGTGGTGCGTTCGATCAGCAACACCGCCCAGGCGGCAAGCACCAACATGCTCAACGTGCCGAGCTACTGGGTGTTCGATGCGATGGCGCAGTACGAGGTCAACCGCAATGTGACGCTGCAGCTCAACGTCTACAACCTCGCGGACAAGTTCTACATCGCCTCGCTGAACAACAACGGCAACCGCTACATCCCGGGCGCCTCACGTTCGGCGATGCTGACGGCCAACGTGAAGTTCTGACCCGGCCCGCGGAGCACCGACCATGATGCTGCATGTGCCTGCGGTGCTCAGCCGGGAGCAGGTCGCATCCCTGCGCCGTGCGCTGGAGGCCGCCGACTGGGTCGACGGCCGGCACAGCGTCGGCCCGCAAGGGGCGCAGGTCAAGCGCAACCGCCAGCTGGCCGAGGGCAGCCCGCTGGCGGCGCAGCTGGGTGAAGCCATCCTGCGCGCGCTGGCAGGCAGCGCACTGTTCGTCTCGGCCGCCCTGCCGCGGCGCATCCTGCCGCCGTTCTTCAATGCCTACGAGGGTGGCGAGCACTACGGCCTGCATGTGGACGGTGCCATCCGTCTCGACCCGCACAGCGGTGAACGTCTGCGTGCCGATGTGTCGTCCACGCTGTTCCTGAGTGACCCGGAGGCCTACGACGGTGGCGAGCTGGTGGTGGTCGACACCTACGGCACCCATGAGGTCAAGCTGCCCGCGGGCGACCTGATCGTGTACCCGTCCACGAGCCTGCACCGGGTCGAGCCCGTCACGCGTGGCGTGCGGCTGTGCGCCTTCTTCTGGACACAAAGCCTGGTGCCCGACGTCACCCGTCGCAGCCTGTTGTTCGAGCTGGACCAGAACATCCAGAAGCTGCGCGCACGCATCGGCGACTGCGACGAGGTGGTCGCTCTCACGGGGCACTATCACAACCTGCTGCGGCAGTGGGCCGCGGTGTAAGGCCTGGGTCGGGCGCCGGCCTGCGGTCAGAATGTGCCCAGGCCCTGCGCCCACCGGACGCCGCGGGGTGATCTTCACCTGTTCAAGCTCGGAGGCCCTGTCGTGCGTGTTGCCCTTGAATCTCCCGATCAACCAGACGTCATCGCGCTCATTGCGGACCTCGACGCCTACCAGGACACGCTTTATCCCGCCGAGGCCCGCTACGCGCTCGACCTGAACTCGCTGTGCCAGCCCCATGTGGTGTTTGCCGTGGCCCGCACAGGCGGTGGGCAGGCGATCGGTTGTGGCGCGGCGGTCCTTGGTGAACACCACGGCGAACTCAAGCGCATGTTCGTTCGCCCCGAGGCACGCGGCACCGGGGTGGCCAGCCGCATCATCGAAACCCTCGAGGCAGCGGCCCAGGCGCGGGGCTGCCCCGAACTCAAGCTGGAAACCGGCCCGTATCAGCCCGAAGCCCTGGCCTTCTACGGCAAGCACGGCTATGTCCGGTGCGGCGCCTTCGGCGACTATCCGGAGCATCCGCTCAGCGTGTTCATGACCAAGCGCATCGCGCCGCCGTTGGCCGGCGCCGCGCGCTGAAGGGCGGCGTCGCCCGCTCAGTACACGTCGCGGCGATAGCGCCCCTGTTCGAGCAGCCGCAGCACTGGCTCGCTGCCCAGGATGTCGTTGAGCGCCCGGTCGACCCCGCCGGCCATGCCGCGCAGGCTGCCGCAGACGTAAAGGGCCGCGCCGCTGCCGACCCATCGGCGCAGGTCGTCGGCAGCGTCGAGCAGGCAGTCCTGCACGTAGCGGTGCGCGCCCGGGTCGCGCGACCAGGCGAAGTCCAGCCGCTGCAGCACACCCTCCCGGTGCCAGGCCTGCAGTTCGTCATGAAGGAAGGCGTCACACGCACGTTGGCGTTCGCCAAAGATCAGCCAGGCCGGTGGGCGTGGGTGCTGGCGGGCGCGAGCCAGCAGGTGGGCGCGCAGTCCGGCCAGGCCGGTGCCGTTGCCGATCAGGATCAGCGGGCGGTCGTGGTTGTTGCCGATGCGGAAGTTGCGGTGCGGGCGCAGCCGCAGCTCGATGGCATCGCCTGGCGCGGCCTGCGCGGTCAGCCAGCCCGAGGCCAGGCCCGGGCTGCCGTCCTCGCGTTGCGTCTGGCGCACGAGCAGGTGCAGGCGCCGGTCTGCCGGCACGGATGCGATCGAGTATTCGCGCGGTCGGCCGGGTTGCCCGGGCACGTTCACCTGGACCAGATCCCCGGCTTCCCATGCCGGCAACGCCGCAGGGTCGGCGGGCTCCAGCTCGAGGTGGAAGCAGGGCCCGCCCTGGCTGCCGGGGTTGAGGTGCCGGCGTGCGGCCAGGCGCCAGGTGGTGAAGGGCTCATGGGCGGCCACGGGCGCGAGGTCGCCCAGGCCGGCCACCCGGGTCACGGCCTGCTGCCACTGCTGCCAGGCGGCCGGGTCGGCTGCGTCGGCCTCGATGCGCTCGAACAGCGCCTGGGCACCACGCGCCTGCAACCAGTCGTCCAGGCGCCGACCGAAGGCACAGAACTGCGCATAGCTTCGATCCCCCAGCGCCAGCAGGCCCACACGCAGATGCGCCAGTCCCGGCATCTCGCGCCCGGACCGCATCAGCGAGTGCACGAAGGGCAGGGCGGCATCGGGCGGGTCGCCTTCGCCGCAGGTGCTGACGATCAACAGGGCTTCATCGACACCCGCCAGCACCTCGGGCGTGACCTGGCCCAGCGGCAGCAGATGCACGCCCAGGCCACCGTCGTGCAGCAGCCGGGCGGTGGTCCAGGCCCAGGATTCGGCGGTGCCGGTCTGGCTGGCATGGGCCACCAGCAGGCGCGGCTGGCCCGGGGTGCCCGGGGACAGCGCCTGTGCGGCGCGCAGCGCGCTGCGTCGCTGCCGCCGGGTGCGCCAGGCCACGCCGAGGCACATCGCGGCGTATGCCAGGAGGAGGGCCAGAGCAGCCCAGCCGCGCAGGGGGTCCGTCATGGGCATGCCACACCTTCTCAGTGGACCAGCGCCGCCTCGAATGCGCCGGTCATCGCCAGGTCGAGTTCACCGGCGCTGTGCGTGCTGCGGGCCACGAACAATGCCGAGAGATGCAGCCGCCGCGCCAGTGCCGGACCGGCCTCGGGGCCGAGCACGGTCAAGGCGGTCGCCCAGGCGTCGGCCTGCATGCAGTGGTCGTGGATCACCGTGACGCTGGCCAGCGAGTGCGTCACCGGTGCGCCGGTGCGGGGATCCAGCGTGTGGCCGTAGCGCCGGCCGGCATGGATGACGTGACGCAGGCCATCGCCCGAGGTCGCCACCGCGAGGTCGCGCAGGCCCAGCACCGGCCCGGTGTGGTCCTCGGTGCCGGGCAGCGTCACCTGCACATGCCAGGGCTGCCCGTCGGTGCGGTGCCCCATCGCCCTGAGTTCACCGCCCACGTCGATCAGGGCGTGGGCAACACCGGCCTCGCGCAGCCAGCGGGCCACGCGGTCGGTGGCATGGCCCTTGGCGATCCACGACAGATCGAGTGCCACACCACCCGGCTGCAGCAGGCGGCCTTGCTCGAAGTGCAGACGCTGCCATCCGACCCGCCGGCGCGCCTGCGACAGCGCCTCGCTGGCCGGGGGGCAGGGCATCGGCCCGGGGGGGCCGAACCCCCACAGGTCGACCAGCGGCCCGATCGTGGGATCGGCCGCACCGTCGCTGGTGCGCGCCACCTCGAGTGCACAGCGCATCACCTCGGCAAACGCGGCCGGCAGCGGCACCCGGGCGCCGGGCGGGGCACGGTTGTAGGCACACAGGGCAGACGTGGGCTCCCAGGTCGACATCTGGGCGACCGTGTCGTCCAGCACGGCCTGGATGCCCTCACGCAGCCGCGACAGCGGCGGCAGCAGCGCACCCCACAGCCGCACCGACCATCGCGTGCCCATGGTGTGGCCGAGCAATTCCACCTGCATCGGCAGCCGCAGCACGGCCGCATTCACTGCGGCAGCACTTCCAGGATGGCGGCATAACCCAGGCGGCGTTCGCGGGCCTGCTTCAGCGTGGTCTTCTGGTCGCGGGTGCTGACCTCGATGCGGTAGATCCCGGGCCCCGGCCAGGTGATGAGCACCTGCCCGCGCGCGTCGGTCTTCACGGTGAACGCGCCGACCTGGTTGCGGTAGCGGTTGCCGCCGGGGATCACCTCGACGTCCAGGCCGGCTGCGGGCTGGCCGTCAAGCACAAAGCCGAAGGTGGCCTGCTCGCCGCTGAACAGGTCGTTCGGGTGGGTCACCGGCACGAACTCCAGGCCGACACCGCTGGGGCGGATCTCGCTGGGCTTGCCCACGGTGACGAAGGTCTCGAGGCGGTTGGCGGCCTCGTTGACATTCAGGTCCACGGCATCGGCCGGCACGTTCTGCTCGAAGCTGGCAGCGCTGCCGCGCCAGCCCCTGGACTGGCCGGTGGCTCGGTCCTTGTAGCGTGCGGTCACGCCCGCAAAGGCACTGGCGATGCGGTAGGTGCCGGTCTGCGTGAGCTGCAGGTCGAACACGCTGCGCAGCTTGCCGGTCATGACGTTTTCCGGCGTGACGCTCGAGCCGTCCGGTGCGCTCACCCGCAGGTTGTCCAGGCGCAGCGGCGCATGGTTGAAAAAGAACATGTCATTGCCGGCGGCACCGTCGACGGTGATCCATTGCGGTTTGGACAGCACGGTCGATGAAGGCAGCAAGAAGGTGCTGTGGGCGCCGGCCGGCGCGGTGAGGGCCGCCAGGCTCAGGGCCGCGGCAAGGGCAAGACGACGGGGCATGGAAGGGTCTCCGCAGGGTGGGTGGTCGGGCCTCAGGGCTTGAGGTCCAGCGTGATTTCGCCCAGTTCGGTGCTGCCCTGGGCCGTGAGGGTGGTGGCCGCAGTCGGTGGCCACTGGAACGGGATGGACAACAGCTCGCGGCCACCGACCTCGCGTGCAGCCTCGACGACCAGGCGGTAGGCGCCCGGGGCCAGCGAAGTGAGCGGTGACTTGCCCTCGCTGAAGCGCAACGCGTGCTTGCCGACCGGCCGGGTGGCGCTGGTCACCCCATCGACCGGCACCTTGAGTTCGCGCCCGCCCTTGCGCCACCACTGGCGCATGTCCTTCAGCCACTTGGTGCCCTCGTCGTTGCGCATCTTCACGTCGTACCAGACGGCCAGGTTCGTCACGGCACGACTGTCGACCGCCTCGATCCAGGTGGCGACGTAGGGGCGGTGGTATTCCGCGACGTTCAGGCGGGGCACTTCGATGCCGACGGTCAGATCGGCCGCCAGCACAGGTGAGCCGACCAGCGCACCAAGGGCCAGGGTGTGGCGCAGTTGCATGGAAAAGAGTCCTCAGTGGATGAACAACAGGGCAAGCAGCAGAGGGGCCACCAGGCCGAAACCCACCACCGGCCAGGTGGTCGGCCGCTGGGCGGCGTGCAGCTTCAGGATCAGCAGACCGGTGAGCGAAAAGACGACACAGGCGCCCGCCAGCACGTCGATGAAGGCGGCCCATGCCGCGCCGGTATGGCGGCCCTTGTGCAGGTCGTTGAAGTAGGCGATCCAGCCCCGGTCGCTGGCCTCGGCCTCGACCGTGCCGCTTGCCCGGTCGATGCGCAACCAGGCATCACCGCCCGGGCGGGGCAGGGACAGGTGGATCTCGTCGGGCGACCAGTCGGCCTCGCGCCCGCTCAGGGCCGTGCCCAGCGTGGGCCGTAACTCGGCCTCCAGCCAGGCGGCAAGTTCGGCGGGCAGCGGGGTCGGGGTGGCTGATGCCGCCTCCGGGGTGGCGGCCAGGCTGGCCTGCAGTGTGTCCGGCAAGGTCAGCGTGCGCGTGGCCACGCGGGGCGTGGCTTCGATCAGCCCGGCGTGGTTCAGCGTGATGCCGGTCAGGCTGAACAGCAGCATGCCCACCAGGCTCAGCGCCGAACTGACCCAATGCCATTGGTGCAGCGTCTTCAGCCAGCGCGCACGGCGCCGGGCAGCGTCCGGCCGGGCGTGTGCCTCGGGAGCCTGATGCAGGGCGGATGCCCCGGAGATGCCTTGTGTTCCAGCCATGTCGCCTTGCTGCAGGTCCGCCCCGGTCGGCCGGGGCGGTGAAAGCAGGCGATTCTAGGCCAGCAAATGCGAATCAATCTCAATTGCATTTGTAAAGTTGCGCGAAGCGATGGTCAGGCGGCACGCCGCTGCGCATCGCCCGCCGCCACCAGGGGCGCCACCGCATCGGCCGAGCGGGCATGCAGTCGGTTGATGCCGCTGATCACCGCCAGCACCGAGGCCGTCACGATGTTGGTGTGGCGGCCCACACCGAAGGTGCTGCCGGCCACGCCAGGGGCGGCCAGTTCGACGAAGGCGATGGCGCTGGCATCCGAGCCGCTGCCGATGGCACGCTCCTCGTAGCTGTCCAGGCGCACCGGCACGCCCAGCGCATGCACGGCGGCATCGAGCGGGCCGTTGCCGATGCCCTCGACAACGGTGCGGCGTCCGCCGACCTCCAGCTCGACCTGCACACGCACTCGTTCACCGTCCTCGACGCTGTGATGGGCCACATAGCGCACGGGGTCGTGGCGGTCGAGGTACTCGGACTGGAACAGCGACCACAGGCGCGCGGCGCTGAGTTCAGTGCCGGTCGCATCGGCCTCACGCTGCACCACGGCACTGAACTCGACCTGGGCGCGGCGTGGCATCACCAGCCCGTAGCCGGTCTCCAGCAGGAAGGCGATGCCGCCCTTGCCGGACTGGCTGTTCACGCGCACCACCGAGTCGTAGCTGCGGCCCACGTCGGCCGGGTCGATCGGCAGGTAGGGCACTTCCCAGACCGCGTCGGGGCGCTGCGCGGCAAACCCCTTCTTGATCGCGTCCTGATGCGAGCCCGAAAACGCCGTGAAGACGAGGTCGCCCACATAGGGGTGACGCGGATGGATGGGCAGCTGGGTGCAGTCCTCGACGGTGCGGGCGACTTCATTGATCTGAGAGAAGTCCAGCCCCGGATGCACCCCCTGGCTGTACAGGTTGAGGGCCAGCGTGACGAGGTCGACATTGCCGGTGCGCTCGCCGTTGCCGAACAGGCAACCCTCGACCCGGTCGGCGCCGGCCATCACGGCCAGCTCGGCGGCAGCCACGGCCGTGCCGCGGTCGTTGTGGGGATGCACGCTGAGCACGAGGCTGTCGCGCCGCTTCAGGTGCCGGTGCATCCACTCGATCTGGTCGGCGTAGACGTTGGGTGTGCTCATCTCCACCGTGGCCGGCAGGTTGACGATGGCCTTGTGCTCGGGCGTGGGCTGCCACACGTCCATCACGGCATCGACCACGTCGCGGGCCACCGTCAGTTCGGTGCCGCTGAAGACCTCGGGGCTGTACTGGAAGGTCCAGTGTGTCTCAGGCTGGCGGGCTGCGTACTGCTGGATCAGCCGGGCGTTGTGCACGGCAAGGTCACGCACCTCGTCCACGCTCATGTTGAAGACGATGCGGCGGAAGGCCGGTGCCGTGGCGTTGTAGAGGTGCACGATGGCGCGCGGCGCGCCGCGCAGCGACTCGAAGGTGCGTGCGATGAGGTCTTCGCGTGCCTGCGTCAGCACCTCGATGGTGACGTCCTCGGGGATGCGGTCTTCCTCGATCAGCTTGCGGATGAAGTCGAAGTCGGTTTGCGAGGCCGAGGGAAAGCCGACCTCGATCTCCTTGAAGCCCACACGCACGAGCATCTCGAACATGCGCAACTTGGTGGGGCCGTCCATGGGTTCGAACAGCGCCTGGTTGCCGTCGCGCAGGTCGGTGCTCATCCAGATCGGCGGCTGGGTCAGGGTGCGGTCGGGCCAGGTGCGGTCGGTCAATGCGACGGGCGGGAAGGCCGGGTACTTGCGGCTCGGGTCTTTCAACATGATGGGGTGCTCCTGCAATGGGGTCAGAAAGAGGGTGTGGCCGCAACCGGGCTGCCCGACGGCCACCGCATCGCGGCCGGGCAACCGGGGCTTAGTCGTCGGGCGACGGGGTGCAGGTGCGTGAAGATCGATGCCGTCATGACGTGGGCTGGGGCAGGAGGTGCAAGAAAGGGCGCGGACAAAACAAAACGGCCAGCGAGATCGCTGGCCGTGGAGGGGTGTTCGGTTCGGGAGGCTTAACGACGCACTCGGGCGAGACGACGTTGAGATGACCGCAGACGACCCATGCCAGCCAGCACGGAGGTGGCTAGTAGGGCTAGAAGCAGCAGGGATGCGGCGGTGGTCATGGCTTTCAGTGTTGGCGAGTTGGTGGGGTCTTGTCAATGCGCGTCGCAAAGTCCCCGCACTGGACTGGGCAAAATGCCACAGTCCTGCGCGGGGGCGGCGCCTCGATCAGGCCAGGTCGAAGCGGTCCAGGTTCATCACCTTGGTCCAGGCCGCCACGAAGTCGTGCACGAACTTGGCCTGCGCATCGGCGCTGCCATACACCTCGGCCAGCGCACGCAGTTGCGAGTTCGAGCCGAACACCAGGTCGGCGCGCGTGCCGGTCCAGCGCAGTTCGCCACTCTGGCGGTCACGCCCTTCGTACACGTCGCGCGCCTCGGAAGCCGGCTTCCACTGTGTGCCCATGTCCAGCAGGTTCACGAAAAAGTCGTTGCTCAGCACTTCGGGCCGCTGGGTGAACACACCATGCGGCGTCTGCCCGGTATTGGCACCCAGCACCCGCAGACCGCCCACCAGCACCGTCATCTCGGGCGCGGTCAGCGTCAGCAGCTGGGCACGGTCGACCAGCATCGCCTCGGTCGAGGCCGACGACGGGGCCTTCTGCCAGTTGCGGAAGCCATCGGCAAACGGCTCCATCACGGCAAACGACTCGACGTCGGTCTGTTCCTGCGAGGCGTCCATGCGCCCGGGGGTGAAGGGCACGTTCACCGTTTGCCCGGCCGCCCGCGCGGCCTGTTCGACGGCTGCAGTGCCCGCCAGCACGATCAGGTCGGCCAGCGACACCTTCTTGCCGCCTGACTGTGCCGCGTTGAACTCGGCCTGGATGCCTTCGAGCACCTTGAGCACGGCGGCCAGCTGCTCGGGCTGGTTGACGGCCCAGTCCTTCTGCGGCGCCAGGCGGATGCGCGCGCCGTTGGCGCCGCCGCGCTTGTCCGAGCTGCGGAAGGTCGAGGCCGAGGCCCAGGCGGTCGACACCAGCTGCGACACGCTCAGGCCCGAGGCCAGCACCTGGCGCTTGAGGGTGTCGATGTCCTGGGCATCGATCAGCGGGTGGTCGACGGCCGGGATCGGGTCCTGCCAGAGCAGTTCCTCGGCCGGCACCTCCGGCCCCAGGTAGCGTGCGCGCGGGCCCATGTCGCGGTGGGTGAGCTTGAACCATGCGCGCGCGAAGGCGTCGGCGAACTCCTCAGGGTGTTCCATGAAGCGGCGCGAGATTTTCTCGTACGCCGGGTCGAAGCGCAGCGACAGGTCGGTGGTGAGCATCGTGGGCACCAGCTTCTTGGACGGGTCGAACGCATGCGGGATGGTCGCGCCCGCGCCCTTGGCCACCCATTGGTGGGCGCCGGCCGGGCTCTTGCTCAGCTCCCATTCGTAGCCGAAGAGGTTCCAGAAGAAGTTCGTGCTCCACTGGGTCGGTGTGGTGGTCCAGGTGACCTCCAGGCCGCTGGTGATGGTGTCGGCGCCTCGCCCGGTGCCGAAGCTGCTGGTCCAGCCCAGGCCCTGTTGCTCGATCGGCGCGGCCTCCGGGTCGGCGCCCACATGCGACGCCGGGCCTGCCCCGTGGGTCTTGCCGAAGGTGTGGCCACCGGCGATCAGCGCGACGGTCTCTTCGTCGTTCATCGCCATGCGGGCGAAGGTCTCGCGGATGTCGCGTGCCGCGGCCACCGGGTCGGGGTTGCCGTTCGGGCCTTCCGGGTTCACGTAGATCAGGCCCATCTGCACGGCGGCCAGCGGGTTCTCGAGGTCACGGTCGCCGCGATAGCGCTCGTCAGCCAGCCAGGTCTTTTCCTTGCCCCAGTAGACGTCCTCGTCCGGCTCCCACACGTCGGCCCGGCCGCCGCCAAAACCGAAGGTCTTGAAGCCCATCGACTCGAGGGCGACGTTGCCGGCCAGGATCATCAGGTCGGCCCAGGAGATCTTGCGCCCGTACTTCTGCTTGATCGGCCACAGCAGGCGGCGCGCCTTGTCCAGGCTCACGTTGTCGGGCCAGCTGTTCAGTGGCGCAAAACGCTGCTGGCCGCGGCCGGCGCCACCCCGGCCGTCACCCGTGCGATAGGTGCCCGCGCTGTGCCAGGCCATGCGAACGAACAGCGGCCCGTAGTGGCCGAAATCCGCCGGCCACCAGTCCTGCGAGTCGGTCATCAGGGCGTTCAGATCGGCCTTCACCGCGTTCAGGTCCAGGCTCTTGAATTCACGCGCGTAGTCGAAGTCCGGGTCCATCGGGTCGGACAGACTGGAATGCTGGTGCAGCACCTTCAGGTTGAGCTGCTCGGGCCACCAGTCGCGGTTGGTGGTGCCGCCGGCGGGCGCGTGGAATGGGCATTTGGCTTCGTTGGACATGGCGTGCTCCTGCAGTGGACGAAGGGAGGCTGGGGTTGCCTGGATCAGCCGGCGGCTGCCAGATGGGCCAGAACCTCGATCAGCGTATCGATCATGGTCATTCTTCTATCAGATTGTTGTGACTGATTGAAATCGACAATGGAAGACTACGGGATACCGGGCCGTTCGGACATTTGATCGTGTGAATCGCCTCGATAGCCTTGAGGCAACGCACGACGGCGTGACTTTCTTGACAGGCGGTGTCGCAAGGCGAGTTGCGGCTGGCTCGGAACTTGCTGCCACTAAGTAACCAAATGCAAACCAACCCGCCCCCATGCCTTCGTGTCCGACCTGCGGTGACGGTGGCCCGTCCGCCGACCCGGTGATCGCCGACCCGGTGATCTGCACGACCCTCCGCCTTGCGGCGGGTTCCTCGTGATCGCGGGGAACGTGCCCATGCTGGATCGATCCGCCATCGACATGCTGTGGGTGACGCTGTGTGCGGGCCTGGTGTTTTCGATGCAGGCGGGTTTCCTGTGCCTGGAATCGGGGCTCACGCGCAGCAAGAACGCCATCAACGTGGCGATCAAGAACCTGACCGACTTTGCGGTGGCCGCGGTGCTCTACTGGGCCATCGGATTCGGGCTGATGTTCGGCCCCAGTGCCGCAGGCTGGCTGGGCCTGGGCCACTTCTTCACCCCGGTGGGTGCCGGCTCGAACACGGCGCTGGCCACCTTTTTCCTGTTCCAGGTGATGTTCTGCGCCACCGCATGCACGATCGTGTCAGGGGCGGTGGCCGAGCGCATGCGCTTTTCGGCCTACCTGGTCACCACCTCGGTGGTCGGGCTGATCATCTACCCGGTGTTCGGCCACTGGGCCTGGGGCGGTGTGCTGGAGGGGCTGCTGGGCCAGGCCACGGCCGTGCCGGGCTGGCTGGCCGCCAAGGGGTTTGTCGACTTTGCCGGCTCCAGCGTGGTGCACAGCGTGGGCGGCTGGGTGTCGCTGGCGGCCGTGCTGGTGATCGGCCCGCGCACCGGGCGCTTCGTGCCCGGGCAGGCCCCGCGCCAGATCCCGGGGGGTGACCTGCCCATGGCCATGCTCGGTGTGCTGCTGCTGGCGTTCGGATGGTTCGGTTTCAATGGCGGCAGCACGCTGGGGCTGGATCGCCGTGTGCCCGGCATCATCGTCAACACGGCCCTGGCCGCAGCCACCGGCATCCTCGCGGGGCTGGCGATCGGCTGGCTGCGCCGTGGGTATGCCGAGGTGCTGCATGCACTCAACGGTGCGATCGCCGGTCTGGTGGCCATCACCGCGGGGGCTCACGCCGTCTCCGCTGCCGAGGCCTGCCTGATCGGTGCCATCGGCGGCGCGGTCATGGTGCTGGCCGACGAGCTGCTGCTGCGCCTGCGGGTGGACGACGCGGTCGGTGCCATCCCGGCCCATCTGGCCGCCGGCATCTGGGGCACGGTGGCCGTCGGGCTGTTCGGTGACCTGCAGGTGCTGGGCACCGGCCTGTCGCGCGGGGCACAGACGGCCGTGCAGGTGCTGGGTGTGCTCACCTGCGGGCTGTGGGCGTTTGGTGCGGCCTGGGTGCTGCTGCGCCTGATCGACCGGCTGCTGCCGTTGCGGGTGCAGCCTGAGGAAGAGCTGCTGGGCCTGAATGTGTCCGAGCACGGCGCGCGCACCGAGCTGGTCGAGCTGCTCGACGCGATGAATGCCCAGGCGCGCACCGGCGCGCTGGAGGTCCGCGTGCCCACCGAACCCTTCACCGAGGTGGGCCAGATCGCCGCCTGCTACAACCAGGTCATGGACAAGCTGGAGCAGGCGGTCGACCAGACCCGCGCCATCGTCCGTGACGTGCGCGACGGCGTCATCACCTTCACCCGCGACGGCGTGCTCACCAGCTTCAACCCCGGCGCCGAAAAGCTGTTTGCCACGCCGGCCGGGCAGGCCATCGGCCAGACGGTCACGACCCTGTTCAGGAACGCTGGCGTGCGCGATCACCATCGGCTGCATCGCCTGCTCACGCCGGGCGCACATGTGGAGTTCCGGCTCGCGCCGGCCAGTCAGGGCCCGCAGGTGGTGGAAGTGGCGGTCAGCGAAAGCCGGCTGGGCCAGGAGGTGCAGCTCACGGGCCTGGTGCGCGACATCACCGAGCGCAAGCAGATCGAGGCCCAGCTGCACCGTGAGCGCGATCTTGCCCAGGTGACGCTGGCGTCCATCGGCGACGGGGTGGTGACGACCGACGAGCGCGGCATGCTGCAGTTCATGAACCCGGTGGCCGAACGGCTCACCGGCTGGGAGGCCGAAGAGGCCATGGGCCGCCCGATCAGCGCGGTGTTCCGGCTGGTCGACGCCCGATCGGGCGAGGTCATCGACAACCCGGTGCGCACGGTGCTCAACGTCGGTCGGCCGCTGCAGCGCAACGAACATGACTTCCTGCTGCACCGTGACGGCAGCCGAACCCCGGTGCAATGCACGGCCGCACCGATCCGCGGGCGCGACGGTTTCGTGATCGGTGTGGTGCTGGTGCTGCACGACGTGACCGAGGCGCTGAGCCTCGCGCACGAGCTGACCCACCAGGCCAGCCACGATGCGCTGACGGGTGTGCCCAACCGGCGCGAATTCGAGCGCCGGCTGGCCGAGGTGCTGGCCAAGCCGCGACTGGACGACGAGTCACACATCGTGGGCTACCTCGATCTCGATCAGTTCAAGGTGGTCAACGACACCTGCGGCCATGTGGCCGGCGACGAACTGCTGCGCCAGGTGACGGCCCTGCTGCGCGGGCGGCTGCGCGGCAGCGACATGCTCGCGCGCGTGGGCGGCGACGAATTCGGCGTGCTGTTCTTCAACTGCCCGATGGCCCATGCCCAGCGGCTGGCCGAGGGCCTGCGCGAGGCCATCGAGGACTTCCGCTTCGCGTGGCAGGGGCATGCCTTTGCCATCGGGGTGTCGATCGGCCTGGCCGAGATCGGCCCGCAGGACCATGTGCTGGCCGACGTGCTCAGCGCGGTCGATGCCGCCTGCTATGCCGCCAAGGAAAGCGGTCGCAACCGCGTGCACGTGTACCGTCACGACGACGCCCGCCTGATGGAACACCATGGCCAGATGCAGTGGGTGGCCCGGCTCCAGGCGGCACTCGACCAGGACCGCCTGCGGCTGTACCTGCAGCCCATCGTGCCGCTGCATCCGCACGGCGACGAACGGACACACCACGAGGTGCTGCTGCGGCTGGACGAAGGCGGGCGCATCATCAGCCCGGGCAGTTTCATGCCGGCAGCCGAGCGCTACAACCTCATGCCCCGCATCGACCACTGGGTGGTGCGCAACACCCTGGGCTGGCTGAGCGACGTGTACCGTCAGCATGGTGCGCTGGACGGCACCTACTGCATCAACCTGTCCGGGGCCTCGCTGTCGGACGAGCGCTTCCGCGAGGCCTTGCGCAGCCTGCTGGAGCAGCATGCACTGCCGCGCGGTGCCGTGTGCTTCGAGATCACCGAAACCGCCGCCGTGGCCAACCTGTCGAAGGTGGTCGAGTTCATCACCGAGGTCAAGCGCCTGGGCTGCACCTTTGCGCTCGACGACTTCGGCAGCGGCCTGTCGTCATTCGCCTACCTGAAGAACCTGCCGGTCGACTACCTGAAGATCGATGGCGGCTTCGTGCGCGACATCGAGCGCGACCGCATCGACCTGTCCATGGTGCAGGCGATCAACGCGATCGGACATGTCATGGGGCTCAAGACCATCGCCGAATTCGTCGAGAACGAAGCCGTGCTGGAGCGGGTGCGCGAACTCGGCATCGACTACGCGCAGGGCTACCACCTGGGGCACCCGCGGCCGCTCGAACAGGTGGGCCAGGTCCGCGTGATGCCGCGTTGACCGCCGGCCGGGCCCGGGCTGCGTGGCCCCGCCTCAGCGTGGCTTGACGTCGAACAGCCCCACCGTGGCGGTGAAGCTCACGAAGGCCAGCGCGGTGGACCACAGGATGATGCGCGCGATGCGGCCATTGTCGGCACCGAAGCGCTCGGCCAGCAAGGACACGTTGCTGGCCGACGGCAGGGCCGCGGCCAGCACCAGCGCGGTGAGGGCAAAGGTGTCCAGCGGCAGCCCGATGCGCACCGCCACCAGCCCGGCCGCCAGCACCAGCACCGGGTGGACCACCAGCTTGATGAACACCACCGGTGCGTAGTGCGACACCGGTGTCGTGCCGTGCACCGCCTGCTGCGAGCGCCACAGCACCGCGCCGATCGTGAACAGCGCCACCGGCGAGGCCGAGTTGCCGAGCATCTCGATCATCTTGTTGACCGGCCCGGGCAGCGAAAACTGCATCACCGACACCAGCGCACCGAGCGCAATCGACCAGGGCAGCGGGTTGCTCAGCGCCCCGCGCAGTGCCTTGGTGACGCTTTCACGCAGGTGGCCGCGGCTGCCTTCGGTCTGCGCCAGGGCCAGGCACAGCGAACTCGTCACGAACAGATCGGCCAGGATGGTCACGATCACGGGCCCGGCTGCGCGTTCGCCCATCAGCGCCACGATCAGCGGCACGCCCATGAACCCCGTGTTGGGGAAGGCGGCCACCAGCGCGCCGAAGGCCGAGTCCTTCAGGCCGATGCCGCTGGCCAGCGAATGGCTGATGGTCACGAACACGATCAGCAGCGCACACAGGATGTACAGCCCCAGCCACACCGGGTTGACCAGCTGGTCGAACGGCGTGGACGCACCAAAGCGAAACAGCATGCACGGCAGCGCAAAGAACAGCACATAGATGTTCAGGCCCGGGATGGCGGCTTCGGGCAGCACACGCTTGTGCGCCGCCAGGTAGCCGCACAGCACCAGCGCGAAAAACGGAAAGGTGACGTTGAAGATGGCTTGCATGCTTGGGGCGCAGTATCGCAAGAGATCGTGCGCCACCAAGCTGAATCCGGCCTGAACGGGTGGTGTGGGCACAATGCCCCCATGAGCGAACACATTCTTGTCATCGGCGGCGGCGTGATGGGATGCGCCACCGCCTGGGCGCTGGCGCGCGACCCGGCCTTCACCGGGCAGATCACGGTGCTCGAACGCGACCCGACCTACCGCACGGCCTCATCGGCACTGTCGGCCAGCTCCATCCGTCAGCAGTTCTCGACGCCCCTGAACATCGCCATGTCGCAACACGGCCTGGACGTGCTGCGCGACATGGCCGGCCTGCTGGGGGTGCCCGGCCATGAGGCGGCGATGGACTTCACCGAACAGGGCTACCTCTACCTGGCCGATGCCACCCAGGCCGGCGCGCTGCAGGCCCGGCATGCAGTGCAGCAGGCCTGTGGGGCCAGCGTGGAGCTGATGAGACCGCAAGCGCTGCAGCGTGAGTTCCCGTGGCTCGATCTCGACGGTGTGGTGCTCGGCGCACTGGGGCGCCGTGGTGAGGGCTGGTTCGACGGCTATTCGCTGCTGCAGGCCTTCCGGCGCAAGGCCCGCGCGCTGGGGGTGCAGTTCAGGCAGGCCGAGGCCCTCGGCCTGCGCCTGACGGCCGACGCCGTGGTGGTCGAGACCACCGACGGCGAACTCGGCGCCGACCGGGTGGTCAACGCTGCCGGGCCCTGGTCCCAGACGGTGTCGCGCTGGATGGGGCTCGAACTGCCGGTGCAGGCACGCCGCCGCTGCGTGTTCGTGATGTCATCGCCTGCCGTGCTGCACCGCTGCCCGCTGCTGATCGACACCAGCGGCGTGTGGCTGCGCCCCGAAGGCCGGCACTACATCGGCGGCATCGCACCGGCCGACGACCGCGCCGACCTGCCGCTGGACGTGGACCATGCCGAATTCGACGAGGTGCTGTGGCCCACGCTGGCGCGGCGCATCCCCGGCTTCGAGGCCCTGCGCGTCGAGTCCGCCTGGGCCGGCTACTACGAGTTCAACCCGCACGACCACAACGCCTGGCTCGGCCCCCACCCCGACGACCCGCGCCTGATGTTCATCACCGGCTTTTCCGGTCACGGCATGCAGCACGCCGCCGCCGCGGGCCGCTACCTGGCCGAGCTCATCGTGCACGGCCGGCCCGTGACACTCGACTGCAGCGCGCTGGCGCCTGCACGCTGGCTGCGGGGTGAGCGGGTGCAGGAAGACAACGTGATCTGAGTGTCGGCTGGTGCGTGGTGCGGGATCGTGATGGTCGTGCGTCGATCGTCCGGGGCGCACCGGCGGGAGGTGGTTGTCGCATGCTCCATGCGGAACGACGAGGGGCCGTCGATTGGCGTGGTCTTTCGGTGTCAACCGAGGAGTTCGATCGCATCTGCTGGATAGTTCTGAATCAAGAAGGCTAGAGCAAGAGCCAAGTCCTCGAACTCATGGCGCTCATACTTGAAGTGAAGATCCGGGACATCGACAAACTTCTCAAGATAGTCGTCATGGCCGATCACGTAACCAGACCCGTCTCCTTTTCGAGATAGGAACGTCTCCCTACATGCCGGTTCCCCATCTACTTGGTAGTCGTAGGAAACCCGGATGGGGCGCTGATGTACGGCATACTTTGCTCGCGTCAGCATCTGGGAAGTCACTTCCGTCTGCATGCTTTCTCGACGTAGATGGTTGCCTTGTTGCCTTCAGGGGTGATCACGTTGATATGAGGAACGTGCTTGTGCGGATGGCCCTCTGGGAGGGACTCATGACCAAACAGGACGTTCGTGCCAGAGATCATCTTGTAGTCTTTGTGGAAGGTCGCCTTCCCGTTCCCAAGTTGCCTGAGCTCCTTGAACTTGGCCTTGTCTATTGCCAATTTCTCAGCCGACTTTTCACCTGCTCCGGCGACCTTCTGAGCGTCAGGGAAAGCGCCGTAGAGCACTGCATCGGCTTCCTTATACGAGCAGACGGTTACATCCTTGCCCGCTCGAAGTTCGGAGATGTTCTTGAGAAGTCGCGCTGGACTCTGCGGCGACAACCCGACCGGATCAATCCAGGTCGTCGGGCTTGCTACATAGCTGTATAGATTGACTCCGCCAATGAGACCGATGGGATCCTGCGTGACATACCGCCCCGCCTCCGGATCGTAGTACCGATGCCGGTTGTAGTACAGCCCGGTCTCCGCATCCTCATACTGCCCCTGGAATCGCAGGGGCTGGTCGATGTCGTTGACCTCCAGCCGCTCGATGCGGCCCCAGGCGCGGTAGTGGGCGCTCCAGGCGGTGCGGCCCTGGTCGTCCAGCAGCATCTGCGGGGTGCCCGGGTGGTCGCATTCGTAGAGATGGCAGATGTCCACCGTGTGAGCGCTGGCGGAGTGTGTGTCATAGGCGGCCTGGGCGCGGGCTTCGTCTAGCAGGGCCTGCTGCCAGCGCAGGTGGTGCTGCCAGGCGCCCAGGTGGGCGTCGTGCGGTGCGTCGGGTGAGACATCGCCCAGGCGAGGCGGGGCCCAGTCGTGCACGGTGGCGATGGCCACGCTGTCCGGGGGGTAGTGGGCCAGGGACTCGGTGCTTTGCACACGGGCCAGGGGCACGAACGACTGGGGCTCGTACACGTAGGTGACGGTGCGCTGGGCGTCGATCTCCTGCAGCAGGGTGTCGCCGTCCCAGACGAACAGGGTGGTGCGCTCGGGCTGGCCGGGGCAGGCCACGCGCTTGGCCACGCGGCGGCCGAAGGCGAAGGTCTCGCTCAGCGTGGGGGTGGTGGCCTGCAGCAGCTGGCCCACCGGGCTGAAGCCGTAGCACTGCACCTGCAGGCGCCGCCCGTTGGGCAGCCGTGTGGCCACGCGCTGGCGCAGGGCGTCGTGCTCGTGCCGCGGTGTCTGGCTCGTGGCGGCAGAGAGGGCGCCACTCGCGTCTTGCCGACGCCGCGCCCACCGAGTCGCCGGACTCCGCGCTCCAGGAAAACTAGCTGTTGTCCTTGACGAGCTTGTCGATGTCCATGATGCCGTAGGGCATGATCGGCGCGGCCATCTGGCGCAGGATGCTCAGGTGCGGGAGGATCTTGACCTTGCGCAGGTGGGACAGCGCCTTGCTGCCGCCGGCCACGAGGGCGGGCTCGAAACCGTACATCTCGTCCGCGGCCAGCGGGCCCAGTGTCTGCAGTGCACGGTTGAACAGGGGTTGCTTCTGGTCGTCGGTGATCTCGCAATCGCTCACGATCATGCTCGAGAAGAATCGCGGCAACAGCTGTTCCAGGCGGGCTGTCGACTTGGGCTTCACATCGCTCGCAAAGATGGCATTCAGGTGAGGGACGACGTGCACGCCGCAGCCCGACTTCTCTCCGCACAGGTACAACTCACCGAACGCCGTGCGCGCAATCACGTGGTAGGCATCGATCTGTTCCAGTGGGGAGCCGTCCAGCCATTCATCCACTGTGTCTTCGTACACCTGCGGATCCACGGTCCAGAACAGCCCCTTGGCGTAGGCGCACCAGCCTTCGTCCTGCCAGTACTGCAGCAACCGGTCTGGCAGACGGCCTCGCCAGCGCTCAATGTCTTCGAGGTGAGGCTGCTGCCTGACCTCAGCTTCGCCGAACTCCTCGATGAAGTACGCAAAGTCCTCGTCTCTCGTTTCGCTCATCTCAGGCCTCTTCCTCTGCACACTTCCAGCTGAACGTTCATCTTGCGTTCGCCGTGTCCCGCAGCGATTGCATCCCTGGCTGCATTGTCCATGGTCGACGCACGTCCCCTTTGTGGCCAACTGCCGCCAATGGAGGAGTTCACATCGGCTCGGCCCATGCCTTGAGGATCCGGCTTGAGCCAACCACCAGCGACCATGTCGGGTTCGTGCAGCGCTGAGAGCTTGCTCATCAGCTCTTCGGTGCGCTGCGTGGCAAGCCGTCTTGCTGATGATGGTGACATTCCACCATCCCGCAAACTGCGCTGAATCGAACTTCTCACACTGTTCGAAAACTTTGTTCGATAGTCTTCCTGCGCCCCCTCCGCCGTCGGATTGCGCCCGTGCTTTGCAAACGCCTCACGTGCCGCCTTGAATTGTGAAGCCGTCATGTCGTTGATGGCTTCCTGTTGCCGTCTCAGCTGCGCGGCCATCTCATCAAGATAGGCCCGTTGCTGGTCAGGCGCCATGCGCTTGAACTTGGCCTTGTCGTAGGGGTGGAAACACGGCACGCGGGTGGCGCGCACGTACACGCCTTTGCGTCCGGCAGCGTCTCCCCCATCTCCGCCGGCGCCACCGCTGCTTGCCCGGGCTTCGGCCAGCTTCTGCGCGCGCGCCTCTTCCAGCAGCTTGAGCTCGTCCGGCCCGGCGCCTGCCTTGCGCGCCGCGCTGAGCTCATCGCTCAACATGCGCGCCGCGTCCAGCGGGCTCTTGGCCAAGTTGGAGATCTCCTGAATGCGCTCGGCAACCTTGGCGATCGCGCCGACCCCTTTGCCGCCCAGCGCCTCGACCACGATGCCCGTGCCCACCATGGCCATGGCTCCGGCCCAGCCGCTGCGTGCCTGGGCATCGCGCCAGCTCTGGCCCATGGAGTCCACGATGGCCCCCGCGGCCTGCTGCTGGCTGGCCTGCATCTGTTGCACCAGCGCGATGCTCTGCTCGTTGCCGCTCAGGTACGCCGCCTGCACGAAGTTCGGGTCCGGACCCATCAGGGTCCCGATGCCCTGCAGGCTGCCCATGACCCCGTCGCCGATCCGCGAGCGCGCCGCAGCCGTTGTTGCGGCATCCGAAGTCCAGGGCAGCGCTTCCCAAACGGTGCTGGTGGTTTGCTTGAGGTCGTTCCAGGCGTCGCTCAACACCTTGCCCGACTCGTCAGCCATGCGCCGCCAGACTGAGCGCGGCGTGGGCTTCAGCTCGGTCACCAAGGTGCCGCGGGCTCCACCGATCCCCTGCGCATTGCAGTTGACCATACAGGCACTTCCATGGCGGGCCACGGGCAGTCCGTTGAGCTTGACGTCGTCCTGCCCGGCGAGGATCCTGACATGGCCGCTGCCCCGCGATGTGCCGGCCACGATGTGCCGGCCGGCATCGGCCTGCACGGTGCGGAAGATGTCATCGACCCGGTAGACGCGCTCACCATCGGCATAGACGTTGGGTGAATGTGTGACGCACTGGTCCAGGGCGGCAAAGCTGCTGAAGCCGATGATGCTCTTGCCGACACGGCACAGATCGGGCTCGATGACCAGGGCGTGCCACTGCGCGTCGGCGTTGCCAGCGTGCTGGGAGGTGCCGCCGCTCATGGCGCCACTGCCCGCGGTGCCAAGCGGCTTGCGCCAGCGCTGCGCGCCATTCTGGCCTTCACCTCGGCCAGCAGGCCCAGGCCGATGCCGCCGATGATCGCCCGCTTCAAGCGCAGCTCGTGCGTGCACAGCGCATGCCAGGTCATGCTGACCTGGCGTGTGTCCAGGTCGATGACGATGGTGTCAAGCAGGAAGTTCAGCCACTGGCGCTGGCCATTGGTGAATTCCGCGATGGCATAGATCGCCATGCCGGGTAGGTGGGTGCGCAGCATCCAGAGATCGCCTTCGCGCCGGGCGCCCTCGTTGATGCAGTTGGCCAGGGCGATCTCCTCGTCGCCGCGAAGATGCTGCTTGGACATCAGGTCGGGATGGGCGCTGTTGTAGAACAGCGCATCGAAGTCGTCCGGCCATTCAGGGTAGCGGTAAGTGCGCCAGTAGTCGTCAAAGGTGCCTTGCCGCTCCCGGCGAGGACTCCACCAGCGGGCGATCGGCCCGAACCCTTGAGGTGGCTGCCGGTCATACGGGCTGCTCAAGGCCTGTCTGGAAAGCTCGAACTGCGGCGCAGCAAGCGAGCGGATCTGCTGCACCTGGGCCTTGATCTGTGAGCGTGCCGCGGGACTGAGTGAGTGCAAGTCCTGCGCTTTGGGTAGCCAGCCAATCCCGGCCGGGTTCATGGCGGCGGCGGCGTACTCGCGCTCACCATGCTCATCCAGCGTATCGGCCAACCAGCAGCCACCGAACGCCTGGCGGTAGTCCAGCCTGACCCGCTCCACAGGATCCGGCCGCGTCGCGCGCCACATCCCCAGCGCATTGCGCTCGAAGCGACGGGGGCCGGTCACCCGCATGGACTTGTTGACCGGCCCGACACCGACCCCCACCAGCCACTCGCGACGCGCGATGCCGCCCGGCGCCTGCAGGTAGCCCTGGACGTGCACGTCCGTCCTGAGCTTGCCGATCTCCACGTCACCGTCCTCGGCGACGATGGAGCGCAGCGGCTGATCCTCGGGGCCGGCGTACTGTTCACCCCAGCGCAGAGGCAGTTGAACCGGCGCGATCGCCAGGGGCTCGCCATGCTGGCTCCATTGGTAGGTCGCGCGCACTGCCAGCACGTCGACCTCGATCAGGCCCCAGCCGGCCTTGCGGTAGTGGGCCATGGCAAACGGCGTGACACTCTCCAGCATCGCCATGGCTCAACCCGCGTTCGATGATGAGTCCGAGCCCCCGGGGGCCGACTGGGCGCTGCCGCTGTTGATGATCACGTCCGACGGGCCGTCGACATGGACGTAGCTACCGGACTTGACGTGGATCTCCGGGCTGTCGAGGTAGATGGCTTCGGGGGTCAGCACGATCCTGGATCCGCCGCAGACCAGTTCGATCTGCTCGCCGGCGTTCAGGCTGTAGCGCTTGCCGACGTTGGCACTCTTGTTCATCGCAACCTGGGTGGTCTGATGCAGGCCGACCACGGTGGACATGAGGGCACCGACATTCAGGCTGTAGCCCAGCCCGACGTTGTCCAGGCGCCCGAGCCCGACGTTCTGCATGGAGGCCATGCCGATGGTCTCGGTCTTGGTCTTGCCGACCTTGATGCTCCAGTTCTTGCCGATGCTGTCCTTCTCGTTCCTGGCGACCTGCTTGCTGCGGTTGGCCCCGACACTCAGGCTGTCGTTCTGGCCGACCGTCTTGCTGCGGTTCTTGCCGATCGAGATCGTCTCGTTGAGCCCGACGTCCTCGGTGCGG